>JAJRYZ010000210.1 GCA_024275515.1 Spirochaetota bacterium
CTAAGAGAGGGTGACCATATTGAGTTCGAGGGCGTGCGGTACAAGGCGCTGACGGTCGAGTCGCTGAATGTGTTCGGGGTCGTCAGCCATAAAGTAGTCACGGTTGCGAGGTTATATCCATGAAAGTGAAAAAGTTCGGGGACTGGAACCGGCTGGATACGGCGCTTAAAAACTGCCTTCCGGCCCGGATGGAAAAGGCTCTAAATGTCGCCGCCACAAAGAGCGCGCTTCTTCTCGTGCGTGAAATCAAGAAGGGAATCAAGTCCCAGGCCCCCGGCGGCAAGGCGTTCGAACCACTCGCGAAAGTGACCATCGAGAAAAAGGGTTCTTCAAAAGCCCTCATCGATACCGGATTCCTTCTGAGCAGCATCACGCAGATCATCAAAAGCGACAAAGCGTTCGTGGGGCTCCTGCGGGGAACCCGCAACAAGGACGGAGACGAAATCGTGAACATCGGGGCAATCATGGAATACGGCGCAACCATCAAACACCCGAACGGCGCGACCATCATCATTCCGCCGCGCCCGTTCCTTCACCCGGTGATGGAGCAGTACAAGGACGAGATCAGGCAGAACTATCGGGAGGCGATCCTTGGGCTCCTTCATTAGGGAAACGGTCGAAACACTTATTCGGAAACTCCAGGCGGACGTGACGCCGCACACCGTGCTGGTGCCGCCGAACGACTACTACGAGATCAAGCACACTCCGTCGCTTCTCGTCATCGGCCCGAAAATGGAGGAGAACCGGGCAAAACGGATTTCGGAGAAGATCGTCGAGGTGGACCTGGACAATCTCACTTATACGGAGCGCAACTGGCCCAGATATTACCATCTTGATTTCGAATTCGTTCTCACCGCCGATACCGGGGCCGAACTGCTCGAACTTCAGGAGAAAGTCATCGCGTTTTTTCTGGACAACCGTGTGGTGGCCGTGCCCGTTTCCGGCGGATGGGGGCTCGGCCCGTTCGGCATCGAGCCGTGGGGCTCGGAGGACGTTTTTCTTGAGTTTTATCTCCGCGAGATGATCCCCGTCGGCGGGCTGAAGCGTCCCAATCTGTCGAATCTTCGTCAGGCGTCCGGGCGCTATCGCATCGAGGACGTGCCGATCTTCGATCACGTTCTCGAGGAAGGAAAACTAGTTCTCTACCGGGATTTCGTTCTCTGCGATTTCGCAACGAGGACGCCGGTCGAGACATTCTCACGATAACGATACAGAGGTGATCCGTTTTGAAAAACATTCTTCTGAAAAACATCTCCGGTGCGCTTCTGACCGTGAACCTCGGACGCAGCCGCGGGCTGCATCTTCTGGCCGGTGAGACGAAAAGCGTTCCGGCGGCAATGATTGAGAACCCGGACGTATTCCGGCTTTTCCGAAAAGGGTTACTTGCGGTCATGGACGAGAAACCCACCGCGCCGAAGAAAAAGAAAGGCAAATCCTGAAAGAGAGGTGATCCATCCTCATGCCTGAATATCTATCCCCTGACATTTTTGTCGAGGAACGGGAAAGCACACGGCACACCATCGAGCGTGTCAGCGCATCGGTGGCGGCGTTTTTCGGCATCACGGAGCGCGGGCCCGTGGGCGTTCCCGTTCTCATCACAAGCTTTGCCCGGTTCCGGCGCATCTTCGGCGGCTACATACCGAACAGCCATCTCGCATACGCCGTGGACGGGTTCTTCAAAAAGGTCAAAGGGCGCTGCTACGTCGTCCGCGTCGTGCATTACACCGACATAACGGACGCGGCCACTGCAACTTGCGCCACGAGCCTGACCACGCTCACGGATCGCGCCGCGACGCCTGTCGAGACGCTTGGCGTGGAAGCCGTGTCGCCCGGAAAATGGGGCGACGACATTTCCGTGAAGATCGAGGCGGCGACAAACAACCCGGCGATTCATTTCAAGATGAAAGTCTACCTGCGGGGAACGCTTGTCGATCTGCACGACGACCTGTCGATGGACGCGGCGTCGGAGAACTACGCGCCGGAGCGCATCAACGAAAAATCCGAATTCATCGTCGTGGAAGACCTCGGGAGCGCATCCGCCGTCCCGGAAAACAGGCCTGCGGAAGGTTCGTTTTCTCTCACCGGCGGCGACGACGGCCTCACGGACATCGGCGACACGGACTACGTGGGCAGTCAGGCGGCGCGTACGGGCGTGTTCGCTTTCGATCCCGTGGACGAGATAAACATCCTGGCCTGCCCGGGCATCACCACACAGGCGGTGCAGAACGCGCTATGCACGTACTCCGAACTGCGGCAGGATTTATTCGTCATCCTCGATCCGCCTGTCGGTATGAACGTGACGGAGATAAAGGAATATGTCCAGGACACGGCGGCGTTCAACAACCGGTTCGCGGCGATCTACTACCCGAACATCACCATCCTCGATCCTCTGTCCCACAAAAACCGGATCGTCCCGCCCTCCGGGCAACTCGCGGGCATTTACGCGAAGACGGACGTGGTGCATGGCGTCCATAAGGCACCCGCCGGTATCGAGGATGGGAAGTTCGCGGACGTCATCGGACTCGAATACACGCTTGACAAGGGACAGCGGGACATTCTCTACCCGGCCCGCATCAATCCCATCGTCAAGAAACGCGGCGTTGGAATAGTGGCGTGGGGCAACCGGACGCTGTCAGCGCTCACCGACTGGCGCTCGATCAACGTGCGCCGTCTGTTCCTGAACGTGGTCGAGTCCATTGCCGAAGGAACCGAGTGGGCCGTGTTCAAGCCCAACAATGCTGAACTCTGGAAAGACCTCAATACCACGATCACACTGTTCCTGAAGGAATACTGGCGGGACGGCGCGTTTTTCGACGGCGGCTCGGGCAACTGGCGGGATTCTTTCTACGTCAAGTGCGACGGCGAGCTGAACACGCAGGAGATCATCGACCAGTATAAGGTCGCATGCGAGATCGGAATCGCCCCGACCAAGGCGGCGGAATTCGTGATCTTCCGTATCACGCAGTGGGACGGCGGCCGCCTGATTGAAGAGATTGGAGGTATTGCATAATGCCCGCACAGGCGACAGCAATCAATTATTGGGACAAATATGCCTTCATCGTGAAGATCGACGGCGTGATCCGCGCGGCTTTCAACAAGTGTTCCGGCCTCAAGGCCGAGGCGGAAGTCATCGAGTACACCGAGGGCGGCGCGCTAACGCCGCACAAGCAGCCCGGCCTGATCAAGTTCGATGACATCGAACTCGAACGAGGTATGACGGACGATGACGACCTCTACAACTGGTGGGACGAGATTTATAACCACGCGTCCGGCACCGGCTCCGCCGACGAGCGCAAATACAAG
>JAJRYZ010000211.1 GCA_024275515.1 Spirochaetota bacterium
GGCCCGTATGGGCGATGGCCGCGATGGCAGCGAGCGTAAGTCTGGTGCTTCTAAACTCGTTCGCCGGACGCCTGAGGAGGTGACGCCGACGTTCGACTGCCGGTTGCTCCTTTCTCCGAAGTATTCGCCGGCTGAGGCTTTTCGACCGTCGGGCAAGTGAAAAAGCCGGCTCGCGCTCTCCCGCAGCACTGCACGGGGGTCTCGCCGCGGCGCGGCGGTAGTGGTATGTTATGCATATGACTGATGCGAAATGGGGTTTCTGCGAGCGGGACCTGCTCTACCTGGTCAACCACTTTATGCCGAATCGCAACGACAAGGAACGCGTGATTCGGATCCTTCAGGACGACGAAGATATTCTTCAGAGCATGGTTGAACAACCTGAGCTTTCGGAAGCGCTCCTGAACGACGTCGAGCCGGTGCTTCGAGTGTCGCCTTACTTCTACTTCGCCGTGCTTCTCTATCGTGCGCGCGAGGATCTCAAGAACCGACCGTATACCTTTGAAAAAGACAGTCGGCGGATGATGGTCGTTTTCGATACGAACCGTATTCTCGAGCTGCTGAGCAAAAAACGCACGCTTATCTATCTCGCCCGGATGCTCGCCTCTTTCACGAGAATCCGCTCCCACACCGTCATAACGCGCGTTCGTGAGGGCATTTGGCGCCGAATCCGGTTCAGCGATTTCGACGTGGAGAGCCTTATCACTTACGGAGAAATGACCGACGAAGAGTATCGGTTTCCCATCTACAAACGAATCGCCGACATCTGTCTCTTTACGTTGGGTATCTACGCCTGCGCCTCCACGCAGACGCCGACGGCGCTCTCGCCCGCGCACCGACGCAGGACTGCCTACGCGGAGTATGGACCCCACTTCTACCGAACCGCTTCGAAGCACCGCGAGGCCGAGCGCGTGGAGATGCGGGAAACCCTTGAAGAACTCGCGGAATCGTTCGATCTGGCGACAAAGCCGCTCGCTTTCATGGCCGATCACTATATCATGCCTCTTCGAACCAAGTTTTTTTCTCTTCCGGAAGAGGAATAGCGGCCCGTGCGACTTTACTCGGAGTCGCCCGCCGCGGGAAACGTCCATCGCGAACGCGTGCTCGAGCAAATAGACGAGCTCCTGGCTGCACGCCGCAAGTCGGTCGACGCGGAGCGGAGGGCTGCTTTCGGTCCCGATCTCTCATCGCCTGTCGCCTACGAGCGATCACTGGGACCGTATCGGGACCGTTTGGCGGGTTTGCTCGGGTGGCCGCTGTGCGGGGAACTGCCGACGAAAACGACGATGCGGAAGAAACTGGTGGCCGAAGACGATCTGGGGAAGATCTTTCGCGTATGGATAGAGATACTTCCGCCGCTTGAAACGTACGGCCTTCTTTTCATCCCGAAGGGCCACACGCCCTTTCCTCTTGTGATATCTCAGCACGGAGGCGCCGGCACTCCGGAGCTTTGTTCCGGGTTGTTTCATTCGGCCAACTACAACGACATGTCGCGCCGGATGGTGCGTCGCGGCTACGCGGTTTTCGCTCCGCAGTTGCCGATGTGGAGGGAGGATTTCGGACCCGCGGTCGACCAACTCCTGTTGGATCGACGGCTAAAACAGCTCGGCGGCTCCGTGGCCGCGCTGAACGTGTACCAGATTCGCGGGTGTCTGGACGTCCTTTCGACTCTTGATGAGATTGATGAGACGCGCATCGGGATGATGGGGCTCTCGTGGGGTGGATTCTACACACTCGTCACCACCGCGCTCGATACCCGCATCAAAGTCGCGCTCACGAGCTGCTTTTTCAACGACCGCTACACGTATGACCTGCCGCCCGCGGTCTGGTTGGGTTCGGCGCGATCGTTCCTCGACCCGGAGATCGCCGCGTTGGTCTGCCCGCGTCCGCTCTACGTCGAAGTCGGGAACAACGACGAGCACTTTTCGGTGGAAACGGCGCGTCCCGAAGCCGAGAGGGTCGCGGCCGTGTACGACGCGCTCGGAGTCGGCGATCGATTCCGATACCACGAACACGAGGGAGCGCACGAGTTCGACAAGGCCGACGCCGGAGTCTATTTCCTCGCCGGACGGCTCAAGGGATAGACGGAACGGCGCCGAACGGCCGGTCCATTGGGTGACGCATTGTCGCCGGCGCCGGAGTCGGATATATTCGATTCTGCAATGCCAACGGAAACTCAACCGTTTCTTCTTCTGATCAACCAGTCGTGCAAGGCCGGTTTCGGCACCTTGCCCGAAAGGGGCAAAAAACGTCTTCGCGAGAAACTCGACTTTCTCGCCAACGGCCTCTGGGACTCCGGTGTCCGGGTGAAGAAGCTCCGTGTATCCGGTAATCACGTCGTTTTTGAAGCACGGCTGAGTCGACGCGACCGGTTGCTGTTTACGTTGGGCCGCGAGCTCGACCGGCCGGCGGTCTATGTCTGGGGGCTCTATCACCACGACGATGTCGGCGCCGGCGCTTCCCGGATCGGGATTCCTGAGAACGCCGCGTTTCTCCTCCACGAACCGAATGATGTCGAGGAGTTGCCGGACCTCGACCTAGCGGCGCTTCCCCCGGAGTACGCGACACAGGAGGCGATTCACGAGCGGGCCCGAGGAGACTACGGTCCTCAGAAGTGGTTCGTCGCCGACATGGAGGAGATCGAGAGGTTGCTGCGCTCGGGCGCCGACGACATCGAGCTTTTCCTCCATGTCACCGATGATCAACGTGAAGTCCTGCAGCACACACCTCCGCTGTTGGTGACGGGAACGGCGGGGAGCGGAAAGACGACCATTTCGGTGTACTACCTGCTCGAATGCGCGGGCGTCGGTCGCAGATTGTTTTTGACCTACAACGCCCATCTCAAAAGGCTCGCCGAGCGCATGTACAACGGGCTGCTCAAGAACCGATCGGAGTCGGAAACGACGCGTCCTACCGCTGTCGTGCGAAGTGCACACCGCGCCGGCGCCGAGGATGCGACCTACGATCGGTCCGACAAGCCGTCTTTCCTGACGGTTCGCGAACTTCTCGAGGCGGCCTGCGACGCGGTCGGGCGAATACCCAAGGCCGAAAAGGAAGCAAGGCTCGCCGAGTTCGTCGAAATCACCGCGCATCACAGACTTGCGCGAAAGTATGATCCGGAGCTCGTATGGGAGGAGATCCGGTCGATCGTCAAAGGCGCCGTTCCGTCGTTGAGCGTGAGGCGACTCAGCACGCTTGCCGACGGATATCTGACGCGCGCGCTCCGCCCGCGCGAGCGCTCGGAGTTGTGCGACTATCTTCTCTCACTCAAGACCCTCGGAATAATCAAGAAAGTGGAGCGTGTTCGGGAACGAAAAACGTCCTTTCGCAGTTACGATCAGTTCGTCCAGGCAATCGCCGGCGCGGAGCGCACGAGCCACGACGACACGCGCCGACTCCTCGAACAGGTCATTATGCAGGTCGAACGGAAGGCGGCGGCGTTTGGCGGCGCGATGCTCTCATTCGCGGATTACGAGTTTCTCGGCGCAAAACGCGCCCCTTCCTTCGTCTACGACCGAACCGATATCTACTCCATCGCGGAATACTATCAACAGAAACTCGAAGAACAGGGCAAGTGGGACGAGATCGATCTGACGCGTGCCGCAATCGCGGCGCTCGGCGAAACCGGGGATCGGTTTCTCTACGACTTGGTGGTATGCGACGAAATACAAGACCTTGCCGATATCCAGCTTTCATTTCTGTTCCGCCTTGCAAGGAACCCCGAAGGTCTTGTTCTGGCCGGCGACCCGCGACAGATCATCAACCCGAGCGGCTTTCGATGGGAGGAGGTACGAAACAGGTTCTACGAACGGGGCGTTGAAGTCCCCGATGTGTTTCGTCTTGCATTGAATTTCCGCTGCGTGGGCAATATCGTGCGCCTTTCCAACGCGCTGCTCGATCTCAAGAAACGAACCGTCGGGCTCTACGGCGCCGAAATGCGTGAAGAGTGGAAGTTCAACGGTCGTCCTCCTTTTCTTGTCTTCGGCGTTCCGCGCAAAGACGTGATCGAAGCGATCTCTCTCGCGGGCGCGGGAAGAGTCGTGCTGACTCGGACCGAATCCGCGCGCGATGAGCTCAAGCGCATTCTTTCGACCGAAATGGTGTTTACCATCTTCGAAGCAAAAGGACTCGAGTTCGACACGGTAC
>JAJRYZ010000212.1 GCA_024275515.1 Spirochaetota bacterium
GGCGGCGATTTCTCCCCAGCGAGACTCTTCAACGCCGGCCTCTCTGAGCAGTCTTTTTACCCGAGGCGAGACCGAGACGCGGCCGGAACCGGCAGGTTCGACCGACGCGTCGGTGGGCGCGACCGCGGCGCCGTCGTCTCCGTCACCTGCGCGCTCGGCGACGAGATGACGGACATTCTCGTCGCTTGTCCGAATTTCGAACAGGGGCGCGTGCACGTCGACCACGTCGCCGGCCTCGGCCTTCAAGGACACGATTTCACCGTCACACGGCGATTCGAACTCCCAGACCGACTTCTCCGTTTCTATCTCGGCGACATGCTGACCCTTTTCCACGACGTCTCCCGGCTCGACGAGCCAACCGACGAGGATTCCGTCGACAATGGATTCTCCGGTAAACGGCATCGGTATCGCCACGATGAATTCACGATCGGACATAAAGTCTCCTAGTATGTGAGTAGTTGCTTGATCTTCTCGAGCACACCGCTACGATCGGGACGGTATACCGCCTCCAGCTCCGGCGCGAACGGAATCGGAGTGTCCGGCGCCGCGTAGAGAAGCGGCGGTGCGTCGAGCTCGAAAAAAACCTCTTGCAGGATCGAGCTGATGATCCACGCGCCGACACCGCACGCCTGCCACGCCTCGTGTACGACGAGCAATCGGTGCGTCTTCGACACCGACCGAACCAGCGTCCGTGTATCGAAAGGCTTGAGCACGCGCGGGTCGACAACTTCGACCGACACGCCCATCGCGCGTTCGGCGGCGCCCGCCGCGGCAAGCGCTTCGTGCAACATGGCCCCGTAGGCGCAGACGGTTACGTCGGATCCTTCGCGAACAACCCGCGCTCCGGCGAGAGCCGGCACCGTTCCGTCGAACGAAACGTCGGCTTTGATCCGTCGGTGTAGGTATTTGCATTCGAAGAACAGAACCGGATTATCGTCATAGATCGATGCGAGAAGCAAAGAGAAAAAATCGTCGACGAACGAAGGATAGACGATCTTTAGTCCCGGGAAAGTCCCGAACAGCCCTTCCAGATCCTCCGAATGGAAAGGGCCGTAGCTCAATCCGCCGCCGCCGGGCATACGGATGGTGAGCGGCGCGGTATGCCCGGTGCGGAAAAAGAACGTGCCGGCGTTGACGCCGATCTGCGTAACGGCGTCGGTGCTGAAATCGGAAAACTGCATCTCCACCACCGGGCGCATACCCATAACGGCGGCGCCGAGCGCGAACCCGGTAAAACCCGACTCGGCCAACGGCATATCCACAACGCGTTCACGACCGTATTTCTCGAAAAGACCCTTCGTCGTCTTGAACGGCCCACCGAACGCGCCGATGTCCTCGCCGATCAGAAACACCGAAGGATCACTTTCCATCGCAAGATCGAGCGCCCGGTTGATCGCCTGCACCGGGGTAGCGTCGGACAAGGTCGTCTCGGGCAGTCGGGGAGTTTCGGACGACACCGAGTAGGTGTCCCATCCGACGGTCGAAGGAGATATCCGCTCGCGATCGAGTGCGCGATTCGCCTCCTTCGACACCTCTTCCTCCCACCGAGCTTCCAGGGCGACGAGATCCGCGTCTGCGATGCCCGTCTCGGTGGTCAACCGTCTGCGGGCAACAACGAGCGGATCCCGTTTCCGCCACTCGACGAGCTCTTCCTTGGGAACATAGTCGGCGGTATCGTACGCCACATGCCCCGCCAGCCGGTAGCTGTCCACCTGTAGTAGAAAAGGCGCCAGGCGCGAACGCATCGTCTCAACGATTTCCGTCACCCGATCGTATACGGCGGCGACGTCGGTTCCATCTATTCGCTCGCCCTCGATGCCGTAGCCCGCCGCCCGGGTGGAAAGATCGTCGCATCGAAACTGATACTTGTTCGGAGTCGAGTAGGCCCACTGATTGTTCTCGATGAGAAACAGGACGGGAATATCAAGCACCGAAGCGATGTTGATCGATTCGTGAAAATCGCCCGTGCTTGTTCCCCCGTCTCCGATAATCGCCATGCCGACCGACGGTGTTCCGTTCCGGCGCCTCGCGTATACCGCTCCGACGACGTTCGGAAGCATCGCGCCGAGATGACTGACCATGGGAAGAAGCCCGCGGGAAGGCATCCCGTGGTGGACGTTGCCGTCCTTCCCTTCGGTCGAGCTGTCGCGGTTCGCTATGTAATGCGAAAAGAGATGATAGAGAGAAACGCCCCAGACAAGATAACCAGCGAAATCACGCTGCATGAAATTGCAGACATCGGTCTCCGGGTCAAGCGCCGAGGCGGCGCCGACGATCGTCGCCTCGTTCCCCTCTCCGCTGGTGACGGTACCTTTTACGATACCTTGTCTGTACAGTTCGATGAGCCGCGCTTCGCCGTGCCTTGCCTTGTACATGCTTTCGTACATTGCAAGCAGTTTCGGACGGTGTCTGTCAGGCATAGCTTCCCCGTCGAGTCGGTCATTTCAATCGCGCTGAGGATATCAGCTTCCATCGAAAGCTTCAAGCCGAGACGTCCACAGCCGCGTCGAGTCGCTGTCCCTGAAACGATATAATTCCTTTGCGAGTAAAGTTTTCTATGACGGGTTCCGATCCGGCCGACGCGGGATCGCCGGATTCGCGGCCGGACCTACGGCGATGGTCAGACTATCAACGACGGGTCGAGGGCAATCACATTCCCCCGCCGGCGGTCGCCTCACCGCCCTTCCGCTCAAAAAGTACATCGTCGACGTAAAGCCATCCCGTCCGCTCTAGATAGCGAACCAAAACGACCATTCCCGTTTTGGGGATCGGTGAAGAAACCGTCATTCGTCCGGAGACCGTGTACACCGGCACGCGCTCAAACCAGATCCCTCCCCCACGGTCCCGTCTAAGTGCCGATGCGTCGAACGGCAGCATCCTTTCGACGCTCGCGGCGGGAACCGCGTAGAAGTTCCCGTTGCACCGCACGATCAAAGAATCTCCGACGTGCGACAAAGTCGGCGCCGTAATCCGAATCGTCGTTCCGACTCCGGCTTTCGTCGTCACCTCGACCGTCCCGCCGATCGCTTCGACACGCTGAATAACGATGTCGAGTCCGAAACCGCGTCCCGACAGATCGGTCGGAGAGTCGACGGTTGAGAACCCCGGCGTGCCTATGATGTCTCGGACGCTTTCGTCTCCGGAAACGACGATGCTCCGACTTCGCGCCTCCTCGATCAGCTTCTCTCGGTCCATCCCTCGACCGTCGTCGCGAACGGAAAACGCTATCTGCGCCCCAAGATCCTCAGCGCGCAACTCGATCCGTCCACACGCGCTCTTTCCCGCCGCGACGCGTTCCTCGCGAGGCTCGACACCGTGGTCCACCGCGTTCCTCACAAGGTGGAGCAGCGGATCCGATACCGCCTCTATCACCCTGGTATCCACGACCACTTGGTCGCCCCACGTCACGATTTCGACACGCTTCCCGACCGACTCGGCCAACTCTTCGGCGGTGGTCTTCAGACGGTCGAAAAGCGAACCGACCGAACGGCGCTGAATCGCCGCGAATGTCTCGCGAAGCGCGCCGAGAATCGTCCGCAATCGTCCGAGCCGTGCGCCTTCGCCGACGGAGAGGCGGCTCAAGACCGAATCCGCTTCGTCCATCTGCGCGGAAATCCACGCCATCGTCCTCGCGTCGACCCGGTACGGGCCGGACGGCGAACTCGACGTCGATCGTTTTTCATCGTGGTCGTCCTCGACGTCGCTCGGGGCGTTTCCCGGTTGGACGCGTTCAAGCCGGATGCGATCGACTTCGTCGACGTTTGCAGCCTCGTAGAGGCGTTCCTCTTCAATATCGGCGGTGAGCAGGACCGAAATCGTCCCGAATCGACTTTCGTCGGGCTCGGAAAGCGGCGGATCGGTCCTGATAACGTTTGCCACGAGTTCGAGGTTGTTCACCACCAGATGCGCCCGCGCGACCTTGAGCGGAGACTCCGGATCGATCGAGCATTCAAGCCGATAGAAGCGCTCGCCGCGGCGCACCGACTCGGCGAGAATCTCCTCTTCGAACGCGCTCAAGACGGGCGCGTCCGCCGGGGCGCGCTGCGATTGCTCAAGTGCGTCGAGCGCCCTTTCGAGCTCTGCGAGCCAGATGCGAACGGTCTGTCGCACCGGGCTCGCAAACCCGTCGCCGGAGGCACGCGCGTTTTCAAGCTCGGTTTCCACCTCGTGCGCTTTCATCGACAGAGCGTCCAACCCGATCTGACCGGCCATCGATTTGATCGAATGAACGAACCGAAAAGTCTCATCGAGGTCACCGGCCTCGATAACCGAATCGATCGAACGCGAAAGCTCCCGCGCCTGGTAGAGGAATCGGATACCGCCTTCGGCGTCGCTCATGCGCGCCCCCCTCTCATTGATCGCTCTCCGAACGGTTCCGCCCGTCGCGAAGAGAGAGAATCAACTCGACCTCCCCCACCGTCGTGCCGAGTCTGCCGGCAATGATTCGAGCGTCGAATCCTTGCCGCGATAGTCTTTCCACGCGCCGCGCGAGCGATTCGGCCTCCGCGGCGCCGGACGATTCGGCCGACGAGGTCGGGAGGGCGCGCGCGCGCGAATCGGGCACGGGTCGCCGCTCCGCGCTCGATTTGAGCTTGTTGTAAACATCTACGCCGATCTGGTGTTTTTCGAGCTCGCGGTTCGCCAATTGGATTCGTCGGTCGGCGGTGTCGATGAGCTTTCGCAGCGTCCTCATTCGCTCTTCCGCAATCCCGACGTTTCTGTCGGTGGTCCGGTTCAGCTCGACAACCAGCGCATTTATCTCGTCACGTATCGCGTCGAGCGTCTCTCCCGCGTCCAATTCCCGACGAACGCGCCGGGTGAGCACGATGTAGAGAACTGCAAACGTCGCCGCATTGAGCAGGACGGTAACCACGACGGCATTCATGGTGTCAGCCGGTGATGTCGATATTCGACCCCAAGTCGGGGTCGCGGAATACGTCCTGTTCTCCGCCGTCGTCTTCCGCACCCGGCTCACCCGATCGTTCGCGGCGTTCGCCGCCTTTCTGCCCTTCTTCCTTCACCGCGTCGGGACCGTCTTCAAGCTCCCGTGTCTCATTTACCGTTCTCGCCTGCTCCTCGGACTCACGAACAAGCTCGTTTCCCCGGAGCGCCTGAGCAAGATGAGCCGCGTCCTTCTCTATCGCCTGTTCCCGCCCGACCTGGCTCAGCCGCATAAAGAGGGTCTGCATGTCGATCGGTAGAATGGACATCTACTTCCTCCGAACGATCTCCTCTTCGAGCTCCTCATATCGGGTCACCTTCACTACATTCCCTTCATTGATGAAAGTGACCGCTTTGAATTCGTTTCTTACCTCAAGGAACGCGTCCTTGATATAGATGCGCACCCCCGGAAACACCTTCGACGAGGCGGAGATGCGTCCCCGAATCTTGAGCGACGCCAAATGCTCCTGGATCACCTTCGCCTCGTCGAGGCAGGTTTGTTTTTCGGCGGTCAGCTCGCCGCGCTTGGCGGTCAGTTCGGTATAGTATTCGGCCTTTTCTTCCGGCAGTTCTTTCTTGATCTTCTTGAGATTTTCAAGCGTCTGAATGTTCAATCCGATCTCGTCGAGCTCGCCGTCTATGTCGCTAATCTTGTCCTCGATCTGTGCGAGTTTTTCCTTGCTCTTCGGATCATAACCGACCTCAAGTGTGGTCTCGGATCCCGCGACCGAGCCCAGCGTTTTGGCGTGAATCTCCTCGGATGCCTTGAGGTTGCCTCCGACGATCGTGGCCCGCTTTCCGCGACAAACGATTTTCTTGTTGGCCACGACGTGTGAATTGATAATACCGTCGCTCGCGACGACGAACTCACCAGCGTCCACCGAGGCATTCTCGATAAACTTCGCCCAGACGCTCTTTCCCGCACGAATCGTGCCGGTCGTTTTCGCCGTAATTCCCTGATGGACGATGACGTCCCCCTCGGCGTCGATCTCCGACTTCCCGACGTTGCCGAAGACTTCGATGTTTCCCGACGCTTTCACTTTGAACCCGTCGTCGACGTTGCCTTTGACGAGCACGGTGCCGAGAAAAATTATATTGCCGCCGGTTTTAAGGTTGACGTCTCCCTGGATGACGTAGACGGGTTCAACGTTGATTTTGTCCCCGGCAACGATGACCTGTCCGTTGATCGCGGCCTTCGCAACCGAACCGTCTTCGGAGATCTCGACGTTTTTTCCGGCGCCTATCTCAATGTCGCGCCCGTTCTTCGCGGGCAGAAGCTTTCCCGTCACCGTTCGGCCGGGAACGCCGTCGCCGGCCGGCACCTTCTTTGCCAGGATCTGCCCTTCGACGATGTTCTGCA
>JAJRYZ010000213.1 GCA_024275515.1 Spirochaetota bacterium
TCCGTCCTTGGACGGGTGCGCTCCCTTTTCGGTCGCGCCGCGGTCTCGCGTTCAAGTCCTCTCGATGTAGAAAGAAAAGGGAGCGACACCTTGCGGTATCGCTCCCTTTTCACTGCAGCAGAGAGGACTTGAACCTCCACGAGCGCGTTGCTCACTAGCCCCTCAAGCTAGCGTGTCTACCAATTCCACCACTGCTGCGGGACGATCGAAAGGTTATCGATTCCGCATCGAGTTGTCAACCGGAGGCACACCGTTATTCGAGGTCGAACCGCCGGCGGAGCCGTTCCTCGGTGCTCGGCGAGGCGTCGGTTACTGTAACGAGGAGGCCTGTCGCGCCGACGGCGTCGATGAGCGGGTCGATTTCTTCGGCGCGGGCGAAAAGTTGAACCGATCGACCGGTTTCGAGAATCCGCCGAATCAACCCGTGCCACTGCGCGAGGTCCTCTCTTCCGGCGCCGGGCACCCACTGAATGACGCGCAGCCTGCCGAGTTCCAACAGCGCGTCGAGGTGCGGAATCGCGCCGACGCCGTCGAGGTGATACATCGGGTAAGCCATCGCTTCGGTCATGTCGGCGATGTGCGGAAGGCAGAATCTGCGATACATTTCGGGTGAGATCATATAGGAGAAATCTTCCTGTATCGGGAAAGTGGTTCCGGGCGCCCAGACCCCGGCCCACCCCACGGCGCCGTCGTTTCCCGCCCGTCCGATCAAGCCGTTGAACTCGTCGAAGCACTCGATCCATATTCGTTTCATTCGCTCCATCGCCCGCTCGACCGACGCCGGACGTTCGATCATGTCGATAAGCAGTCGTTCGGTCCCGTAGAGTGCGGCGGTGGTATCTCCCGGGGCGCCGAGCGCAAAAAGGGTAGTGAAATGATGCCGCGCTGCCGATTCGGAGGAAAGAACGGTCAACTCGCGCAGGAGCCGGTAGTAGCGATTCGATCGATCGAGGACGATTTCGGCCACTTCCTCAATGCTCCCGAAAGTTGGATAAGCCCAGACGGTTTCCCGATCGACGAACTCCATCCGGGCGCCGAGCGCCGCGGCCATCGCGCTCGACCCGAAATCGACGTAGTGAAACGGTACGGCCTCAGCGAGATAGCGCGTCGAGTCGATGTCGGCGATCGTACGTGCGATGCGAAAGTCGGCGTCGGTCCACCACTGTTCGAGGTCGCGCGGATCCGGAAGGTCGTTCTGCGACGCGATATTCACGGCGTGAAGCATGCACGGTCGCTCCTGCGATTCGCCGTTCCACCAACTACGCAATCGTCGAGCGATCTCCTGCATCCGTTCGAACGGCGTCTTCATGCCGACCTCCCTTCCGTCGCGCGGCGCGGCGGCCATTTTGAAAACTCGTTCGCGAGCCACGCGACGGTTTCGACGATCGAGGGTCCGTCGTGAATGACGTTTCGTCCCCGCTCGATCGTCGAGGTAATGATCGTGGGGGCCGCATCGCCGTCCCATCCCCGCTTGCGTGCGAGTTCCGCAAAATTGACGGGGTACTCCGGTTCGCTGAACCCGAGCAGCACATCGGGGGCGCCGCCGTCAATCGGATGAAGATCGGGTTCGAGATACGCCTCTCTGCGTCCGGCGAAAGCCGGTGCGCCCCCGGCGGCCTCCACGAGGTCGTGGATGTAGGTGAACCCGCCGACGGTCCTTCTATGGCGACCGAACCAAAGCTCGACATAAACGCGCGGACGGTCGGGTCGTGTACGTCGGTGCGCACGGTCGAACGCGCGCGAGATGTCGGCCGCGAGTTTTCGTCCGTGCTCCATCGCGTTGAGCAATCCCCCGGCGGCGACGATGTTTTCCAGCACTCCGTAAATGCTGTTCGGAAGCGGCAGCGCGTAAACGGGGAATCCGTCGCGCGCAAGTCGGACCGCGAGGCGCCGTTGTACTCCGGAGGTGGTCAGAATCAGGTCCGGTTTCAATGCTTCGAGTATCGGCCGTTCGACCGCGAGGTAGTCGCCGACGACCGGACGATCGAGGTCCGGAACGTATCGGGAGCAGTACTCGGAAACTCCCACGACCCTGTCGCCGCGCCCCATCGCGAAAATGGCCTCGGTGGTTCCGGCGTTAAGCGAAACCACGCGCACAGGAGAATCCGGCAGGTCGAATCGATAGTCGAGTATGTCGTTATATACGGTCACGCGCGGCCTCCCTTCTTCGAGGCCGAGGTGCGCGCATAGCCTCTCCTGCGCCTCGGGGGTCGCCCCACAATTCGGTCGGTATCCGGTCGAGCGGCTTTCGTTCGCGTGGCGTCATCATTCTCCGATAATAATGATTTGGTGAGGTCTGTTCGAGCCGCCGGGGGGCGCCGTACAGCGACCCCATCGATGAAACAGGACGTGTTTTCCCCTGTCGCTCGGCCGTGATAAGCTGACGGCTGCGCGTCCGCGCCTGCGGGTCGCGCGTCACATGTCCATGCATCATATAAGGAAGGCGTCATATGAATCCATCGGAGCCGATTGACATCGGTACACGAATCGAACCGTTTGTCGACGGCGTCCTGATCGAAACGCTCGACGACGCGGAGCAACGATTGCATCATCCCGAACGACGCGAGGTCGTTTTCGTGTGCGACGCGCCGTGGGAGAGCGAGGTGGCGGGGTTCAACAGCCTGATTCAGGAAGGTCGGCGCATCAGGCTCTATTATCGCGCCGCCACCGATCGCGACAGGGGCGAGGATTATCAAAGCATCGCCGTGGCCGAGAGCACCGACGGCGGGTTTCATTTCGAACGACCCGACTTCGGACTGATCGAGCATGACGGATCGAAAGGGAACAATCTGATCGCCCGGGGAGAGATGCCGCTCGTACCGCCGGCGTTCCTCGATACCAATCCCGACTGTCCGAGTGAGCAGCGATACAAGGGGCTCTGCGCGCGTTGGAAAAAACTATACGCGATGTGCTCGGCCGACGGACTCCGGTGGCGACTCATGCGGGAGGAACCTCTGGACATGAGCGGCACCTTCGACACGATCAACACCGCCTTCTGGGACGCGCGGATCGGCGCCTATCGGTGCTTTACGCGCTACTTTAGAAACGTCGGCGCCGACGCCGGCGAAGCGGATCTTCTCGGCGCCGATACGACCGCGGTGCGATCGATCCAGAGTTCGAAATCCGATGACTTTCTGCGGTGGAGCGATCCGGTACCGCACGGCTACCGCGATGAGGAAGATCGGACGCAACTCTATACAAACGCGACCGTCCCGTGTCCCGACGCCGAGCACATCTACCTCTCCTTCCCGAACCGCTATGTTCAACATCGCGTCCCTGATCCCGACCACGGGCATCCGGGGGTCAACGACGCGCTTTTCATGTGCTCCCGCGATGCCCGCACGTGGACTCGGTATCTCGACGCGTGGGTGCGACCGGGGCTCGATCCGTTCAACTGGACCGAGCGGAACAACTATCCCACGTGGGGCATTGTCGAGACTTCGCCGAATGAATGGTCGATGTTTATCAGCGAGCATTACCGGCGCCGAGGGGTGCGGCCGCAATTAAGGAGACTTTCGATTCGACCGCACGGCTTCGTGTCGATTCATGCCGGGTATTCGGGCGGCGAGTTCGTCACGCGGCTCATCCGTTTCGACGGAGATGATCTCTTTATCAACTACGCGACATCCGCCGCCGGGAGCGTCCGGGTCGATGTGCTTGGCGAGGACGGACGTAGCATCGACGGATACCGCACCGAAGATATGGAGCCTCTCTACGGCGATTTCCTATCGGCGGTCGTTCGATGGAACGGGGATCGCAGGATCGGGAGACTCGCCGGGCGAGCGGTGCGTCTTCGATTCTCTCTGCGAGACACCGATCTCTACGCGATCCGGACGGGATAAGCCGCCGGAGGCGCATCCGCCCCGCGCACCTCTCGTAGTCGGCTTCGAACGTACATCGTCCTTTCAGCCCGTTTTCGCGGCCTCTTCGACTCCCTCAAGAGTGAGCTCGTGAGCAAAGTGGCAGGCGGCAAAGTGACCGGGAACAATCTCGCGCCATTCGGGAGGTGTCGTTTTGCAGACTTCTTGCGCGTACGTACACCTCGGGTGAAAGTAGCAACCGGACGGTGGATCGGCGGGGTTCGCCACCTCGCCGGGGAGAATGATCCGATCCATCTTAATCCGGGGATCGGTCTTGGGCACCGCGGAAAGCAGCGCTTCGGTGTAAGGGTGCTTGGGCGAAATAAAGAGCTCTTCGGTTTCCGACATCTCGACCATTTTGCCGACGTACATGACCGCCACGCGATCGGAGATATGTTCGACCACCGACAAGTCGTGGGCGATGAACAGATAGGTCAGGTTGAACTGTTCCTGCAGGTCCTGGAGCAGGTTGAGAATCTGGGCTTGTATCGATACGTCGAGCGCGCTGACCGCCTCGTCGCACACGATAAGCTGGGGATGCGGCGCGAGCGAGCGGGCTATCCCGATTCGTTGTCGCTGCCCGCCGGAGAATGCGTGCGGGTACCGCTTGAGGTGGCGCACGTCGAGACCGACGGTCTTCATGAGCTCTTTGACGCGCTCGGTAGTTTCTTCCTTCGACGCGAGCCTGTTGTACTTGATCGGTTCTCCGATGATATCCAGAACGGTCATTCTCGGATCGAGCGAGGAGTACGGATCCTGAAAGATCATATGAATATACCGGCGGACGCGGCGTAGCTCCTTGCCGTCGAGGCTCGCGAGGTCGACGACCTCGTCGTCGGGCAACCGGTAACGAATTTCGCCTTCGCTGGGCACGATCGCGCGCGCGATACAGCGTCCGAGCGTGGTTTTGCCGCAACCCGATTCACCGACGAGACCGAGGGTTTCTCCCCTTTTGATGTAGAGATTGACGTCGTCCACTGCTTTCACATCGCCGACGTGACGCCGCAAGAAGCCTTTTTCTATCGGAAAGTATTTCTTGAGCCCTTTGACTTCGAGGATCGTGTCGGCGCCGATCGCGGCGTCGGTCGCGGTACTACTCATCGGGTTCCTCCGTTTTGTCGCTGTGCAGGAAACAGCGAACGTGGTGTTTCGGCTCCATTTCGACAAGAGCCGGAATCGCTCGATCGCAGGTGCCGTCGATTGCCTCGGGACAACGCGAGAAGAAGCCGCACTGCGGTTTCGGGTTCAGCGGTATCGGTACGGTGCCTTTTATCGCGTCGAGACGGACCCGCGCTTTTCGCCCGACTTTCGGAATCGATTTAAGCAGTCTTCGGGTGTAGGGGTGAAGCGGATTCTCGAATAGATCTATCGCCGATGCGCGCTCGACGACTCGCCCGAGATACATGACGTTCACCTCGTCGGCGATTTCGGCGATAACGCCGAGATCGTGGGTGATATAGAGAATAGACATCGCGTACTGTTCCTGGAGTGTTCGCATCAACTCCAGTATTTGGGCCTGAACGGTAACATCGAGGGCGGTTGTCGGTTCGTCCGCGATGAGCAATCGAGGGTTGCAGGACAAGGCCATCGCGATCATTGCGCGTTGCCGCATCCCGCCTGAAAGTTGATGCGGATACTCGTCGAACCGCCGGCCGGGGTCTGAAATCCCCACCTTCGCGATCATTTCCTCGACGTAGGGTCTGATTTCGTTTTTTCGCAGTTGAGTGTGGAGCCGTACCGCCTCGGCGATCTGCGCGCCTATCGTGTGCACGGGAGAAAGGCTGGTCATCGGCTCCTGAAAGATCATAGATATCTCTTTGCCGCGGATACTTCGGATCTCCGCGCCTCTCGCGTCAAGCGCCACCAGGTCCATCGGTTCGTCTCCGTTCCGGCTCAGGAGAATCCTTCCGGTCTTGATGATCCCGGGAGGAGGAACGATTCGCAGGATCGACTGGGCGGTGACGCTCTTGCCGCATCCGCTCTCTCCGATCACGCCGACGGTCGTTTTCCGGGGAATATTGAAATCGACCCCGTCGACCGCCTTGAGAATCCCCTCGTCAAGCGCAAACTGAGTCCTCAGGTTCTCGACTCTCACCACGTAGTCATTCACGCTCTCCCTCCTCAAAACGCACAGGCAGGCCTCAGATGTACCGCTCATCTTATCACACCGTTGCCCGAATCGTCGACCGTGCTGCGATTTCGACGACGGCGCCGCCCGATCGACCGAACGGGAATATCGGAGCTTTCCGGATCTGAAGTTCTGGACTCGGAGGTGGCATTCGTCGCACGATGCGATACGGGGCCGACTCGTGATACACGGGTGTCCGAGAGAAGGACCGGCACGGGAGGAGGATCGATGGCTGAAAAAGTGTGGACCCCGCGAAAGCGTCTACTGGCTCTGCTCGGCGGTGAACAACCCGATCGGGTGCCGTGGTTCGCGGACCTCGACTATCTTGCCTCGGCGTTGATCGGCCGTGGACTTAGATCCGAGGATTTCAAGAGCTCGAACGACTATTTCGTTTGGCATCGGCGCCTGCGGACCGGCTTCTATCTCCAGGGGTATTTCCCTTTCACCGTGCGCCGGTCCGGTTGTCGGATAGTCGAATCGAGCGACGGTGTTCTGCGGACGAGGACGATCGAAACACCGAAAGGCACGCTCCGCGAGACGTGGCGGCGCCTTCCGGCAAGCTTTACCGAAGCGCCGGTGGAGCATCTCGTCAAGAGCGATGAGGACCTTCCGGCGTACCGTTACCTCTACGAACACACCGAGTACGCTCCCGATTTCGCCCCCGCCGCACGAAGAAATACTCAGATCGGCGATCTCGGGATCAATCTGTGCTACACGCCGCGGTCCCCCTTTATGCGGCTCGCGGTTCTCGATGCCGGCATCGAGACTCTTACCATACTCGCCTCAACGGCGCCGGAAGCGGTCGAGGCGACGTTGGCGGTAATGTGCGAGAAGCTCACCGAGGCCGTCGACGTGGCCTGCGCCGCGCCGGTCGACGCGATCATGATGCCGGAGAACCTCTCCTCGGAGGTCGTCGGAAAACGTTTCTTCCATGACTATGTGGAAGAGATTCAGCTCGATTGGATCGAACGGATTCACGCCGCCGGGAAGTACTCGTTCATCCATATCGACGGGTCGCTCCGCGGACTTCTCGCCGAAGAGGCCGCGCTGGGCTTTTCCGTTCTCGAAGCGCTCACCCCCGCTCCGGTCGGCGATCTCGCCGTGGAACGGTGGGCCGACTTCGTCGCTCCGTCGACATCGGTGTTGTGGGGCGGAATTCCGGGTCCGTATTTCACTCCGCAGACGAACGACGCGGAGTTCGAGGCGCATGTTCGCACGGTTCTGGACGTCATGAGGAGCGCACCCCGATTCGTTCTCGGCGTCGCCGATCAGGTGCCGCCCGACGGACTCGAGCGGCGCGTGGCACGAGTTGCCGATCTTGTTGAAGAGTGCGGCGGGTACTAAGACGGAACGCGACCGCTTGGTCGGAGCGGCGGCGCCGGAGGGATGTTAGTGGCGCACTTTGTGCCGGCCGACGGATGCGTCGCGAAGGCTTCGAATTTCAATACGCGTCGAACCGCCGACGTTGTACCAGAGAATGATTGCGTCGAGCGACGGTTCGTAGGTAAAGCAGTCGTCGAGTCGATTGTATCCGGCCGGGGGTGTCCCGCCGGCGGACTTTGCCGCTTCGATCATACGCGTTTTCAGCTCATCCATACTCCTAATCGTCGGTCGAGCGCTCGGCGACTCGATTCTTTTTCTCGCCGCCGGCATACTCGATGTCCTGCCTTCCGATGGCGGGACCGAATAGACGTAGGGGGAACGGGGTATGATTACGATCGACCTGCCGTGGAAAGAGGCCGAGTCCGGATTCGTGCGTGGGTTCGGGTTTTCGCTGGGTTCGCATGACGCGGGTTTCTCATCGGGTCCGAAGGAAACATCCACGCCGGTCCTTCGAAACGGGGAATCCGGTCTCCTCGTACGCAGTCGGACGACGAGAGAAGTATCCGAGCACACGATCATTAACGAGTCGGCCCGCCCGTCGTCTGTAATCGACACGATAGAACCTCTGTGCGTTACCTTTGATTGTCCGCTTTCCGATTGGCGAATCAACTGGGCTGCAGGCGGAACGACCGAGCATCATTATCCTCCGTTCGCCTATCGGACTCACGAAGCGACACGAATCAGGCGGCCTTTCGAGATCGCGAGTCACGACCTCGGTCGGTCTTCGAATACCCATCTCCCGCTGCTTATCGCGGTTGGAGGCGAGGGCGGCGACGGCGAGAGTCCAAGGACCGGCGAAGGTTTCGTCTGCGGGCTGGAATGGTCGGGCGCCTGGTACATTCGGCTGGAAGAAGGTGATGATCCGAAAACCAGCCGACTCCGCGCCGGTGTCAGGATCGACGGCATTCGGTTGGCGCCGAGAGAAGAACTTCGGCTGCCGCGGGCGCACTTCGTGCGATTCCGCGGCGGGATCGACGACGGGAGGAACGTGTGCCGACGTTATCTTTACGAGAACGTATGTGCGCGTCGCCGCGGCGGGTTGATGCTGCCCCCGGTGAGCTACGACCATTCGTTTGGAATCGGCAACGATCTTTCCGACGATCTGCTTCGAGCGCAGGCCAACCGGGCGCGCGAGCTGGGAGTCGAGGTATTCGCGGTCGACGCCTCATGGTTCGAAGGTGATTTTCCGCTCGGCGTCGGCAACTGGGACCGCGTCGATCGGGCGAAGTTTCCGCGCGGACTGCGACCGTTTTCGGATTACGTGCGGTCGCTGGGGATGCAATTCGGGCTATGGTTCGAGCCCGAGCGTGCGGTGGAGGGAACTTCGGCGGTCGAGGCGCACCCCGAGTGGTATATTCCCGCGACCGTTCGGTTCGGCCGGCGCGACTATCATATCAACCTCGCGTTGCGCGAGGCGCAGGACTACGTGATCGAGACCGTCGGCGGATATATCGAATCGCTTCAGTTGCGCTGGAGCAGGTGGGACTACAACATCGACCCGCGTCCCGCCTGGGACGCCGTCGATCCGACCGGAAAGATCCAGTTCGCCTACATGGAGGGGCTCTATCGTGTGCTCGATACGCTGATGCGGCTGTATCCCGACTGGATCGTCGAGGGGTGTTCGAGCGGCGGCCGACGGATCGACATGGGAACGATGCGCAGGGCTCACACGTTCTGGTTCAGCGATCAGTCGACCGACCCTTTTCTCTGCAGGTATATGCAGGCTCGCGCCAACTGTTTTCTTCCCGGGCATCTTTTGAACTCCAGCGTAGCCGTTCCGGCGGGGGCGGGCGACGACGGTTTCGACGACACCACGGTGCTGAGCCGCATGCTCGGTAAGCTCGCCTTCGACGGCGACGTCGCGTCGTGGTCGTCTTCGCTTACCGCGCGGATGGCCGGCTGGACCGACGTTTTCAGGCGAGTTCGTCCGCTTCTGGTGCAGGATTTCTATCAGCTATTTCCCATCCCGCACACGTGCGAGGATTGGGACGCGGTGCAATTCTCCGACTACAACGCGAGGCGGGCCCTCTGTTTTGCCTTCGCTCCGACGGCGGGAGGGGAGTGCGCGCTTGTCATGAAAAGGCTTCGGCACGAGGCGCATTACCGGATAAACAGACTTTTTCACGACCGGGAAGAGACCGTCTTCGAGCGGATCGCCGGTCGGACGCTCTGTAGCCGCGGGTTCGCCGTCCGGCTTGCGCCCGGAGAGGGCGGACTCTGGCTGATCGAACTCACTTGATCCCGAGCGGTGCGGCGATGTGTGTCGTTTTTGCACATCATAAGGACTATAATAACCCGATGTATCATAATGACACAGGGGCGCATGCTGCGGCGCATTCCGGGGCCACACCGGCGTCGTGGCCGCTACTTAATTCCCTATAACAAAAAGAATTACACGCAGCCGCTCGTCCGCGGCGCTTGGCACGATGGTTGCTATATAGGTAGATGGAAAGAAAAAATCCAGGAGGTTATGTCATGAAAAGCTTGGTACGATACGCTCCGCGATCGTTGGATCTGCTCGATGATTTCGACAGGATATTCAACTCGGTGTTCGATGTGCATGCGGACGAAGTGGTCGAGCGACCGTCGGTCGATATCCGCGAGACCGAGGATCGCTACATTCTCGAGGCCGAGCTGCCGGGTCACACCGAGAAGGATGTCGACATAAAACTCGACGACTCCCTGCTGACCATCTCGGCGAAGAAGGATGAGAAGTCCGAAGAGAAACGCAACGGTTATATTCTGCGAGAGCGACGGACGCGGTCTTTCAACCGAAGCTTCGTGCTTCCGCGCGACGTCGATCGTGATCGAATCGAGGCGAACTTCGCGAACGGGCTTCTGACGATCGAACTTCACAAGTCCGAGGAAGCAAAACCCCGGCAGATCGAGGTCAAAACGGGCAAGAAAACCAAATAACACCGGCACGGTGTCGAGCCTGCTATGTTGCACGGGCCGCCCCATCAGGGGCGGCTCTTTTTTTTTCGACGCTCGGAAGGACATGAAGCGCCGGATGACAGGCGAAATCGACCATTTTTGGTCGAAAAAAAATTGACTACCGCAATCATGTATGCTACGGTATGCGCGATTGAGGCCGATTCGGCGTGCGGCGACGACGCGACGGGCTCGTGCGGTCGTGCAATCGGTCGAGGGATACGTTTTGGGACAGAATCTCGCATACGGTGGGTACGAAGTATGAAATGCGCCAAGTGTGGAACCGAAAATCACGACAGTCACAAATACTGCGCCAACTGCGGGCAGCGTCTCGGCGGACGAAACGTGTGCAGCCGTTGCGGCGCGGCGTTGCCGAAAAAAAGCAACTTCTGCGTCTCCTGCGGCGCGAAGGTCCCAGGGGGCGGCATCGTCGGACAGGGCAGGACGGTCTCCCGCGAGAGCCGGGGTCGCGTGCGTACGAGTCGTTCCGGGGGCCGACGGTTCACCGTCGTTACCACCGTCGCGGTGGTGATCGTCGCGCTTGCGGGCTACTTCATCTTCGTCCCCGGCGCTGCAAAATCGAATCGGTCGTTCGACGATCGGTTCCCGGATGTCGAACGGGACGCGCTTTGGTCTCCGGACGTCCAACGGATCGCTTCGAGATTCTACTGTCCGTGCGGTCAGTGCGGGGAGGAGCTTCTCAACGAGTGCGATTGCCAAGCGCCCGGCGGCGCCGTTGAGGCGAGAAGGTTCATTCGCCGGCTTCTCGACGAAAACTTGTCGGAAGAGGAGATCATGCGTCGGTTCGAGGCGAAATATGGTAACAAAGTTTAGCGGTGGGAAGACGAAGTTTCTCGTCGGCGGCGTTCTGATCGCGGGCGTCATCGGCTATCTCATCTACACCGGGTTGCGCGACACGCAGATGTACTATCTCACGCCGAGTGAGGTCGTCGAGATGGGAGAAGAAGCCTACAATGAAGGGATGCGTATCGGTGGAATCGTGGCCGACGGTTCGATCGATTGGGATCCGCAAACGCTTCTGCTTGAGTTTCGGGTCGAGGACGACGACGTGTCGCTGCCGGTGTTCTACAAAGGCGTGGTCCCCGACGCCTTCGAAAACGGAGTCGAGATCGTGGTCGAGGGGAAGCTTACCGCGGCGGGAGTCTTCGAAGCGACGCTGCTTTTGCCGAAATGCCCGTCCAAATACGAGGCGGCGCCGTCGCCGTAGAAGGTGACGCCTCGTAAAGAGGGTTTTTCGACACCCGCTACACACGACGGGCGGCGACCGGAAGAATCAGCGGACCGGGAGGGTTATGCATGAGCGAGTTAGGGAGTTTCGTTCTCAACGTCTCAGTCGTGACGGCGGGGTACGCTATCGTGGCGGCCGTGTTGGCCGCGGTTTTAGACGAGCAAAGCCTCTATCGAAGCGCCGCGGGCGCGGTCTACGCGGTGTTCGGTCTGTTGACGGTCGCGACGGCCGTTTTGTTGTACGCCCTTTTGAGCCGCGATTTTCAGGTGGCGTATGTCGCCGACTATTCGAATCGCAGCCTCCCCATCGTTTATACCATCTCGGCGCTGTGGGGCGGACAGGAAGGGTCGCTCCTCTTCTGGGCGTGGGTTTTGTCGCTTTTCGCCGCCGTTACGGTAGCGCAGAATCGCCGGCAGAATCGGAGAATGATGCCCTACGTCATCGCCGTGATGGGTGTCGTGCAACTGTTTTTTCTCATCGTGCTTGCACTGGTCTCTTCGCCGTTCGTCCTTCTTCCGAGCGTTCCGGTCGACGGAAGGGGCATGAATCCGCTATTGCAGAATCCGGGAATGCTTTTTCATCCGCCGACGCTGTTTTTCGGTTATGTCGGGTTCACCGTGCCCTTCGCTTTCGCCGTGGCCGCTCTCATCACGGGGCGTACCGACGACGCATGGATTCGCAGCACGCGACGCTGGACGATTTTCTCGTGGTTTTTTCTCGGCGTCGGTATCGTGCTGGGGGCGAAGTGGGCGTACGTCGAGCTCGGTTGGGGAGGATACTGGGCCTGGGATCCCGTCGAGAACGCTTCGTTGATGCCGTGGCTTACCGCCACGGCCTACCTGCATTCGGTTATGATTCAGGAACGGCGCGGCATGCTCAAGGTATGGAATATGGTGCTTATCATACTGACGTTTCTTCTCTGCATCTTCGGTACCTTTATGACCCGGAGCGGCATTATCTCTTCGGTTCACTCTTTCGGCCAGTCGTCGATCGGTTCTTTTTTCCTTTTTTTCCTCATTTTCGCTCTCGCCGCGGTCGTGATTCTGCTTGTGCGTCGGCTGCCTTCCTTGAGAAGCTCCAACGAGCTCGACTCGCTGATCTCGCGGGAGAGCAGCTTTCTGTTTAACAATCTCATCCTGGTCGGCGCGACTTTCGCCGTTTTTCTCGGCACGATTTTCCCCATCATCTCCGAGGCGGTCAGGGGCGTGAAAATAACGGTAGGTCCGCCCTTCTTTAACAAAGTGTTGGTGCCTATCGGGATCGTTTTGCTGCTGCTGACGGGTATATGTCCGCTCATCGCCTGGCGCAAAGCTTCGGTGCGGAACTTTACCCGGAATCTACTGGCGCCGGCCGTCGTCGCTTTGGGCGGAGGCGTGACGCTTCTCCTGGCCGGCGTTCGCCATTTTTACGCTCTTCTTACCTTTACGATTTCGATTTTCGTCGTGGCCACGATCGTCGCCGAAGTGGTCAGGGGAGTTCGCGCCCGTCACACGCTCAAATCGGAGCCGTATCTCACGGCGCTGAGAAAGCTCTTTTTCGGGAACAAACGGCGCTACGGTGGATACATTATCCATCTCGGGGTCGTTCTGATCTTTATCGGGATCTCCGGTTCTTCGGCGTTCAAAACCTCCACCGAGGCTTTCCTGCGACAGGGAGAAGAGATCCGCCTGCAGGACTATACGATCCGGTTCGAGCGACTGGCCCAGTACCCGACCGCTCACAAGACCGTCACGTCGGCCACTCTGTCGATAAGCCGGGGCGGCAAAACGCTCGGATATCTGAATCCGGCGATTGAAAACTACGAGCACGACACGACACAAACCGCTTCGGAAGTGGATATTCGTTCTACTCTCGCGGAGGATCTGTACGCTATTCTTGCCGGGTACGACATGGAAAAGTCTACGGCGGTCATCAAACTGCTCATCAATCCGTTGGTGGCATGGATGTGGATCGGCTCGCTGGTTCTGGTCGGAGGAACGGCTCTGGTGATGCTCCCCGATCGTCGGAAACGCGGAAGCCGCAGAGTGCGGTCGCTTCGGGAGGCGGTGGCGCGATGAGCAGGCGTCGTAGTGGATTGCTGCTGTCGTTGCTGATGCTTTCCGTCGCCCCGACGCTATTTGCTTTGACCGTCGAAGAGGTCTCGAATGAACTAGTCTGCCGTTGCAGTTGCGGCCTGGTGCTTGAAGCGTGCAATCATACCGGCTGCGGCTCGGCGATTCCCATGCGGGAACTCGTCAAGCAAAAGGTCGAGGCGGGCGAGTCCAAGGAGCAGATTCTCGAATACTTCGTTGCTCAGTACGGCGAAGAGGTGCTTGCGGCGCCGACGAAGCGCGGATTCAACCTGACCGTCTGGATCGCGCCGTTCGCGGTTATCGTGGCGGGCGCGGTTCTCATCGCCCTGCTCGTCTCTCTATGGGTACGCCGTCGGGCGACCGCAGCCGTCGGTTCGGCGGTCGGTGACGTCTCGGACCGACGTACTGAAGTCGAACAACGGTACGAGCGGATTTTCGAAGAGGAACTGAACGATTTCGAGTGACAAGAACTTAGTGGCGCGAATCCTGTGGATCTGCGTTTCCGGCTGCGGAGACACCCTCCATGCCGGGCCGTCCACAGGATTCTCGCCATTGAGTTAAGGAGAACGCAGATGCTCTTAATCATGTCGGTCATCCTGGTTCTGGTGATCGTGTCCGTCGCGTTGCCGCTTTTGTGGAGGCCGAGGAGGGATATCGGCCTTCAGGGCGATCAATCGGCGGAGCTTGCCGACATTAGAAATCGAAAGGAATCGAGCTATGCCGCGATTCTAGAGCTGCAGATGGATCACCGGATGGGAAAGCTGTCCGACGAGGATTATCAGACTCTCTACGAGCGCTATAAAACCGAAGCGCTGGGCGCGATTCAGGCGGAGGTCGAGACGAAGCAGGGTTCCGTGTCCGACTGGGACGCGGTGATAGAGGAGGAGATTGCCCGAAGGAGGGATCGCGGCGACGAAGGCGCTTCGCTCCTCGTCTGCCCCGAGTGCCGACGTTCGTGCGAACCGGGCAGTCGGTTTTGTCCCGATTGCGGCGCGGGACTCGATGCGTCGGCGGAGGGTCGCTAGATGAACCGGCTGAGAGAACTCGTATTCGTCACGCTTGCGGCGTTTGTCGTCGTCTCTGCGTGGGGAGAAGAATCGCCGACGGGGTCGATTTCCGGTCGCGTTCTCAACGGCACTCTCGACGACAGCCCCGCGCCGGGAGTGGAGACGACACTGTTCATCATTTCGGAACAGCGGTTGCGAGATTCGCTTTCGACCGTTACCGATGAATCAGGCGCATTCGTGTTCGGCGAACTGGAAGCGACGCCGCAATTGTCCTACGTCGTCGGTGTCGTCTACCGGGACATACAGTACTTCAGTGATCGCGTCGAACCGGCACGGGATGATTCGGCCGAAGAGCCGGTCTTGCGCGTATACGAGACTACCGACGATCGTTCGCGGCTTCGCGTCGTCAATCACCATCTGTTTATTTCCGTTACCGATTGTTGCGTGCGTGTCCAGGAGGTACTGCTGATCAAGAACGACTCGGCCTACACATTTGTGCCGAATCCGGCCGCGCTTCCGGAAATTCCATTGCCGGACGGCGCCGAAAACGTCGTGACCGGAGGAATGATCGGCGGGGGAAACTCCGTGGTTCAAGCCGGCTCGGTCCGGATGTCGCTTCCGATTCCACCGGGCGGAGTGGAAATCCTCGTGCAGTACGAACTGCCGACGACCGACGCGGGGCGTCGGGAGTACCGGTTCGAACGGGCGATCGTCTATCCGACCGACGCGTTCGACGTTTTTCTTTCGACGCCGGGTTCCGACATTACCAGCGAGGCTCTCGGCGATTCGGCGCCGATTGTTGCCGAGGGAATGGAGTACCGGCGCATCGCCGGGCGTGATCTAGCGGCGGGGGTGGACATCGACCTGACGATTCGACAGCCGTCGACGCGCAGGGAGCGGGGTTTTCAGCGTTTTCTGCTGTTCATGGCGATAGTCGCTTTCATCGCCGTGCCGACACTCGTGATGCTCAGACGA
>JAJRYZ010000214.1 GCA_024275515.1 Spirochaetota bacterium
AAAGCGCGTCGAGTTTCGTGTAGCCGACAAGCCGACGGCGTCGACCGACGTACACGGCGCCGTCTGGGTGGATCGGCAATTCGAAATGTGACCCCGGGAACGCCGGACGCTGCGCCGTTTCTGACGTTTAGCCGGAGGAACCGCCGAATCGCCACGAAAACGGCGTTCTTTCGGTTGCTGCAGGCGGCAATTCGAAATCAGGCACACCAGATTTCGAATTGCTCCGGTGGGATGGACCGAGCGCCTTCCCCCGATACGCAGTTTTTTCTTCATGCCGTTCCTCAATCGAACCTGAGTCCATCACCGCCGCGCGCGCACGTGAACGCGTCGATCAGGACATCCTGAACCTGCCGGGAGTCCATCACCGCCGCGCGGGCACGTGAACGCGGGCGCGAGTAAGGGAATTCGAAGGGAAAAATCAGGGATTCCCCGATAGCGTCGTCAGGTATTTTGAAGTGAAATCTCAGTGTATGACCGATGTACAAAGCATGAAAAACTCGATCATCGCTACTCGACAGACTGCGGCCGGCGCGGCGGTACTCGCCGTCGCGTGGTCGCTTCTTGCATCGGCCTGCACCGCTTCCGACAAAAACTACGGCGGCGCCGTTTCGGTCGCGGTTTCCGTCGAACCGACCGGGCTCAACCCGCTTCTCGACCGCGGCCCGGCTTCGAACGTCAACCAGCTGATCTACAGCAGTCTCGTCAAACCGAGCGAAGCTCTCGACTATCAGCCGGACGCCGCCGAGTCGTGGAGCGTCTCCGACGACGGGCTCGTCTGGGAGTTTAGGCTCCGCGACGACATCGTCTTCCACGACGGGGCGCCGCTTACCGCAGACGACGTCGCGTTTACCCTCGAAGAGGTGCTTCGCGGCGATCGAAGCTACAGCGTAAGCCCCCTTTTTCGGGTGATAACTCGCGTGGAGGCGGTTTCGGACCGCCTCGTCAGGCTGACGCTCGCCGAGCCTTTCGCGCCGATCCTCTCGCTACTCACGATCGAGATCCTTCCGGCGCATATTCTGTCGGAAACGGGGACGATGTCGATGGAAGAGTTCCGATGGAACCCCGTCGGGAGCGGCCCGTTTCTCTTCGACTCGTGGAACGGCGTCGACACGATGCGGCTCAAAGCCAATCCCGACTACTTCGAAGGACGTCCCTATCTCGATTCGATCGAAATCGTCTCGTTTCCTTCGAAAACCGCCGCATGGTCGGCGCTTATGCAGGGCAAAGTCGACGTCGTGCTCGACCTTAACCGCGAGGACTACGAAATCATCCGCGACGACGATCGTTTCGCCGCGCACGGCTATCTCGACTACTTCTACTACACGATTCTACTCAACCTCGCTTCGCCGCTCTTCGCCGACGCTGAGCTTCGCGAGGCGGTCGATATTTCGATCGACCGGAGCGAGCTTATCGACACGACCCTCGGCGGGCTTGCGGTTCCGACCACCGGGCCCTTCCGACCCGAAACCTGGCCGTACGACGAGTCGGTCGCGGTTCCCGGGTACGAACCGGGTCGCGCGGCTGAGATTCTCAAGGAGTTAGGCTACGAGGATACCGACGGCGACTCGGTCCTCGACCGCGACGGAGAGGCTCTCGCCTTTACCTTGCTCGTCGACGAGGGCGACGATTTAAAGCGCGACGTGGCGCAGCGCATCAAGTGGCAGCTCTTCCTCGTCGGAATCAGGGTCGACGTCGAGTATCTTCCGGCCGACGAGCTTGTCGGTCGCAGGCTCTATCCCGGCGACTACGACGCGGCGCTTTTACAGTTCAACGCCGGAGGCGACCCCGACACTTTCACCTATCTCTTTTGGCATTCCGACCAGATCGGCTCGTCGAACCTCGCGAGGTACGCGAACGAGCGCGTCGATGAGCTAATCGTCGCCGGCCGGCGCGAGTCGGACCGCGAGAGGCGCGAAGCGATCTATCACGAGATACACCGCGTCATCGCCGCCGAGCGTCCCGCGGTATTCCTTTTCGTTCGAAAGATCTTTATCGGCGCTTCGGCGCGCGTCGAAGGCGTTGAAGCGAACCCCAATGTCTTTTTCGAGACCGCAGACGAGTGGGTCGTTGAGTAGGCATCACTATACCGGGAGGTAGATGATATGAATCTTACCGTCATGAGCAAGGGATCCAGAAAACCCCAGCGCGTCGTCGCTGCGGCGTGCTGCTGGTGGATCACCTACGCGGTACTGTTCGACAAACGGAAGAGGGGCTGAAGGCCCTGCCGGTGCCGGACGGGGGAGAGCGGGCTGCGGAGTCAATAGATGTCTCCGCAGCCCCGACTTCCGATTCACGATCAAAGAGCACCACCATGCGACTCAGTCGATACGTAAAACAGGTAATCGACTTCCCCAAGCCGGGAAGACACTTGCTTTTCAATACGCTTACCCACTCGTTCGTCGAGATAGACGACGCGACGCGAAGCTACGCCGAGTCTCCCGACGGGCGCAGGCCCAAAATGGTCCGGAGGCGGACCGTGTCGAGGCTCAGACGGATGGGCTTCCTCGTGCCGTCGCGCGAGCGTGACGCGAAGCGCGTGGAACGTTACTTCGGCGAGCTCAAGTCGGAAATCGATTCGGTGCTTCAGGCGACGGTGCTGACGACGTTCGACTGCAACTTCGCCTGCACCTACTGCGTCGAAGAGGGCGTGATACAACCGGTCTACATGGACGATCGCACGGCGAGAGAGACCGCCGACTATATCATCGCGCAGGCGAAACGCGCGCGTGTCCGATCGATCTACCTCATGTTCTACGGCGGCGAACCGCTTCTCAACCGCGAGGCGATCCGTCTCGTGGCCGAACGCGTGAGACGCTTCGCCGAAAAGGCGCGACTGTCGTTCGCCTTCTCGATAACGACCAACGGAGCGCTCCTGACGCGCGAGGTGGTCGACGAGCTCGTGGGATACGGGCTCGACGGAGTCAAGGTGACCATCGACGGAAACCGGGCGTGTCATAACGCGAGGCGTCCCTTCTCCGACGGAAGCGGGAGCTTCGATATCATCCTAGATCATGTGACCTACGCCGCAGACCGTGTGCGGGTCGACGTGGGCGGCAATTTCGACGAGGAAAACGCGACGACCTTCTCGGAGCTGCTCGATATTCTCGAAGAACGGGGTTTGCGCGCCAAACTCGACAAGGTGAGTTTCAAGCCGATATCGGAGACTCCCGAGGACCGGCGCCGCGGAGCGGTGGGATTCGCCGAGCTCGACTGCGTCTACAGCCGCGATCAGACCGCTCATACCGTCGTCGCGTTGCGAAAAATGCTCCTGGAGCGCGGTTTTCGGACCGATCCGGGGATCGGCGTAACGATCTGCGGAGCGACGATCGCCGAGGTCCACTTCACGATCGATCCGAACGGTCTGCTTTATCGGTGTCCGGCGTTCGTCGGACATGCCGAGTTCAGCGTCGGCGATATCCTCTCCGGCGAACGCGGCGCGGTTCAGACCGACCTGTGGCGCCGGTGTTCCGGCTGCGAAAACGTCGCGATGTGCGGCGACGGGTGCATGTACGGCGCCTATATCCGCTACGGAGATCCGACAAGACTGGACTGCAGGCGGAGCTATGTCGACTACGTCGTGCAGGAGAACCTGAAAACATGGTATAAAGAGCTGGCTGCCAATAGAACCGACAGTGAGCTCGATACCACTTCATAGACGAATCGGCGTCCGCATTTTCGGTGCGTTTTTCGCCGTCGCGGTCTTCTCCGTGGCGGTTACCGCCACGACGCATTACCTCTTCGCCGGCGCGATCATGCGGTCGAACGTCGGTCAGAGGAATTTGCAGATCGCTCGACGTGCCGCCGGCGAGATCGCGCTTTACATCGAAGACGCGCTACGAAGCATACGCGCGGTGGCGCAGGTGCTTGGTCCGATTCGCGACCCGTGGACGAAGGACATAGTACTCGAGGAACTGACCACGCTTCTCGCTCAGTTCGGCTGGATCCATCTCGTCGACGTCGAGGGTCGGGTTATCGCTTCGAGTGAGTTGGACAACTCGGTCGTGGTCCTGTCTCCGGCGATTCTTCGGCGGCTTGCGGAGCCGGGCGGTCGGTACGTGTCGGAAGTCGAGCTCACGCCGAGCAACCTGCCGGTCCTTACCGTGATAGAGCCGTTGCCCGAAGTCGACAGGCCCCGGAGGGCGCTTGTCGCGAGGCTTCATCTGCGTGAAATCTGGCGGTTGGTGGATGAAATCGCCTTCGGCGAAAGCGGAAAGGCCTATCTGGTCTCTTCCGAACGACTTTTGATTGCGCATCCGGACAAGACGCGCGTTCTGACGGTCTCCGATACCGCCTATCTGCCGGAACGCGCCGCCGATTGGCGGGACACCGTCTTTACCGGGCGCGATCCGTCCGGCGTCGCGATGCTGGTGGCGACCGCCGGCGTCGGTGTGCTCGGGTGGCACCTGGTTATCGAACAGCATCTGGCCGAGGCCTATATTCCCGTCACTACGACGATGATCGCCCTTACGGCGGTATCTCTGCTTGCGCTGTCGGTCGCGATCGTCGCGAGCTTTCTGCTTGCACGCAGGTATACGGTTCCTCTCAACCATCTGCTCGACGGCACCAACCGCATACGCGAAGGCGATTTGTCGTATCGTATCGGAATCGACACGGGCGACGAGATCGGTCGTCTTTCGCGTTCGTTCGACAGTATGGTTGAGGATTTGCAGAAGCGATCGAAGGAACTCGAGCAATCGGAGGAGAAGTACCGACTACTTACCGAAAACGTCAACGACATCATCTTCGTCTCCGACGAGAAGGGTCGGATCATCCATATCAACAGACGGGCGTCGGCGATCTTCGGTGAAAATGGACCCGGAATCATCGGTGCGTCCTTTGCCGAACTGCTGCCCGCGGCGATAAGAAACCCGCGGCGCGACGGCGTCTTTGAAGTCGAGCTCGCTCCCTCCCCGGGACGCCGGCTTACGCTCGAAGTGAAGATCGTGATGACGCACGATCCGAAACAAGGTATTCTCTACTACGGTGTCGCCCGCGACATTACCGAGCGGAAAGCGACCGAGGTGAGGCTCGCGCGCTACCAAAAGCAGCTTCGGTCGCTGGCGTCGCAGTTGTCGCTTGCGGAGGCAAGAGAGCGAAAGAGAATAGCCGCCGGTATCCACGACAGAATCGGGCAGGCGCTGGCTCTCGTTCGGATTAAGCTTGGAACACTCGGAGAGGCGACTCTTTCGAGCGAGGGGGCGGACGCGTTGGCCGAAACGACTCGATTGATCGAAGAGATCATTCAGGATACGAGAAGCCTCATCTTCAGCATCAGCTCGCCGCTTCTCTACGAGGTGGGCTTGAGCGCGGCGCTCGAGCGGCTTGTCGAGCAGTTTCACCAGGAGTACGATCTCTCCTTCATATACAACGGCGGCAACCGCGACGCGACTCTCGATACCGACGTTTCGGTGCTGTTGTTCGACTCGGTGCGCGAGCTGATGATGAACGTCGCGAAGCACGCCCGGGCGCGGAGCTGCCGCGTGTCGATGTCGGCGACTCCCGATGAAGTTATCCTGACCGTCTCCGACGACGGTGTGGGAATGAACGGGAGCACGTCGGACGGAGAGCCTTCGGGATGCGACGGCTACGGACTTTTCAGTATCCGGGAGCGTCTCGATCACATCGGAGGGCGGATGAGGCTATCTTCAGAGCCGGGTCGGGGAACCACCGTCGCGTTGACCGTCCCGGCGAGGAAAGAGTAATGGCGATCAGACTCCTCATCGCGGACGACCATAGCATTCTTCGGGAAGGCTTGAAGGCGTTAATTGCGCGCGAGGATGATATGGAGGTGATCGCCGAAGCGGAGAACGGCGCGGCGGTTCTTGAGCAGACGCGGACGATTCTCCCCGATGTGATAATCATGGACGTGGCGATGCCCGAGCTCAACGGCATCGAGGCGACCCGGCAGATTGCGGTCGAGCATCCGGAGGTCCGGGTAATCGCGTTGTCGATGCATTCGGACCGCAGGTTCGTGATCGAGATGCTCCGCGCCGGCGCCTCGGGGTTCGTACTCAAGCACGCCGCTTTCGAGGAGTTGACTACGGCCATTCATACGGTGGTCGAGGGGAACAGTTTTCTCAGCTCGAGTATCGTCGACGTTGTTGTGCGCGATTACGTGAAAAAGCTCGGCGGTAGCGATTCTCCCGCCTACGATCAGCTCACCGACCGCGAGCGCCAGGTGCTGCAGATGCTCGCGGAGGGAAAGAGCACCAAGGAAACCGCTTTCGTGCTCAACGTCAGCATCAATACCGTCGAGACGCACCGGCTCAACATCCGCGACAAGCTCGGGATGGAAAGTCTGGCGGAATTGATCAAATTCGCCATTCGCGAAGGGCTGACGACGCTCGATTGACCGCCGCCCGGGCGCTTGTCAGGGATTTCGTAGCGTTTTCTCAGTAAAACACTGATAGCTGGACCGATCCTCCGTCCGGTATCCTGTTAGTAAGATCGACACATGACCCCACTATGTCTTCAACCGGGAATGTCCGTGAGTGAAATCCTTATCAGCCCTCTCGCCGGCGCGGCCCTCGAGGCGATGCCGGTTGCGGTGCTCTACACCGACACCGACGGGACTATTAGGTACGCCAACCGCGCCGCGATGGGGCTGTTGAGAATTCCCCGTTCGGCGCTCGGACACGTATCGATTCGCGAGTTCTGCCCGTTGCCTCTCGTCTCGCTCTGTGGACGTTCCGGCGAAAGGGCCGTTGTCACCGACGCGACGGGACGCGAAGTTCCGGTGGAGATATGCGTCGCGTCGATGGAGTTGAGCGGGGAGAGGTGGTTCAGTATCTCACTTCGCGACTGCCGTGAAATCGTCGAGTTGGAACGTCGGTTGGAGCTCGAGCGGAGCCGCCTGCGGTCACTCAGGTCGATCGATCTGGCGATCGGAAAGAATCTCGATCTCAACGAGACCCTGGAAGTCATCCTCGACCACGTTACGGGCCAGCTCGGCGTCGATGCGGCGGCCATTCTACTTCTCGACGCGAACGGCGCTCGGTTGGAGTTTGCCGCGGCGCGCGGGTTCCGGACCGACGCGCTTAAGTATACCAATCTGCCCGTCGGGGCGAGTTACGCGGGTCGAGCCGCAGAAGAGCGACGGATCGTGCGGATCGAACGGCTCGGCTCGGCGAGGGGATTCGCAGCATCTCCTCTGTTGCGAGAAGAGAAGTTCGCCAGCTATTTCGGCATACCTCTGGCGGCCAAAGGTGAGATAAACGGCGTGCTCGAGCTTTTTACCCGGTCGGAGTTCTCTCCCGGTGAAGAGTTGATGGATTCGGCCACCGCGATCGCGCGGCAGACCGCGATCGCCGTCGACAACGCGTCGCTGCTTGCGCATCTGAAGCAGTCCAACGACGAGCTGAGCCGCGCCTACGAGACGACTCTCGACGGCTGGTCGAGGGCGCTCGACCTGCGAGACAGGGAGACCGAGGGGCACAGCAGGCGCGTTGCGGATCTTGCGTTGCAGCTTTCGCGCGAGCTCGGTGTCCCGGAGCGCGAACTGATCCATTTCCGACGCGGCGCCCTGCTGCACGATATCGGGAAGATGGGGATACCCGACGGCATTCTCCTGAAGGCGGGACCGCTCGACAAAGAAGAGTGGATGGTCATGCGCCGGCATCCGGAATACGCGAGAAATCTTCTCGAGCCCATTCGTTATCTTCGACCGGCGCTCGACATCCCCTATTGTCACCACGAACGATGGGACGGATCGGGCTACCCGCAAGGACTCGCCGGCGAACAGATCCCCTTGAGCGCCCGAATCTTTACGGTGGTCGATGTCTGGGATGCGCTCACCTCCGAGCGTCCCTACCGGCGCGCCTGGTCGTCGATACAGGCGGTCGGGTATATCGAAGAGAACGCCGGGAGTCATTTCGATCCGGGGATTATCAAGCCGTTTCTCTCGGTCGTCTCTTCGCTCTGGTAGCGCACCGACGCCGGAGTCTTCTTCACTTTCGCGACGCCGCTCACCAGTTCCCCGACAGCGACTCCCGACGGGCTTGACCGCCGTTGCGCGTTGAACCATGCTGTGGCCGACGGAACGAGATGATGTACGGATCGGTAGGAGGCTCTCATGGTGCGGTCGAAACGTCCCGTCGGAATCGTCGTTGTCGGCGCAGGTCGGATAGGAGAGCTTCACGCGAGGAACCTCTCCGCCCGCGTTCCCGAGTGCGAACTGCTCGCCGTCGTCGAGCCGAAACCGCGCGAGGAGTTTGCCGCGTGGGCCCGCGAGTGGGATGTTCCGGTGGTCGGAACCTTTGATGATGCGGCGCGAGCCGGGGCGGACGCGGTGGTGATCGCCGTGCCGACGGACCTTCATGAGTCGGGTGCGCGCGCCGCGGCGGAGGCGGGTTTGCACATCTTTTGCGAGAAGCCCGTTGCTCCGGATATTCCCTCGGCGCGC
>JAJRYZ010000215.1 GCA_024275515.1 Spirochaetota bacterium
ACGTAGTTGTCTTCGTTGGTGGTCTTGGCCGAACTCAAGCCCGCAAGCGCGTCACCGCCGAACTCGCGTTTGATCGCCGAAAGCCTGTCGGCCACGAGGTTGAGCGCCTCGTCCCAACTCGCCCTGCGGAATCCGCCGTTTTCTTTAACCAGCGGCGTAGTGAGCCGTTCCTCCCGCGCAACGAAGTCGAGCCCGAACCGGCCTTTGACGCAGGTATTCCCGTCGTTCGGCGGCCGCCCGACCTGGGAAGTGACGCGGACGATCGTGTTTCGGCGCCTGGAAACGTGGAGGTCGAGCCGACAGCCGACGCCGCAGTACGGACAGGTCGTTTCGACCTTCTCCAGATCTTTTCTCTTTCCGCCCCCGATAGCCTGCTTGTCGTAGAGGGCGTTGGTCGGGCAGGTGGAGATGCACTGCCCGCAGAGCTCGCAGCTCGACTCCTTCAGCGGAACATCGAACCCGGTCGAAACGAAAAGATCGCCCGCTCTGTTTCGGAGCGTGAGCGCCTTGGCCACCTGTACTTCCTCGCATATTTTGACGCAGCGTTGACAGCGCACGCATTTCGACGGGTCATAGGCGATCGCCTTGCTGCCTCGGGTGTAGTTAGGGAAGTCGATCGCGGGTTCGATATGGGGAAACCGCCGTTCGTCGACCCGGTATCGATACGCGTAGTCCTGCAACAGACAGTCGCCGTCGGAGTCGCAGGTGCTGCACGCCATCCGGTGCTCGCTTATCAGAAGCTCTACCGAAGTTCGTCGCAGGCGCTTGATTTCGGCGGTTTCGCTCTTGACGACCATTCCGGCCTCGGCAAGGAGCGTACACGACGTCTGCAATCCCCGCCGCCCCTCTACTTCGACGAAACAGAGCCGGCACGCGCCGGTCGGGGTAATCCGGGGGTCGTAGCAGAGATGCGGAATATCGATACCGTTCGCAAGCGCGACTTGGAGTATTGTTGCGCCTTCGTTCGCCTCAACTTCGCGCCCGTCTATCGTCAATCGTAGTTCACTCATACTCGTACCTCTAGCTCACATGGACCGCGCCGACCGGACACACGTCGGCGCACGAGCCGCACTTGATGCACCCGCTGGTGTCGATAACATGCGGCTCCTTTCGCTCACCCGAGATAACGTCTACCGGGCAGGCGACCGCGCACTTGGTGCAGCCGATACACGCCTCGGCGTCGATCCGGTAGGTCAACAGCTCTTTGCACACGCCGGCCGGACACCGTTTCTCTTCGATATGCGCGGCGTACTCGTCGCGGAAGAACTCGAGAGTCGTCAGCACCGGATTCGCGGCGGTCTGTCCCAATCCGCACAGCGAGCCGGCTTTCACGTCCTTCGCCAGCCGTTCAAGCCGACCGATATCGGCCGGCTCGCCCCGCCCCGCGCATATCCGGTCGAGGATGTCGACCAGTTGACGAGTGCCGACGCGGCACGGCACGCACTTTCCGCACGACTCCTTCTGCGTAAACTCTTGGAAAAACCTCGCGACGTCGACCATGCAGGTCTTCTCGTCCATGACGACGAGCCCGCCGGAGCCCATAATCGCCCCGACTTTTTTTACCGAATCGTAGTCGATCGACATATCGAGGTGCTGCGCCGGAACGCAGCCTCCCGACGGTCCGCCGATCTGAGCGGCTTTAAACGCGCGGTCGCCGGGAATCCCTCCACCGATGTCGAAGACGATCTCGCGAAGCGTAATGCCCATCGGTACTTCGACGAGTCCGGTTTGTCGCACCGTCCCCGCGAGCGCAAAGATCTTTGTGCCCGTGCTGTCTCCGGTTCCGAGCTCGGCGTAGCGGGCTGCGCCGTCGCGAATGATAATCGGAACATTGGCGAGCGTTTCGACGTTGTTGATATTTGTCGGTTTGCCGCGGAACCCGCGCTGCGCCGGAAACGGCGGTCTCGGCCTCGGCATCCCCCGTCGTCCCTCGAGAGAAGCGATCAGCGCGGTTTCTTCTCCGCACACGAAAGCGCCGGCGCCCTTGCGCACCGTAATATCGAAATCGAACCCGGAACCGAGAATGTCGGCGCCGAGAAGACCGTACTTCCTGGCCTGTTCGATCGCAAGCGTTACATGCCGGACGGCGATAGGGTATTCGATGCGAACATAGATGTATCCGGCCGACGCGCCGATCGCCCGCGCGGCGATGATCATCCCCTCGACAACCTGATGAGGCGTACCTTCGAGAAGCGCGCGATCCATAAAGGCGCCCGGATCGCCCTCGTCGGCGTTGCAGACCAGGTACTTCTCTTCGCCTGCGGCGTCGCGCGCGAACTGCCACTTGCGTCCGGTCGGAAAACCGGCGCCGCCTCGCCCCCGCAAACCCGACGCGAGCACCTCGTCGATTATCGCTTTGGGCGTCATCTCCAGAAGCGCCCTTGCCGCCGCCTCGTAAGCGCCGGCGGCTATTGCCTCTTCGATACTCCGCGGGTCGATCCTCCCGCACGAGGCGAGGACGTTTCTCTTCTGATTCGCAAAGAAGGGAACCTTCGACGCAAGCTCGGAGGTATCGCACAGCCGTTCGACGGGTCTGCCGCCAAGGATCGTCTCCTCGATGATGAGGGGAACATCTTTCGGCGTGACGTTGCCGTACAACCACTGCTCCGGCTCGATGAGCAGAAGAGGCGCTCGCGAGCACTGCCCGTGGCAGCCGACGTCGACGAGGTCGACCTCGGTGTCGAGGCGTCGGTCGCAGAGCGCCTGCTCAAACGCGTGCCGCAGCTCGACCGCGCCCCGTGCTCGACAGCCGGTCATGCAGAGGAGAATCCGCCGACCGGCCCGGCTGCGCTCGGCGGCGAATCGCTCTTTCAAAGAGCTAAGGTCGCCCATCGTCGCGATCGGGCGTCTCACCTTCGCGTCACTCATGTCAACCTCCGTGTAGCACCGCGCGTCGACCCGGCCGGGTCGACGCGACGGTCATCGACCCGCCGGCGCCCGATCGTCGGCGCGTCGGTATGCGTCGAGCACTTTTTTGACCGAATCGGCGCTCATCTCGCCGTGATAATCCTCGTCGACCATGACCACCGGAGCGAGAAAGCAGGTTCCCAAACACTGCACGGTTTCGAAAGTAAAGAGCCCGTCCTCGGTAGTTTCGCCCTCCTCGACGCCGAGATGTTCGCAAATCGCGTCGGTCACGCGCATCGCGCCTTTGACGTGGCACGCCGTTCCCTGGCAGCAACGGACCGTATGGAGCCCCTTGGGCTCGAGATGAAACTGGGTGTAGAAGGTGATCACCCCGTACATCCTTCCCACGGGGATTCCCGCACGCGCGCCGACCCATTCAAGCGCCTCTCTCGGCAGATAGCCGTAGGCATCCTGAAGATCCTGAAGGATCGGAATCAGGAACTCCTCCGACTCGCGTTCACGCGCGCCGGAGCGCATCGCGTCTCCCGCGCCGATCCCGTATTTTTCGAGAATCGATTCGGCCGCGGCCATATCGACCGCGGCGCCCGTCGTGGCGTCGCCGTTGTCGGACATCGGCTAAAACAGGCCCCGAACCTTGCCCGTGTTCACGTCGACGTCGACGTACCGGTAGGCCGGATCCGACGCCATACCCGGCATCAGCTTGACGTCGCCCGCTATCGGCACGAAGAATCCGGCGCCCATAAACGCCTGCACGTCGCGAACCGGAAGGACCCATCCCTTCGGGCGTCCTTTCACCGTGGGATCGTGAGAAAGGCTGAGATGTGTCTTGACCATACAGGTTCCGAGCTTCTTCATCTCCGGATCCTGCTCGCTCGCCTTGATCTTCGCGTCGGCCAAGGCGGAGTAGCTGACGCCGTCGGCGCCGTAGACTTCCTTCGCGATAAGCTCGATACGTTCCTTAAGCGGAGTCGTCTCCTGATAGAGGAACTCGAGCCGCGGTTCTTCCTCGCAGGCATCGACCACCGTCTCGGCGAGCTCGGCGGCGCCTTCGCCTCCCTTCTCCCAGTGCTTCGAAACGGCCGCACGCGCGCCGGCGGCCTCGGCCGCGCGCTTTACGACAGCGACTTCGTCGTCGGTGTCGGTGTAAAAATGATTGATACAGACCACCGGTGAGATCCCGCTCTTTTTGACCGTCTCGATATGAGCGATCAGATTCTCGACGCCCGCCTCGACCAAAGACGTGTTTTCTTCCTTATACACCGCGTCAAGCGGGGCGCCCGGTGTGACCTTTGGTCCGCCGCCGTGCATTTTCAGCGCACGGACGGTGCACACGATGACCGAACAGTGCGGAGTCAAGCCGCTAAAGCGACACTTCAGGTTCCAGAACTTTTCGAAACCGATGTCGGCGCCGAAGCCGCTTTCGGTAACGTGATAATCGCCAAGCTTGAGTCCGAGTCGGTCGGCGATTATCGACGACTGGCCGATCGCGATGTTGGCGAACGGGCCGGCGTGAACGAGAACCGGCTGCCCCTCGATGGTCTGCATGAGATTGGGATTTATCGCCTTGGCCATCAAGGCGGTCATCGCGCCGTCGACCTCCAGATCGGCGGTGGTCACCGGCTTTCCGCGCTTGTTGTAGGCAACGATGATCTTTCCCATCCGCTCGCGCATGTCGGCCAGGTCGCGCGCGACCGCAAGTATCGCCATGATCTCGGAGGAAACGGTAATCGCGAAACCGCTCCTCATCATAAACCCGTCCATCTTTCCGCCGAGTCCCATTACGATGTCGCGCAATCCTTGAGCGGCGAAATCGATAACCCAGCTCATGGCGAGGTTTCTCGGATCGATGTCGAGACGCTTCAAATTCCTCTTCGCGAGCGTCTTATCGCCGTAGTTGAACTCGTGCTGCAACCGGCTCGTGACGGCGCACATGGCAAGATTGTGCGCGTTCGTGATCGCGTCGATGTCGCCCGTCAGCCCGAGGCTGAAATCGGTAAGCGGAATACACTGCGCGAGCCCGCCGCCGGCGGCCGACCCCTTTATGTTGAACGTCGGACCGCCGGAAGGTTGCCGGATGGCGCCCACGACGTTTTTCCCGATCTTCCCGAGACCCTCGACGAGCCCCATCGTCGTGGTCGTTTTTCCTTCGCCGAGCGGAGTCGGGGTAATCGCCGTCACTTCGATGTACTTTCCGTTCGGTTTGTTTCCGAGTCGATCAAGAATCCGCATGTAGTCGAGCTTGCCGACGTAGTGCCCGTAGGGAAATAGCTCCTTCCGCTCAACGCCGAGTCTCTCCGCGATCTCCTGGACCGTATGCATGTCTTCGGACGCCGCTTCCGCGATTTCCCAGTCCTTCATGCGTGTGGGATCGAGTTTCGCCATTTCATCCTCCTCGTCAGTTTGCAGGTGTACGCCGGCGTCGCCAAGCGCATATCCCACCTATAGGGAAAACCGCCATAGACGTTGAAGCGCGAGATATCGCCGTCATGGACGTGTGGGTTTTCCGATACGCATCATAATAGATCATACACCCGGGATCTGCCTTGTACTTTTGTGCGATTCTCTGGTAATATTAGATCATGCTGGGATTTTCGGAGGATCAATTTGCCCGACTCGCGGAAGCTCTGCAAAGCCGCGCGGGATTCGGCTTCGCCGTAGCGGACAACGGCCGAATCATCCGCGACTACGGGTCGGGCTACGATTGGAAGCGCGTCGATCGGATTACCATGTCGCCGGCCGATATGATCGCCGAGTCGAGACGCTGGGGAGAACCGCAGATCACGATCGATCTTGACGGAGGGTTCGTCTGGTGCGTGCCCGTGTTTCTCAACAACGAGGTAGTCGGGGGCCTGTTCGCCGGCGTAGGGCGCCCGACCGCTGAAGACGGTGGTCCTCGTTTCGTTCATAACGCGGCGTGGTCGCTGCTCGAGCTCGCCGAACGGACAAACCTCTGCAACTCGGCGCAGATGCGGCAGAACCGACTCGCCGCGCTTTCCGACGCGCGACGGGCCGAAGCACTGCACGCGACAAAGCAGTTCAAGAATCCACGGGACATCTATCTCATCGAAGAGGCCAAGCTTCTCCGTGCGATAATGCACCGCGACCTCGATCTGGCCCGGGAAATCATCAACAACATCCTGATCGGTGTCTATCAAATGGGAAGTCGTCGATTCGAAATGCTCAAACCGCTCGTGCTGGAAATGGTGGTTCAGATGTATCGCGCGGGCGTCGAAGAAGGTGCGGATCCCACCGAGCTTCTGGGACTCAACAGCGGCATGCTTGTCGATCTGCTCGCGGTGGAAGACGAATACGCGCTAAACCTCTGGCTTACACGATGGCTCGAAATCTACGTCAACGTACGGTTCAACGAAAAACCTCCCAAACTCCCCCGATCGCTCGCTCCGGTCATTCTCTACATCAAAAACAATATCAGCAAACCGATAACCCGCGACCGCGTGGCGAAGGCGTGCAACCTTTCGGCGAGCTACCTGTCGCGGCTGCTGAAAACCGCCACCGGCTACACCTTCTCGCGACTCCTCAATCGCTTCCGTTGCGATTACGCCTGCTCGCTTCTCGAGCATACCTCGCTCACCGCTTCGGAGGTGGCGTTTGCAGCCGGTTTCAACGACCAGAGTTATTTCACCAAGGTCTTCAAGCATCATCTCGGCGTCACGCCCGGGGCATATCGACGTCGATGATCTTCGCCGGCTCGACCGCTCGACATCGGGACAAACCTCAAGGGCGCCGGGATTGGACAAGATCGCCCGATTCGGATACCGTAGCGTGACCTGAACAACCACTACCGGAGTTACCCCACGATGGACATGAAATCATTTATCACCGTTGGAGAGAACATTCACTGCACGCGCGTGGTCAAACGCGGCGGCGCTCGCACCGACACTCTCCCCGACGGCGGCGAAGCGGTGGCCTTTCGATTCGGCGGCGAACGGTTTCTTCTCCCCGTTCCTTCGAACTGGGGCGAAGTAAGTCCTGCGTACACCGACGGGAACATCAGACATATTACTCTCGCGATCTATCAGTCTCTTTCGGGTGAGAGCGAGGAGATTCGCCGACTCGGACGCACCTACATTCGTTGGGCCGCCGAACGGCAAATAAAAAAGGGCGCGAGCTTCCTCGACGTCAACGTCGACGAGTACACCAACGACGAGGCCGAGCGCGTGGAAGTCATGAAGTGGCTGACGAGTTACCTGTCGGAGCGCTACGACACTCCGCTCAGCGTCGATTCGTCGAACGTCGAAACTCTCACCGCCGGGCTGTCCTGCTGTCGCGACGGCGTCGCTCCGATGGTCAACTCGGTCAGCCTCGAACGCGAAGAGGCGGTCGATGTCGTGATCGAGTACGGCGCCGATGCGATCGTGAGCGCCGCCGGCAAAAGCGGACTTCCCTCCTCCGCCGAGGAACGGATCGCCAATTTTCGCGCTATCGTCGATATCCTTGATACGAAGGGAATGGCGCGACGGAAAATGCACCTCGATCCACTTGTTTTCCCGATCAGCGTCGACCCGATGAACGGAAAAAGCTTCTTCGAAGCCACGGCCGCCGCGAAATCGGAGTTCGACGGCGTGAACCTCACCGGCGGCCTAAGCAACATTTCCTACGGCATGCCCAACAGGAAGCTCTTGAATATGGTCTTCACATGGCTTTTCGTCCGATCCGGCGGAAACGGCGGTATCATCGATCCGGTGCAGATGCCGCCGCAGGAGGTCGGCTCGCTCGACCCGGAATCGGAGCCGTTCAAGCTCGCCCGGGCGGTTCTCGAAGGCGCCGACATGTTCGGCGGCGAGTATATCCAAGCGCACCGGGACGGGCGCCTTGCGTAGCCCGGTCGACAGAGAGAAGAGATGAAAGATTACCTGAAAGAGAAACTGTATCACGTCGAGATCCTTCCGCCGAAACAGAGTTCGGCGAAACTCGAAAGGGACCTCGAGCGGTTCGAAATGAAGTACCGTAAGGTCATGGAAGCCGGTTATATCGCCTGTATCACGGACAACGCGATGGGGAATCTGAGCTTCCAAGGTACCGAGCTGATCGAAGAGCTCGGACTCGACGTTCCCGACGAACAGGTCTCGATCCATCTGAATACCTTTCACACGAAGGAGGATCTGGACGGGATACTGGGCATATGCGCCGAGAAAGGGATCGTCGATATCTTGGTCGTATCGGGCGACGGAAGCGAGCGACTCCCGAAACTCGAACCTTCCGACATCGGCGCAGTCGGCGTCGAATCGGTAACCAGCGTCGAACTCCTCGCTTACATCGAACGCGAATACTCGGGGCAATTCGAGTTGGGGGTGGCCTTCAATCCCTACGAGCCCAGAGAGCACGAGTTCGACAAGATGAAGCGCAAGATCGACGCCGGCGCGAAATACGTTATCACTCAGCCGGTAATCGGAAGACACGAGCTGGTTAACGAACTGATCGAGACGCACGACGCGCCGGTGATCGTCGAGGCATGGATGTCGAAAAAGCTTCACCTCCTCTCCGACGCGGTGGGATACGAGATTCCGGAAGACACCCCGTACGACCCGATAGACAATCTCAAGACGCTTCACGCCAACTATCCGGGATCGGGCGTGTATCTTGCCCTGCTCGGCTTCAAGACTCAGTATCCACAGCTTTCAGCCATTTGGAGGTAGATATCATGGCGGCACGCATTATCTCGGGAAAGGAAATCGCGGCCTCTATACGGGCCGAGCTTGCCGAAGAAGTCGCTGCCCTGAAAGAGAAGGGCAAAACTCCGGGCCTCGGCGTCATACTCGTCGGGGACGACCCCGCCAGTCGTTCGTACGTTACCGCGAAGGAGCGGGCGTGCGAGGAGATCGGCATCTATTCGGACGACAACAGGCTTCCCGCCGACACATCCGAAGACGAGTTGATCAAGCTGGTCGAGCGGATGAACGAAGACCCGAAGATCGACGGAATACTCGTTCAACTTCCGTTGCCGAAACAGATCGACGAAGACCGCGTGTTGCTCGCCGTTTCTCCGTCGAAAGACGTCGACGGGTTCCACCCGGTGAGCGTGGGAAAGATGATGCTCGGGCAGGAAACCTTCCTTCCGTGTACGCCCCACGGCGTGCTGCAGATGCTCAAACGGTCGGCCGTCACGACCGAAGGCGCCGAGGTGGTCATCGTCGGACGAAGCAACATCGTGGGAAAGCCTCTGGCCAACCTTCTGATACAGAAAAACGAGTTCGGTAACGCCACGGTCACCGTATGCCACACCCGAACAAAGGACCTGAAAAGACACACCCTCGGCGCCGATATCGTCATCGCCGCAGCCGGAAGGCCGGAGTTCATTACCGCGGACATGGTACGCGAAGGCGCCGTCGTTATCGACGTCGGCGTCAATCGGGTCGACGACCCGTCCAAAAAGAGAGGCTACCGACTCACCGGGGACGTGGCGTTCGACGAGGTGGCCGAGAAGGCGTCGCTTATTACGCCGGTGCCCGGCGGTGTCGGTCCGATGACGATTACCATGCTGCTGTACAACACCGTCGAGTCGGCCAAGCGCTCGATCGGATAGACGGCCGACGACATCGATGAGCGGAAAACCGGCAACCGTCTCCGTTCGAATCGGCGAGGAGCGCCGCAAGCTGCAGGGTCAACCCGGCGATACCCTTCACGGAATCATCACCGCCGACGACGAGACGGTTATCGACGCGCCCTGCGGCGGAAAGGGCAAAT
>JAJRYZ010000216.1 GCA_024275515.1 Spirochaetota bacterium
AATACCGCCCTCGCCGAGTTCGCAAATATCGCAGCCGACCACACCGTGCTTGGTCCCGCCGTCGACCGTCACGCCCCAACTACCGGTATTCCGGACGGTGCAGCCGCATACGAGGTTCCCCTCGCCTCCCGCCATGGTCACCGCGGTCCCGCGCGCGTTCTCCAGAATCATTCCTTGCAGCGTGACATGACTCGCCTCTTTCATACTCACGAGGGTGGGAATAATCGATACCGAGACGTCGCCCTCTTCGATCGGCTCGGGAGGCCAGAAGTAGAGGACGCCGACATCGCGGTCGAGATACCACTCGCCCGGTTGATCCAACTCGACGAGAATATTGCACGCGTAGTACCACTGTCCGGCCCGATATCCGGCGTAGTGATGCGGCTCCTCGAGCGTGATGATCTTCTTTTTGGTGTCTATGGATCGGACCTTTTGCCGCTGGTCGGCCCAGTCCCAGAACCAATGACCGTGAAGCCACACCTCTTTTTCGTCGACCCACCTTTCCGGTCGATTGCCCTCGTACACGAAGCGGCCTTCGACCGAGCCGCGCATACGTCCGGAGAGCGTCACCCGGTTCCTGAGAGGCGTGTTGCCTTCCACGTCTATGCCGGCTATTGTGGCGAATCCCGAATTCGGCCACCGGGCCAACGTCATGCGTCGCCCTTTGAAAAACAGCTCGATCCCCGGTGCTCCGTGGCCCCACTTCGGCGCCGTGATTCCGCTCAGATCGGTTATTCCCTGCTTCGGAAGATCCGCCTGGACGACGTTGTCGCGCGCCTCCGGCGCGAGCCGATCGAGCACGGCGCGATCGGTTACCGGGGCGAAGCCGGAGACGGTCCTACCTCCCGTCAGCCGCACCACAGCGTCCTCGCGCGCCCGGTAGGTCACCGGCGCGCCTTCCGTGCCCGAATCTTCCGCGGAGAGCTCGAAGGACTCACTCAACTCATACGTTCCCTCGAGCAGTTCCACAACGATTTCCTCCGCGGACCCGCCCGCCTTAAACTCACGCACCGCATCGCGCGCCCGCCGCAGAGTGGCGAAAGGACCGTCGCCGGAGCCGGGCGTCGTCCGCCCGGTCGTTACCGACCAGGCGTCGTTCCCCGAAGGTGAAACGTAGAAATCGGCCTTTTTTGCGCTCTTTTTCAACTCGCTCATGTTCAGACCTCCATCGTCCGCATCGGCTTTTCGGAGAGCCGCGCCCGACGCACAACTACGCGCCGGGGCTATCCTCGATATCTCACTTTCCAGTTTCGCCGCCAGACGGAATCCTCAGGCGGCGGCGACTGGTCGGGTCGCACATCCCGCATCGCCGCCATCTCGGCAATACGGGGTCGAATCTTCTCATCCCACACCGCCTCGACCCCGTCGAAGGTAAGCGCGTCGGGCCCCGGTCCGGCGCGTTCGTACTCGGCGAGCAACCCGTCCGCGATCCTCGCTATTCCGTCGGCAACTTCACGAAGCATCGCCTCTCCCACCCGTCGATCGGACTCGCGAACCCGCTCACCCATGGCAAAGTGCTTTCCCGGTTCGCCTTCGGGCGGAGCACGCGAGATGTCGACGCAATCGGGGTCCGATGCCCACAACACCGACGTCTCTGCGCGCCCGGCGTGATCGCCGGACCCCTTTGCGTCGGGGAAACGAGACTCGGCGCCGATGCCGAAGATCGCCCCGACGCGCACCGCGAGATGGGGCTGTACTATTGAAAGAAAGTCATTCACGTCGTCGATAAACGGGCCGGCATGCCCGGAGAAAACGACCGCCGCGTGGAATCCCAACGCGTCGACCGCCCGCAGGTGATAGAGCATGTTTTTGAGAAAAACCCAGACCGGGACGGCGGTCAACCACGGGCGGACCTCGCCCACGCGCTCGCACGCCCACGCCCCTTCGATCCCGTGCTCGTGCACGTGCCAATAACTTGGAGGCGCGACGACTCCGCCGGACTCCTGAGCCGCGCGACGCGAAGCGGCGTGCGCGCGGAGCGCGTCCATACCAAGAGCGTTCTGCGGCCCGTGCGGCTCGCACAGCCCGTACGGAAGATACACCACCGGACGTCGTTCTATCGCCGTCTCGAGCTCATCGGGAAACATTCGCTCCCATCGGACTTCTTTCAATTCCATCCCTGTCTCCATCGCGTCGGAGTAAGTATACATCAGTTGGTCGCAGGGAGTTGAGCCCGGTCGGGCGCACAGGGAAAAAAGCGCCTCGCCGGTCGAGCGAGGCGCCTTGTCTGAAGATACGCGCCGGCGTCCCTATGTTTTCGACCACACGGAACGGAAGCCGGACGCGAAAACGGTCGTGAACGACGTGCTATTTCGCCGCGCGCCAAGCATCGATCTGCCGCTGCATTTCATCGACAATTCGTTGCGCGCCGGCCCTATCGAGCTTGTCCAGAAACTCGGGAAGTACCTTGTCGGGATCGACGGTGCCGAGTTCGAGCGCCGGCAGGTACTCCTGACGAACCGACGTACATTGAGCGATCTCCGACTGGACCGGCTCGGGGTCGAAAGCGAACCCGATGATCGGTGAGGCCGTCGCGGTCATATTGAGCGTCTTGGTCTGCTCCCACACATCGTCGGGCTGGCCGGGAAGCAAATACGCGTTGAATGTCGAAGCGTGCATCCACGGAGTCCCCGGTGCATAGCCGCTGTCGGGAATCGGCTTGATGCTGTTGGGTCCGGTCTTCTCGTAATGCTTTCCTTCGAGTCCGAAAGTAAGCAGATTATACTGCTCCACATCGGTGTTCATAAGCTCCATAAACATCATCGCGCGCTCGGGATTCTTCGAGGTGACGCTGATCGAGTGCATCGTGGAGATGATGCTCGATGTGATCAGCAGCGGCTCGGAGATCGGCACCGAAACAACCTCGTACCCCCACCGGGCTGCGGCCTCGGCATCACCGCCCGGCTTGTGATTCCCCTCAAACGAAGCGCCGACACCTCCGGCGGAAAGGTTCGGATTGAGGTCGGTCATGGCGACCGCATCCTGGGCGATATACCCCTTGAGATACCAGCTGCGCATAAGGTCAAGCCAATCGCGAAACTTCCGCGTCTTGAACTGATTCACGACTTTCATGTCGGGGTCGTTATCGAGAATGACTCCGGGGACGGCTCGCCCTCCGATCTCCTCGAATCCAAGGTAGGCGTTGACATAGCCGATCGTGGTTCCGGCGGTGTTGGCAACACCGAGCGGAATCATTCCCGGTTCGCCGTTCTTGATCGCTTCGAGATACGGTTCAAGATCCTCGAGCTTTTTTATCGACGCGTAGTCGAAGTCGTATTTCTCGACGAGTCGCTTCGGAAACATAATCCCGGAGGTCATCGCGGAGATCTGATAGTTGATCAACCCGTAGATATTGCCCTTGACCCGAGTCGCGTTCCAGATT
>JAJRYZ010000217.1 GCA_024275515.1 Spirochaetota bacterium
ATAAGCGACAATCATCCGGTAGTGGCGCCGTATGGTGCGTTTGCAATAGGTTCCGAGAAAGCTTCCGGCGTAGTCGTACTCGATTCGACCCTCGAACATCGCGGTAATCATCCGCACGGTGTGTTCGAGGGTAATATTGCATTCAGGAGTCACGAACGGCGGAAGCATTCGCTTGGTGTATTGCTTGCCTTCGGATTTGGCGAGGTAGCAGATAATGACACAAATGACGATTTCCACGTTTGCTTCGGTGTCGGGATCGCGAATGAGCCGTCCAACGTAGTAGTGGACGCAGAGCCGATGGATGTGGGCGCACAGCAGACACGGAGCTTTTGCGAAATATGCTCTCAAGAATGCGACGAAATCGTCCGTTTTGTAAGTTGAAGCCTGAAACCATTCGGGCATAATAAAGAGAGGAACCTTTAGCCGGGGCCCTCTCTTTTTTTTCGGCTACTTCCTATGGCGGAACGGTCACTTTTTTAGACAAGTGTGCCGCAGGCCGGCAAGGAAATCGGGCAGGAAACATGGTAGTGTTTCTCGTAATGACTGGGTTTTGAGAAACTCCCTGTATCCGCGCAGTCATGAACGACTATCATAAGGAGTAGTTTATACCTTGAATACCGGAGCGAACATGGCAGACGGGAATGATGCCGCAGTCGACGAGACGGCGGCGACGGAAGTCGTCAAACGGTGGGTAACCGGAGAATTACGCAAAAGCGAGCGAGTGACGCAGGGACAAATCGCTTTGACTTTTGATTGCAACATTGATGGTAGGCACTTCATCGTACAGTTCAACGAGCCGAACATGGCAACCAGCTATCGGAAAGAACAGCATTTCGCCGATCGGTTTCGAGAAGCCGGCATCCCGGTCCGCGAGGTTGTGGGGATTGGTGAGTATCTGGGATTAATCTATACCGTCGCGAAGCGGGTGACGGGAACCGCCATATCGGATCTCGAACCCGACCGATATCGGGAGGCCCTGCCGTCGGTCTTCTCGGTGTTGCAGGCGTTGGATTCGATCGACATTGGCGAAACGACCGGCTTCGGCTGGTACGACGAAAATGGGATTGGTCCGTACGATACCTGGAGCGGGCATCTCATGCAGATTCGTGATGAAGAGCCGGGAATGTACTACGGGCGTTGGCACGAGCTCTTCGATACGACGTTTCTCGAACGTGATCGGTTCGATCGGTATTTCCGGAAGATGATCGACCTCGTTGATGGAATCGACATTCCGCGAAAACTCGTACACGGCGGTTTTGGCTACGCCAATCTTTTAATCGATAAGCGTGCGGTCTCGGTCCTCCTTGACTGGCAGGATTCGTTATTCGGCGATCATCTCGCCGATATCGCCTACATGGACTATTGGCCCTCCGGATTCGATCTTCTCCGGTTGTACGAAGCGTACTGTAGAGAACGCGGTGTATATCATGATTCATATTACCGGCGAATTGCGGTCTGCAAGCTCTACAACGGACTCGATTCCATGCGCTACTTCGCGAGGGTTGGGAACAAAGACGCGTACGATCAGACGGTTGCGATAATCGAGGAGATAGATCTCAGCAGCTGATTTAGAAAACGACGTTTCTAACTGAACATTCGATCAAACGGACCACAGAGACGGTGAAATCCCGGCACACCGAAGCGGTGTCTCGCTTGAAGAAGGCGACACGGAATACGATTTACACGATCCTCACGAACAAGACTTACATCCGTGTGAAGGAGATCAACAAACACAACGGCAGCCCGACCGAGGAAGTACCGGCGGTCTGGGAGCCGATCATTGACGAGGAGACTTTCAACAGCGCCCAAACCGAGCTGAAGAAAAATCGCACGAGAGCACCCAGCCACGCCGAGGACGGCCGATACGTCTATCTTTTTTCTAGTCTGTTCCGTTGCGGGATCTGCGGTGTAAAACTGCAAGGAAAAAGGCGCGTCGTCGAGTTCCGGCAAGCGGCATCACTATTACTCACATCGCGGAACCTGCTCGAAGCAGCGTCACAACCGAATTCGCGCCGATCTCGTACATTCTCTCGTTTTCGATTGGCTCCGGGACATCGCGATTATCGGCGACCGATTCGAAGAGCTCCGTCAGGAAGGAATCACGAGGATCAACCGACGGATCGAAGAATTGCGCGGCGAGGCGACAAAGATCGAACACGAATTGACTGATCTCTCCGACTAGATCGAAGCCCGTATCGATACACTGACCAAGGCTACGACCGATACCGTCCGCCGGACGATCGAAACGAGTATCGAACGATTGACGACACTTCAGGACGAGAAAACGCGGCTCAGCGCCTTCACAGAGCAGGAGATCGCAAAATCGCAAAGACTTCTAAAAGAAGAGGTGATTTTCGTCGACTACCAGACTCGGATTCGTGGCACACTACGGATCGCCGGACCAGAAATCAACAGATACAATACGGCCCAAAACGGAGACCGGGATCACCAATCTACAACGACCTCGGCCAAACAGCGCATCCCTGACGCTTCATAACACCCACATAAAAACGGCCCCCTCGGGCGTTAACCTGAAAGGGCCCGTTAGCGCAGTGTCCTGCTTTGCTCCCCCGGACAGACTCGAACTGCCGACCTAGTGGTTAACAGCCACCCGCTCTACCAACTGAGCTACAGGGGAACGCGGAAAAAAACTAACCGAATGGGGAGGGTTTGTCAACCAAATATCCGGGCAGGTTGGGCGATTCTTCGCGCGATGCTCCCGCGGTTGTAGTTGAAGGCGCAAGGCGGAAAAGATACGCGGTCTTTTAGGACACGTTCCGTATGACTGCGGGATCTTTGCTACGTTCCGGGAATCGAAATCTCCCTCCCGCACCCGCCGCAACGGCCACCCGTTATCCCGCGCACGATGGTGCGGTAGCCCGAGCGGTCGACAAGTAGATTCGAGCACGAGGGGCATTCGGTGGGTGTGCGAAGATTGCCGACGTTCCCCGGGTAGACGAAGTCGAGATACTCTCGGGCGATTTCCACCAGCTCGAGGACGCGTTGCGGATCGGTGGCAGGCACGTCGTATTTGTACGTTGGATAGTAGCACGAAAGATGCAGCGGTATGGTGCGGTCGACATCGGAAACGAACCGAGCGATCTCCCTCATTTCCGTGTCGTCGTCGTTCTTTCCCGGAATGATCAAGGTGGTGATCTCTATGTGAATGCGACCGGCCGCGTTGCGTATAAAACGTTGCACGGGTTCACGCGATCCATG
>JAJRYZ010000218.1 GCA_024275515.1 Spirochaetota bacterium
GACGGCCGTCTGAAAGGCGTGGCGACGGTTCGATTCACTCCGCGCCCGACGAACGATATCGCCGAGACGCCGATGACCTCCTCGCACACCGAGACGCACAATCCGCACAATATGCAGTTCCGTTGAGTTTCGGTAACCGTCGGGTAAGGGGTGCCGTCCACGCCCATTCGTGCGGCGAGCTCGCGCAATTCGCTCGACTCCGGGCACCGCGCGAGCATCAGGTGCATCACTCCTCGGCGGGAGGCGACGGCCCGATCGCTCGAAACCCGCACCGTCGAATCGGAGCGCAGCGGGTAGTTGCACGCGGTTACCATCCGGACGCGTCCACCCGCCTCGACTTCGACCATGCAGATTCTGCACGACGCGGTTTGAGAGAGCGCCGGGTGAAAGCAGAGCGTCGGAATCCACACGTCGACCATTCGAGCGGCCTCGAGAATCGTCGTTTCCTTCGGGACCTCTATTTCCCGGTCGTCGATCGTTACCGTTATCACAGCCAACCTCCGCTACACCTTCGCGATCGCGTTGAACGGGCATTTTTCATAACATATTCCACACTTGGTGCACGTCGTCGGGTCGATCAAATGCGGCTGTTTGCGCTCGCCCGTTATCGCGTCCACCGGGCAGTTTCTTCGGCAGATCGTGCATCCGGTGCAGTCGTCGGGAATAATCTTGTAAGCGAACATTCCCGCACACTCTTTGGCCGGACACACTTTCTTTTCGACGTGTGCGACGTACTCGTCGCGGAAGTAGCGTACCGTCGACAGTACCGGGTTCGCCGCGGTTTGGCCGAGCGCGCACAGCGAGGCGTCGGCCAGAAGTTGCGCGAGCGTCTCGAGAGTTTCGAGGTCGTCGCTTCGGCCTTCGCCCGTGGCGATGCGGTCGAGTATGTCGAGCATCTGTGCCGTGCCTTCTCTGCACGGAGTGCATTTTCCACACGACTCTTCTTTCAAAAAACCGAGGAAGTAGCGCGCGACTCCGACCATACAGGTGTCTTCGTCCATGACGATCATGCCGCCCGACCCCATCATCGACCCGAGCCGGGTAAGCTCGTCGAAATCGACCGGCGTATCGAGGCGGTCGGCGGGAATACATCCACCGGAGGGACCTCCGGTTTGCACCGCCTTGAACCGTTTTCCGTCGCGAACTCCTCCGCCGATCTCCTCGATGATCGTCCGCAACGGCATGCCCATCGGAACTTCGACAAGACCCGTATTCCGGACCTTTCCGACCAGACTGAAAACCTTCGTCCCTTTAGAACCTTCGGTCCCGACCGAGGCGAGCGACGCTCCGCCGTTTTCGACGATCGAAGGTATATTCGCCCACGTTTCGACGTTGTTCAGCACCGTCGGCATCGAACGAAAGCCGCTTTCAACGGTGTGTACGTACTTCGCCCGCGGCTCGCCGGTTCTGCCTTCGAGCGAGGCGATAAGCGCGGTCGACTCGCCGCACACGAAAGCGCCGCCTCCGCGGTTGATCCTGATGTCGAAGGAAAACGCGCTCCCGAGCAGATTCTCTCCCAACAGTCCGCATTTCCGCGCGAGGGAAATCGCGTTTTGGAGATGCTCGATCGCGAGCGGATATTCGTTTCTCACGTAGATGTAGCCCTGCCGCGCGCCGATCGCGTAGCCGCCGATTGTGAGCCCTTCGATAATGAGGAAGGGATTTCCCTCCATGATCGAGCGGTCCATGAACGCGCCGGGGTCGCCTTCGTCTCCGTTGCAAATGACGACCTTTTCGTCCCCCTCGGCGTCGCGACACGATCGCCATTTTCGGCCGGTCGGGAATCCGCCCCCGCCGCGTCCACGAAGACCCGATTTGTCGACCTCATCGATAATCTCCTCCGGCTCCATGGCAGTCAAAGCTTTATCAAGAGCGCGATAGCCTCCGGCGAGCAGATAATCGGTAATACTCTTCGGGTCGATCTTTCCGTTGTGCGCAAGCACGATCCGGTGCTGTGCCCGGTAGAACGGGATCGACTCCTCGGTGCGGGCTCGCCGGCCGCCGGCGGGATCTTCGTAGAGCAGACGTTCGACGATGCGCCCGCTCATGATCGTTTCGCGTACGATCTCTTCCACGTCGAGCTCGCCGACGCCGCGGTAGAGAATGCCGCCCGGCATGACTTCGACGATCGGCCCCTGTTCGCACAATCCGTGACACCCGACGCACTTGGCTTCGACGGTCACCGACGGTTTCCCGTCGCCGTTGTCGCCAAGCTCATTCGCGGCCTCGCAGAACAGCTCGTAGAGGCGCTCGGATCCTTTCGCCGCGCATCCGGTGCCGATGCACACGCGAACCGACGAATCGGCCCGAACGGCGTTCGCGACATCCTCTCTCCACGCGCGCAACTCTTCGGCGCCTCTTACGATTCTGATCTTCGCTTTGGTCATTGTGCGCGTTCCTCGTCTTGCGCCTCGGGGGACGAAAGTTTTGCGAGGATTTTCAACGCCGAATCCGGAGTGACCCCGTCGTAGTAGGTTTTGTCGACGATCATGACCGGAGCGAGAGCACACGCGCCGACGCAGTTGACGCCCTGCAGCGTGAAAAGCCGGTCCGCCGTCGTTTCGCCGGGTTCGATCGAGTACTCTTCACATATCGCCTTACTGATCCGCGCCGCTCCTTTGAGGTGGCACACCGTTCCCATGCACAGCGTGACCTCGTGTGCTCCCTGAGGAGCGAGTCTGAAGGATGAGTAGAACATCGCCACGCTGTAGATGCGGCTTAGCGGTATTCCGAGACGCGTCGACAGCGCTTCGAGTTCGTCGGCCGGCAGATAGCCGTGGTCGGACTGCAGATCCTGAAGCATCGGGATCAGCATCCCGTCGTCGCCCGCGTACCGCTCGACGATCGTCTCGATCAGCTCATGTTTCGTTTCCGCCACCTTCTTCTCTCCTTTACACCGTCTCCACAACGACGATCTTGCCTCGTTGTTTGAGCTCCTCGGCGATCTCGCGAACCACCGTCATCCGCAGGCCGATTTCCTTCGGCAGACCCGGATTCTGGTGCGCCGGGTTGACTGCGGTTCCAACGATAAAGCGCACCTGATCGACCTCCAGCAAAAGCCGAAGCAGCTCCGCCGCTCCGTCGTTCCGATACCTGACTCCGTCCCGCTGCACGCCGGCGGTGAGCAATTCCTTGACCCGCGTGAGGGTGAGCATTCCCTCGGATACCAGATCGAACCCTTCCATCCGCGCGATCGGCGGCACGTCGTCGGTTCCGGTCGACAGGTCGACGTCCAGATGACGCCCGATCCGTTCGGCAACGATCTTCGCGGTCGTTCCGCCGCACACGGCGCGGCGCCCTGCGCTGCGGAGGAGCCGGTCGACGACCTCTTCCTCCTTCGTTCGGTCCCCCGGCGGTCCGGTCAGTATCGTTGCGCATCGCTCATGACGCACCTTGATAACGACGACGCTCACGTCGTCTCCGGGCCGGCCGATGTAGAGGTCGTTGACCGCGTCGGAAATCCGCCCCGCGAACTGATCCGCGGTGTAGTCCTGCCGAGCCTTCTCTTCGGCGAACTCCGCCACCTTTTCCCACCCCCACCCGAGGGGATAGGCGCCGCCTATCCCTGCGTTGAGCACACCGTCGGAGACGAAGATGATCCAGTCCCCGTTGACCAGATCGAGGTCGGCCTCGTGAATCATTCGACCCTCGACCTCACGAACGCGAAAATCGATCGGCGTGCAACGACTCGCGTGCAGGAGAATCGCCTTCGGCGAATCGAACTCGACGATTCGCGCCGCGCCGCCGGCGGCAAACTGCGCAATCGCGAAGGTGCTGTAGGCGAGTTTCCGCACGTTGCAGACCGGCAGCGTCGCCGTCAGCGTCCGTACCACCTCCTCGATCGCGAGGTCCTCCTTCAGTAACCGCATGACGATTTCGGTCGTAAGCGTGGCGAGGATATTGGCCTTGACTCCGCTACCCAGGCCGTCCGAAAGAGCGAGGATAACCGAGTCGCTCTCTCTCGAAACCGATATCGCGTCTCCGCACAACTCTTCACCGTGTTTGCGGAGCTGCTTTACTCCCCACTCGTAGTGGAGTTTCATTGAGCAATTCGAAATCTGGCGCGCCGGATTTCGAATTGCCGCCCACAGCAACCGAAAGCCGGCCATTTTCGTGGCGATTCGTCGGTTCTTCCGGCGACATCGTAGAAAATGGCGCAGCGTCCGATGGCCCCAGCGTCACATTTCGAATTCCTGAGTTTCATTACTCCTCTTCTTCGAACAACTTCATCAATTTGACCAACAGCGTCTTCGTCTCCGCCGTGGTTTCGCCCAGTAAACGAGCGATTTCCTGCGCCGTTTTCATCTGCCGGGAAATAACTTCCTGCGCGCGCTCGAGCGTTTCCGCCCGCAACGCGCGATAGTGCTGCTTGGCCTTTTCTTCCTCGGAGATATCGATGAAAATCCCGCAGTAGAGTTCGCCGTTTTCGATGGGGAAAATGCCGGCGCGAAAGCTCACTCCATGATCCGGAACACTCTCGGTAACCGTCAGGTGGCCACCCTCGGCAATCGCCCGCTCGAAGCACTCCGAGTGGACGTAGTCCGCCGCCGCTTCGCCGAGCAACTCCTCGCCCCTACAGTGAAACATATCGAGAAAAGCCGGGTTGACGAATCTGATAAGCGTGTCGGTATCGACGAGCAACACTCCGTTGGGAGTCTGCTGCAGAATCGCGTCGATGTATTGAGACGACGATTGGCGTCCGCTCATTCCTTGATACCGTCTCGATGTTCCGTGCGAGGCTCGACGATCCGCTCGATGAAGGTTTCCACCGCGTCTTCCACCGAAGCGCTCGTAAGCGGTTCACCGTCGATTTCCCAGTTGAGTCCTTCGCCGCACCGCTCCATGCAAAACGATCCGGATAGCTCCACAGTGTCGGAGAGACGTTCGTGCTTGAGCATTTCGTTAAACCTCATGATCAAGCTCCGGGCGCCCTTAATGTGGCACGAGCTGCCGACGCATACTCGTACGTTCCGGATCGTTTCCAAACCGTCCCTCCGGCTAGCTCACCGTCTGCGATTCTGCGCTTCGTTGCGCCGCGACGAGCCGCTGTGCCGTGTCGATTCGCTTCTCCCGCGTGCTGATCTGTTCGTCTTCGAAATGCAGCGCCCTGGTGGGGCACGAGGAGACGCAGGCCGGACCCTTGCCCCGCGCGGCCCGCTCGATACACAGATCGCATTTGTAGGAGCTCTTGCCGCCTGCTTTCATTGAAATCATCCCGAACGGGCACGCCTGAACGCACATCGAACAGCCGATGCACTTCTGTTCGTCGACAAGCACCGGCTTCCCCGGCGCCAACCGTTTGACCGCGCCGGTCGGGCAGGCGATCTCGCAGGCGGGTTGATCGCACTGTTGGCAGTTGACCGGAACGGGAAGACCGCGAAACGACTCGACGTTTATGCGGTAGTAAGCGACTTCGCCGCGCATCATCATCGTTTCGATATCCTTCGACTCCGAATGAGAAATCGCGCACGCGAGCTCGCAGGTATGGCATCCAAGACACCGATCGATCGTCACGGTAATGTGTTTCGACATCGCGCTACTCCGCCTGCGGGAAAGGCTGCTCGTACATCATCGGCTTGAGTTTGAGCGCCTTACGTTTCTTGTCTATATGCCGGAGCATCTTATGCGCGGCCTCGATCGGGTCCATCTCCCACTCCCAGCGCCCACCGGTGTCGGCTTCGATCCCGTCGGTCAGGTAGCTGTTAAGCGCGGCGCTTCCGGCCACAGGAAGCGGCTTGCCGATGACCGTGTAGACGCCCGACGCGACGAAGTAGAAACCGATACAGACCGCCTTTTCGGACATCCATTCGGGCGCCGCGCCCGCGGCGGGCAAATCGCTGATGTCTTCGCCGAGCCCCCCTTCGGCAACGACGTTGGTGAGCACCCGCAGGATGCGGCTGTTGTCAAGACACGCGCCCATATGAAGAACGGGCGGTATGCCGACGGCCCTGCAGACCTCTTTGAGGCCTTCCCCCGCGTATGTGAGCGCAGCTTCCGGTTGCATCAACCCGTGTTTTGCGCAGGTGATCGAGTTGCACCCGGTCGAAGCAACGAGCACGTCGTTCGCCAGGAGCTCCTTTACGATCGTCAGATGCCCTTCTTCGAACTCGACGTTCGGGTTCGAGCATCCCACCACTCCCGCAAGACCCCGGATGCGCCCCGCGATGATCGCGTCGTTCAGCGGTCTGTAGGTGGACCGGTACGTCCCGCCGAGAAACTGAAACACCGACTCGGTCGTAAAGCCCGCGACGGCCCGCTCGGCGACGTCGGGGATGAAGGTGCGCTGACCGTCGCGGTTAGGGAAGTTGTCGATGGCCGCCTCGAGCAGCTGCGTCGCGGTTTCGATCGCCCTGTGCTCGTCGAACTCAATGTGCTCGAAACCCGGCATCTGCGCCTTGGGCGAGGTGCTCACGAGCTTGGTATGGAAGCATTCGGCGGTCTTGTCGAGACCGGGCCAGATGCACTGGACGTCGACGATCATCATGTCGACAACACCGGTCATGATCGCAAGTTCCTGCTGCATATAGCTCCCGGCCAGAGGAATGCCGTGACGCATCATTATTTCGTTCGCGGTACAACAGATGCCCGAAAGGTTGATCCCTTTGGCGCCGACCTTTTTCGCGCGCTCGGCGAGTTTTTTGTCCTTCGAGATCACGGCGATCACATCCGAAAGCGTCGGCTCGTGTCCGTGAACGACCACGTTGACATAGTCCTTTTTCAGAACGCCGAGGTTCGCCATCGTTCGCAGCGGTTTGGGCAGGCTGAAAATGACGTCGGAGAGCTCGGTCCCGATCATCGAGCCTCCCCATCCGTCGGCGAGAGACGTCCGCATCCCCTGCATAATAATGTTTTTATAATCGGCGTCGACGCCGATGTGAGTTCGGTGCATGGTTTCGACGACTTCACGATCTATCGCCCGCGGAACGATCCCGAGCTCTTCCCAGATCTTGTACCGCGCGGCGGGCGCCGTCTTCACCATGCGAACGGTGCCTTCCGATTGGCCGAACTCGGTCAGAACTTCTTTGGCCACCTCGGCGGCGATATCCATAATTTCGCGGTCCTTCGTCTCGACGCCGTAGACGGCGGCAACCGCCCTTAGCTTGCTTTCGCTTTTGATCGAGTAAGCGCTCTTCGGGTCTTTGACGATCAACGCCAATGTGTGGGCGACGTCGCGTCCGTGGTCCGAGTGCGCCGCGGCGCCGGCTGCGATCATCCGCACGATATGTCGTGCGGCGATGGTGTCCGCGGTAGCGCCGCAAACTCCGGTTTTCGGTCCGTTTCCGAACGGGTCGATTCGACACGGTCCCATGCTGCAGTGTCGACAGCAAAGCCCCAGGGTTCCGAACCCGCACTGCGGCTGCATCGCATCGTAGCGATCCCACACGGTCTCGTGTTGCTCGGCCTCGGCGTGTCTCACCATCTGCTGCGTGGCCGCATCTGCAAATTTCAGTTCCCTCGCCATGTCTTAACCTCCCTTCGCGAGTGCTCCCCGAACAGAGTCGCCCGGCGACTCGTATGCTCCGGCGTATTCGATTCGATCGGTAGAATGGCTTTGGAAAGGCGTGGGGTGATCAGCATCGCCATACCTCACAATCGTCCGTAATCGAATATTTTTGGTAATCAGAATTCCGGCCGTCGATACCGACGGGGCGACCCGTCTTTCCGACGTCGGAACGCCGGGAGTGTATCGACCGGGCGGCTACAGTGTAGCGATTGTAGCAATACCGCGCAAGATCGAAAGCGGCCGGGTCACCGCTTTTCGAGCGTGTCGAGGATTTTCTCGAACCGTTTTCGCAATTCGCCGTCCGCGCCGTCGAGTACCGAGACTCCCGGCCTGTCCGCTCTTCGCAACGCGTCGGAGAACGGCAGGTATTCGAGAATATCCAGATCGGCGAGCGAGTCCGCGATGAACGCCGCGTCGTCGGAATCCTGTACCTTGTTGGCGACCACGGCGAACCGATCAAGGCCGATCTCGCGACCCATCTCCACGATTCGTCGGGCGCCTTCCAGCGACCGAGCTCCCGGCTCGACGACGATGACCATCGTATCGACGCCGCTCGTCGTCGCGCGACCGAGATGTTCGATTCCCGCCTCCATATCCATGACCAACGCCTGGTCGTTATAGAGAATCAGGTCCGCCACAAGCGCCTTGAGCAATACGTTCTCCGGACACGCGCACCCGCCGCCGCCCCGTTTTACCGCGCCGAGGACCAGGAGTGAAACGCCGTGCTTCTTCGAAGCGTATTCTTCGGCGATATCGTCGACGTCGGGATTCATCGTGAATACCTGGCCGTACTGGTTGACCTTCGCTCCGGTTCGCTCCTCGATCAGATCGACCTGACGCGAGATCGGGACGATCGATCGTTGCTCCTCCAGGGTAAACCCGAGCGCCGCCGCCAGATTCGCGTCGGGGTCGGCGTCCACGGCCAATACGCGTACTCCGCGCTCGCCCATGATAAGCGACAACGCTGCGGCCAGAGTCGATTTCCCCACTCCGCCTTTGCCCGATATTGCGAGCTTCATTCCAGCACCTCTACTTTCGCTCGATGGAAATAGCGCCGATCGGACACGCGCGCACACAATCGCCGCATCCGACACACATCGTCACCGACATGAGCATGGGGCTCTCGTGCGGTTCCTCCTGCTCAAGCAGGCCGTGGGCGCACGCATCGACGGCCGCACACGTTCCGTCATGACCGTTGCACTCGCACGGCCTGCAAGTGGCGAAGTCAACCCGTGCCCACTTTCCTGCCATCAATATGCCGCCCGCCGCCTATTTGAGAGAGCGTATATACACGCTATCATACATAGCAGGCAGGCGCAAGCGGGCTTCCGCCGAATCCGACCCGTCGACGGGACCCACGGGACCCACGGGACCCACGGGACCCACGGGACCCACGGGACCCACGGGACCCACGGGTCGACGAGTCGGTCAGACGCCGAGTTTCCGTTCGAGCGCCGCTATTTCGCTCTCCAGATCTTCGATTTCCTGTTCGCGCTGAACGTCACCGGCCGAGAGATGCCGCGTGTCGCACGGTGCTTTCGACCGCGCGTCGAGCAGTTTCTGCAGCCTGCCCCGCTTTTTCTCGAGCTTCCGTCGTGTATCTTCCATAATATGCCCACTCTAATCAACGTCGGCCGCCGATTCAACACGTGCGAACGTCGAATTCGGCCTGCCCCATTCACAATCCCTCGCTTCGACTCCCGCCGCCGCGTTTGTGGCCGCGCGGCGGGTATGGTACTCTCGGACGCATGGCCAGACCTAATATCCTCCTTATCATGACGGATCAACATCGGCTTTCGGCCGTCGGCGCCTATGGACCGACCGTTTGCCGAACTCAGGCGATAGATTCGCTTGCCGCCGACGGAGCAGTCTTCGAGCGGAGCTACACCACCTGCCCCGTGTGCAGTCCGGCGCGTGCAACGGTTCTTACCGGACTCTATCCTCATACACACGGCATAACGTCCAACGTGCACAATCTCGGATGCTCGATCCACGAGATAGAGGACCGCCCGGAGCTTTTGTCGCGCATGCTTGAAGCGGCCGACTACGCGTGCGGCTACACGGGCAAATGGCATCTGGGGACCGATTCGCGGCACGCCTACGGAGGTTCGAACCGACCCTCGTTGCCTCGGGACGTCGGTTTCGAGGGGCAGAACTTTCCCGGCCACGGCAACGGGGGGCACCGCTTTTCAGAGTTCGCCGACTATTTGGCGGTGCACGGTTACACGCGCCGGCTCGCCGACTGGAGCCACGACACCCCGCGCTTCCTGCCCGCCGGTGTGGAGTTGGGTCCCGAGGAGGCGACCGTCCCCTATTTTCTTGCCGAGCATACGATCGAAATGATGCGACGTTTCACGTCGGAGGGAAGACCGTTTTTCATTTGGCACAACTTCTGGGGTCCACACGGGCCGTACTACGCTCCCGAGAGGTACTTCGACGTCTATCGCGATCTCCCGATCCCCGAGTGGCCCAACTACAGGTGGCCGTCTCGCTCGATCCCGGGACCGCATCACAACAAGATCCTCCCGTTTCACGAAGAGCTCGGCTGGGAAGCGTGGGCCGTGATGATCCGTTACTACTACGCCTTCACGACGTTTATCGATGCTCAGATAGGTCGGATGATCGAAGCTCTCGACGACATCGGAGCGCTGGACAATACTCTGGTCATCTTTACCGCCGATCACGGCGAGACGCTCGGTTCCCACGGCGGGCTGACCGACAAGGGATGGCATCATTTCGAGGAAACCCATCGGATCCCGATGATACTGAGACTTCCCGGGCGAACGGTACGCGGCGCGAGGAGGCGTGAGCCGGTGAGTCTCGCCGATGTCTACCCGACCGTTCTCGATGCAGCCGGCGTCGGGTTCGACCCGTCGACGATTCACGGCGCCTCGCTCCTTCCGCTTCTCGACGAATCGACCGAAAGGGAGGCGAGCGCACGGTGGCGTGAACTCGTTGTCACCGAGTTCGGCGGCGTGAATAATCTCGCGACGACGATGAGGAGCGTTCGATGCGGCGACCTGAAATACGGGTTCAACTGCGACGCGGCGGACGAACTGTACGACCTTCGGAGCGACCCGGATGAGACGCTCAACCTGATCGATCATCCGGCATATCGACAACGCGCCGACGAAATGCGGCGGTTGCTGCTCGACTGGATGCGTCGGACCGGGGATCCGGCGCATTGGCGAACGAAGGAGCTGTTCAGTTATCACCTCGGCGATCTCCGGGTCTACGATCACCCGTTTCGCTAGGGCGACGACCATGAAGCGCACAGGAAAGGACGTTCTGTACTTCGAGACCGGTCCGGACAACGAGCCCACGCTGGAAGTGGAGCCGGGCGAATCGTTCGAAGTGGAGACTCAGATGAATCGCGGCCCGTGGCTCGCCGGTCACCCGCGCGGCGCCGAGCTCGCGGCGCTTCTCACAGGCGGCAACCCTTCGAGCGGTTGCGTTTTCGTCCGCGGCGCCGAGCCGGGCGACACGCTTGCGGTGCACATCGAGGCCGTCGAACCGGGGCCGGTCGGCTTTACCCGTTTCGGCGGGTCGACAGGCGCGATGCCCTCACGGTTGGGAGCGTCTCCGATCGGCGACGTGCACCGGGTCGTTGAGATCGCCGACGGCGTCATCCGGTGGTCCGACGGGTTGCGGATCGAAGCGCGTCCCATGCTCGGGTTCGTCGGCGTCTCGCCGGCGACCGAACGATATCACAACGGCTGGGGCGGATACTGGGGTGGGAACTTCGACGCGCAGGAGATTGCGGCGGGCGCGACGCTCTTCCTGCCGGTATTCGTCCCCGGTGCACTTCTTCACGTCGGTGATATGCACGCCGTGCAGGGAGACGGCGAGATCTGCGGCGCCGGCGGTATTGAAACCGAAGGGCTCGCACGTTTGAATTGCCGTGTCATAAAGGATCGTCCGCCCCTCGAATACCCGCGAATCGAGAATGCGACGCACGTGATCGCCGTTGCGATGGAGCGTCCGGCGGAAGACGCTTTCCGTTCGGCGCTCGAAAGACTCCTCCTTTGGATTGAGCACGATTACGCGATGGATCGCGAAGAGGCGTTTCTGCTTCTCGGTCAAGTGCTTGAAGCGCGCTGCACTCAATTCGTCAACCCGACGTTTACCTACGTGGCGAAGGTCGCGAAACGATATCTCCCTCCGAACGGTTCCGCCTCGTCTACGCCTGCGGTGCCTGCGGCGCCCGCGGGAGATTGACCGCCGGCACCAACCGGGAATGCGCCGGGATCCCGGTCATGATGGTGAACCGGAACGGGACGCAGACCGGGTAGGCGGCGCAGGCGTTTTCAAACCGCACACCATGTGAGGCGAGCACGTCGATGTACGGCGTAATCGCGTCGGAATCTCCATAGCATCCGAGCGCGTGCCGGCGGAGTTGACCGGAAAGAACTACGAGCAGATTCGGCGCGACCATCGCTTTATTCGCCGCTACATCGTCCGCCAGAACTTGTAGGCGCGTTCTTCGATCTCTTCCGGCGACGGCATGGGGAAGAACTTTGCCGCGTCCTGGCTTGAGAACATGAACCCGGTGCCGATGAGCTTGTAGGAGATCTGATCGAGGCGCGAGTCGAGCGCGATGCCTTTATGATGCTTTTCCGGGTAGGTCGTAATCTCGATAAACGCGTCGCGGAGCGTCGACGGGTGGACGTCGGGCGCCGGCGACGGCTTGAACGGGTTGCGCTCAAACTCGTTTACATAGGCGGCTACGTCAAGATCAATGCTCGTGTAGAATTGTTTCGGTGCGCTTTTGGGGTTCGTCGGGCTGGTGATGTAACGCCCGAAATCCTCGAATCCATGCTCGGAGAGCACGAGCATCCGAAGCGGGGTAATCTCGGCGAACAGCCTGAGCCGTCCGTTCCCGTCGCCTCGCTCCGGAGTTCCGGCGTCGATCCCGACGCACTCGCCCTCTTGCGAGGTGAGATAGAGCCGGCGGATCGCGTCGAAGTCGACGTGTTCGAGTACGCGGTAGCTTGCTATGAATTTTGTGGCCTTCGGACGCCCGTCTTCGTGCGGCTTCACCGTCCGCAGTATTTCGTCTATGCGGAAAAAAGGATCGCGAAACGAAGGGTCGACCTCGGCGAAGATCACTTTCCCGCGGTAGTGACGGCTCGATCCGGTGGTATAGTGCCGGGCGAAGCGCACCGGATCGAGCTGTGAGGCGACCAAAGCGTTATTAGGATGCAGAATCATATAGAGATATATATCGTATTCCATTACAACCCCCAGAATGACCGTAGAATGGGGGCGATGACGAGAGACACGACCCCCATGAGCTTGATGAGGATGTTGAGCGACGGGCCGGCGGTGTCCTTGAGCGGGTCTCCGACGGTGTCTCCGATTACCGCCGCCTTGTGGAGCTCGGTTCCCTTCGCCGCGTCCCCCCGTGATTCTATCAGCTTTTTCGCGTTGTCCCACGCGCCGCCCGAGTTCGCCATAAAGACCGCAAGAACCACCCCCGACGCCGTTACGCCGACCAACAATCCCGCCAAAAGCTCGACGCCGCCGAGAAAGCCGACGGCTACCGGTAATAATGCGGCCACGACTCCGGGGACCACCATGCCGCCGAGCGCCGACGCGGTCGCGATGTCGACGCAGCGCCGATAGTCCGGCTCTTCGGTTTCGTCGAGTATCCCCGGTTTGCTCCGGAACTGATTCCGAACCTCCTCGATCATCGCAAAGGCCGCCTTCCCGATCGCGCGGATCGCCATCGAGGAGAACAGGTATGGAATCATCGCGCCGACGAATACGCCGGCAAGCGCGTCGGTACCCATCAAATCGGCGTACTCGAGGCCGACCTGTTCGCGAAAAGCGCTGAAAAGGATGATCGACGTGAGCGCCGCCGAGCCGATGGCGAACCCTTTCCCCACCGCCGCAGACGTGTTTCCCGCCGCGTCGAGTTCGTCGGTCACATGACGGACGGCCGGCGGCATCTCCGACATTTCGGCCAGACCGCCGGCGTTGTCCGCCACCGGCCCGAAGGCGTCGACGGCGAGCTGTATTCCGATGGTCATCAACATTCCCAGAGCCGAAATCGCTATTCCATAGGTACCGGAAAGCGCCGAGCCGGCGAGGATAACGGTCGCGACGATCAGAACCGGCGGAACGCTCGATGCCATGCCGACGCCCAGACCCGTGATGATCGTCGTCGCCGCACCCGTTTCGCACGAAGTGGCGATGGAGCGTACCGGCCGGGTGTCGGCGCCGGTGAAATACTCGGTGACCACCCCCAGGACCGTTCCTGCAACCATTCCGAGCACCGCACAGAAGAACACCCGGAGGTAACCGATTTCCGCGTCCGCTGCGCTTCCAAGAGTCAGTCGGCTGACGAAGAAGGCGAGAATCGCGGCAAGAGTGACCGCGACGAGAGTGCCGCGCATCATCGCCGGACCGGGTCCTCCTTGGCCGCGAATTCTAACGAACCGTATTCCGACGAGCGAAGCAAGGATTCCCGCGGATGCAAGGAGAAGCGGAAGCGCGACGAGCCGCAAAGATTCCGCCGCTCCGGTCGCCGCCGCGGCGCCGAGGAACATGGTTCCGATGATCGACCCGGCGTAGGATTCGAACAAATCCGCCCCCATTCCCGCGACGTCGCCGACGTTGTCGCCGACGTTGTCGGCGATGGTCGCCGGGTTTCGGGGATCATCCTCCGGAATGCCGGCCTCGACCTTTCCGACCAGATCGGCGCCGACGTCGGCCGCTTTGGTGAAAATGCCGCCACCGACCCGCGCGAAGAGCGCGATCGAACTCGCGCCGAGGCTGAACCCGGAAAGAATCGGGAGAACACGACCGGTCAGCGCGACCTTGCCCGAGCCGTACAGGAGCGTCACCGGCCCGAAGACCAGAAGCACTCCGAACATCGTCAACCCCACCACGCCGATGCCCATAACGCTCCCGGCGCGAAACGAGAGACCGAAGGCAGCGGCCAACCCGCTCTGCGCCGCGTGCGTCGTCTTCGCGTTGGCGTTCGTCGCGACCTTCATGCCGATGTAGCCGGCCAGCGCCGACAGAATGCCGCCGGCGGCGAACGAAATCGATTGCAGTCTAAGCGGCCCGGTATTCGCTACCGCAAGAAAAGCGGCGACGACCAGCAGGAACGGAAGAACCGTGCTGTATTCGCGCCTGAGAAACGTCATGGCGCCGTCGCGGACGTAACCGGCGATCCTCGTAAGCCGGGGATTGTCGACCGGCTGTTTGTTGATCCATTTTGCTTTGACGACTGCGTCGATTGCACAGGTAACCACCGTCGCCCCACCGACGACGAATGCAATCCGGAGTATGGACACGATGTACTCCCCCTTTCAGGCATTTCGGCGCTGCGACGCCGTCTCCCGACGGCATCGTCGAGGAGTATATCCGAGGCCGGGAATCAGGAACAGTCCGCTTGCTGATCCGAATGTCGTGGATTTGCGCCGGTTGCCGCTACGGACGGCGTCTCGCGAGCGGCGTCGCCGCTTCGTGCGGGGGAATCCACAGGATTCGCGCCACTATCCCAGATTCCAGAAGACGTAGAGGCCGTCTTTGCCCGGCGCGATGAGGTCGGGAAGACCGCTCCCGGTGAGGTCGGCCATGTCGAAATGGATTCCGACGCCGGTCCCGACCCTGGCCGGGCCGTAGTCGATGATCTGCTTCGAAAACGACTCTCCGTTCCATTTGAAATAGTAGATACCCACATCGTCGCCGGCGCCGGGGTCGCGCCCGCAGTGGGCACGGTACCGCTTCCCGGTTACCAGCTCATCTTCACCGTCCCCGTCGATGTCGATCCATTTCAGGTTGTGGTACTGCGAGTTGTACGGGTCGATCGGATGACGAATCCATCTTCCCTCTCCGATACGTCGTTCCCACCAGGCCAGCTCATAGCTGTGCCCCCCGCCGACGATCAAGTCGGCCGCCCCGTCGCGGTTCACGTCGGCAACGAGAATAGGCACACTCGCTCCGTGTGGAAGCTCGAAATCGGGGTGCCATTTCCACTCTTCCTCATACGGCTTCTCGGGCGCTTCGAGCCATCCGTTACGAAGAACGATGTCCATTCGGCCGTTACCGGCGATGTCTCCGCATCCAAGCCCGTGTCCTTGCGGGGTGTGGGTGAGCCGGTGGATCGTGAACGTGCCTTTCCCACGGCCGTCCGCATCGGTATCGAGCTTGAAAACCCGAACCGGTTCACTCGGACAGTTGGGGATGATTTCGGGCATACCGTCGCCGTCGATGTCCCACGCGCAAACGGCTTCGACGTTTCCGGTCTCGGCTATGATATGCTCATTCCACTCGGCCTCCGCAACGCCGGGGTTCTCGCGCCATCTGAGCGTGTTTCCCCACCAGCCGCCGGTGATAAAATCGATCCGCCCGTCGCCGTTGACGTCGAGCGGAATCGTCGCGAAGTCGTCGAAATACTCACCGTTCGCCGCGACCTCTCCCACGCGGTAGGCTTGCGCGAAATCGGGACCCTTGTACCAGTAAGCACCCGAGACGATGTCGGGAACGCCGTCGCCGTCGACGTCGAACACGGCCGCCGATTCATACCGCTCGTCGGCGACAAGCATCTTGCGGAATTGCAGCGCCATTGATCTTTCTCCTCTACTTTGCCGTTTGCAGTCTCAGGTACTCGCGCGCGACCCGCAGGTCCTCGAGCGCTTCGGCGGCGCTCGTCATCGGCTCCCGTTCGCCACGTACCGCCGCAAGGAAGTTGATCGCCTGCTGCTTCATCGCGTGCACCCACGGCAACGTGGGCGTCTCTTCCATGGGAACTTTTCCGTTTCCCGGGTCGGAGTAGGTCGTCACCCGTCCCGGACGGTTGAGCGCGAGAGGTGCAGGCAGCTCGATTCGGATCCATCCCTTTTCGAAGCATACCAGCGCCCGCTCCTGCCATGCAATCGAAGTCGAGTAGGGGGACATCTCGATCGTCCCCGTCACTCCGTTGTCAGCTTCGGCCACGAGCAGGACCCCGGCGCGATCGGCGAAGACCGGACGGTAAGGGGCACCGATGAGATGCCTGAGCAGATTCACCTGGTGGATGTAATAGTTGACGAAAGTGCGGTACGCTTCGCGTCCCGCCTCATCGAAATCGTCGTCGGGGGGATCGCTCTGCAGTTCAGGACGCGAAGCTGCGCCCGTGACGATGCCGTCGAAGCCGCCGGCGATCCAGTCTCCGGCGGGCATGAGGATGCGGACATAGGTCATCCGGCCCAGTCGGCCCGATGAAACAAGCTCTTCGATCAGCTCTTTCGCGTACATAGTCGCGGGGTCGCTTCGTTTGTGGTAGCCGAGCATAATGAAGGCGCCGCTTCTGCGCTCCATCTCGACGATCCGCTCGCCCGTCGCGACGCTCGATGCGAGCGGTTTTTCAACGAAAAGCGGGATTCCCGCCGGGAGAATATCCGATAGAACCGTCTCGTGACGCTCGAAGGGTTGACTCGCCACGATCGCATCGAGCCGTGAGGCGGCAAGCATTTCCACGGCGTTTTCGTAGCGTTCGGCGATCGCGTGGCGGTCCGCGACGCCGTTCCTTACCTCCGCGCGAAGCTCGGCCACGGCGACCACCTCGCACTCGTCAAGAAGGACGTAGTTTCGCAGGTGGGCCATCTGTCCCATGCTCCCCACGCCGACGAACCCGACGCGCACCTTCGGCTTAGACATGTCGCCCCTCCTTGAGGCGTGGAAGCTCTTCACGTGCCGCCGTGGAAGGCGGGTCGGTAACACCGACATAGGGAGTCTCCACAGGATTCTCACCGAAACAACTGCTACTCCACCTTCCGTTCGGCAAGCTCGCCGAACCGCGCGGCTATAGCGAGGGCGGGATCGAGGGGAACGTCGACTCGCCTCACGTCTTTCGGAATCGTTACGGAAGGCGTCGCGCGCACTCGTTTCCCCTCGAACTGCGGGAGCCACTGCTTTTCGGCCTCGAGCATTTCGGCGGTCATTTCGCGCGCCTCCGCAAGCGTGCAGACCGCCGAGGTAAGCGGGTCCATCGCGACCGCGTGAACGATATGTTCGGGGTCGCCGGTCAGCGCCGCTTCGACCATCAGCGTCTGGACCGAGACGTTGGTCTGATTGAGCGCGGCGCACTGCGGCGGAAGCGCGCCGACGGTCACCGGATGAATGCCGTGGCCGTCGACGAAGACCGGGACCTCGACGCAGGCGCCGTCGGGCAGGTTGGTGATGTAGCCTGAGTTTCGGACGTTTCCCTGTAGCCTGAAAGGACGGTCGGTCTGATGAGCCTCGAGAATGTAGGAGCAGTACTCGCTGCTCCTCCGGCCGAGCGCGTCGCTTTCGCCGTCCAGATAGTTTACGTCCTTGAACTTCTCGGCGATCATTTTGCTGAATGTGTAGTAGGCGCCGGATTCGCCGCCGAAGCCGGGTTCGTCGCAATAAGCGGCGAGCGCGCGCGGGCTCGAACGGAACCAGGGAACATACTCCGAGAGATGACCGGTCGATTCGGTCATAAAATAGCCGAATTGACGCATGACTTCGCATCGCACCTTCTCGTTCGCGTAATACTCGGGGCGCTCGCACAGGTCGCGAAACTTCGGGTAGAGATCTTCTCCGGTTTCGCGGTCGGTAAGCGAGAGAAACCACGCCATGTGGTTGATACCGGCGCAGGTGTAGTCGACGCGGTTCTTCGGAAGACCGAGATACCCGGCCACCAAATCCATGGTGGTCTGGACGCCGTGGCACAATCCGATCGACTCGATGCGATCGGTGACCCTTCCGATGAGGTGGCAGCAGCCGCCCATCGGGTTGGTATAGTTAAGAAAGAGCGCTTCGGGGCAGAGCTCCTCCATGTCCGCGATCATGTCGATGAGCACCGGCGCGGTTCTGAGCAGCCGAAAGATGCCACCGGGACCGAGGGAATCACCGATGCACTGGTCGACGCCGTGTTTTAGCGGAATCTCGTAGTCGTATCTGAAGGCGTCGATTCCGCCGACCTGAATCATGTTGACGACATAATCGGCGCCGTCGAGAGCCTCCCGCCGGTCGAGCGTGCTGCTGATTCTCGCTCCGAGACCGTTCACATCGACGACCCGCCTCAGGAACTCCTCCATACGGTCCAGCTTGGGCCGCGTGCGACTCATCAGCCGGATTTCGCTTTCGGCGAGGCTTTCGGTAGAGAGAATGTCCATCGCGAGGGTCTTGCAGAATACGAGACTTCCCGCGCCTATCATCGCTATCTTCACCATGAAGTTCCTCCTCGTCCGTTCGGCGGCGCCGCGGAACGGTGCGCACGGACCGGATCACTCACCACTGTGACACCCTCCGCGCGGCCGGTCAACACGAGGAGGAGCGGGTGGAGCAATTCATCCGACCGGGCGCATCCTACAAAGAAAAGCGTCGACGCCGGCGACTCTCGCTTGGCAGGCCTCGGTCTCTTCGTCTATCATGCCGGCATGCCTTTGCACGGATACCCGGAAGCGGACGAGGCGCCGCGGAGTATTTCGCGGTGAGCCTGATCATCGTCGTCGGCCGCGGGCACTCGGGCACCAGAGCGATGTCGCGTACTTTGAGCGAAAGCGGGGTGTTTATGGGCGCCCGGCTTAACGCTTCCTACGACCTGGTGCCCGCCGATGAGCTCTACGAGGCGTGCCGGGTGATGAATCGCCACGTAAAACACCTCGGTGGGTTGGAGTGGGACTTCTCCGCGCTCCATTCGATGCCGATCGATCCCGAGTTCGAGCGGTTGGTCCGGTCTTACGCATCGTCGGTGCTCGAGACCGATTCGAAGCACCGCGGATGGAAACTCCCCGAAACGACGTTGGTTCTCCCGTGGATCGTGCGGTTGTTTCCGGAGGCTCGGTACATCTATTGGGTGCGAGATCCGAGAGACTCGATCATAGGAGCGCATATCACCGACGACCTTGCCGATTTCGGCGTCCCGTACGACCGCGTCGAGGATGTCCGCGAAATGCGCGCGATCAGTTGGAAGTATCAGCGCGAAATCGTAACCGCGACCCCGAAGCCGAAACGATGGATCGAGATCCGGTTCGAGGATTTCGTCCTCGATCAGGAACGGACCGTCCGGAGGCTCGAGTCGTATCTCGGGATTCCGCTCGTGCGCGTCGAAGTGCGACCCGAAGCGGTGGGCCGGTGGAAGACCGACGAGGGACGCCACGACTTTCCGATGTTTCAGGAAGACCTGCGGCGACTCGCGCACGAGGCGGCGTCTCCGCCCGGCGGCAAGATCCGCCGGGAGGCGTGATGGACATCGGCGTCGTTTCGCGCAGCTTTCCGCAGCTGACCAATCGGGAGACAGCCGAGTTTCTCGCGGGACATGGATTCCGGTGGACCGAGCTTTGTTTCAAAAACGCCGATTCGGACTACTGGATCTATAACGGTCGCGGCGACCTGTCCGCGCTCTCCGACGAACGCAGCAGGCGCATCGTCGATACGTACCGCGATGCGGGGGTCGAGGTTCCGGTGCTCGGCGTTTTTACCAATCTGATCGAGCCCGACGAAGCCGAACGTGAAGCCAACCTCCGTCACTTCGAACGGATGATCCGGATCGCCTCGTACAACGGAATCCCCACGGTGGCGACCGAGTGCGGGTTCCGCCCCGGCGCTCGCGGGATAAACGCCGATACCTACGAGGCGGATTTCGACCGGTTGGTGGCCGGTTTCAGGCGGCTCTGCGAGAAGGGCGATGCTTACGGGGTCGACATCGCGCTCGAGCCGTGTGTTCTCGACGTCGTTCCCAGCGCCAAACGGGCGCGCGATTTTATCGTTCAGGTGGAGTCGCCGCGGGCCAAAATTCTGCTCGACCCGGCCAACCTCATCGCGAACAGCACCGAGGAGGAGATGTTCGAGCATCTTGCGCCGTACATCGCCTATCTTCACGGAAAGGACCGGAAGGTGAACGACGCGAAGGGGCGAATCGTCGGTGACGGCGACATCGATTGGAAACGGTTCCTCCGGCTCTACCACGAATACGCCGAGGGGAGGCCGTTCATTCTCGAGTATGTTACCCGAGACAACGTGCTCGCGGTGAAAGAGCGGGTGATAGAGGCCGACCGGGCCGCGGCGGCAGGCGCCGAATGAACCCGTAACACGAGGTCGAAAGGAGCGAATCATGATCAAACTCGGAGTCAACTCGGTTCTTTTTCGCGACTATGATTTTCGCACCGCGGTGAAGTACATCGCCGAATGCGGGTATGACGGCGTCGAGATTTCCGCCATTTCGGGGATGTGCGAGCATCTCGATCTCGGCAGATGGAAGGAGCAGGCGCACGAGCTGAAATCGATCGTGGCCGACGCGGGGATCGAGTTCTTGTCGATGGAGGAAGCGCGGCTCGATAGGTCGGCGCTGGTGAACGCGTTCGAAGCCGCGGCGGAGATCGGCATACCGATCGTCAACGTCGGGCCCGGCGGCGCCTCCGATTCGGAGGAGGATCTGCGGCGCGCGATCGACACGCTGACCGCCACGGCGCAGGAGGCGGAAGGGTTCGGCGTGACGCTGTGCGTTAAGGCCCACGTGGGATCTGCGATCTACAATACGCCCACAACGCTTCGCGCCATGAGCGAGATAGACTCGCCGGCTTTCGGCATCGACATGGATCCTAGTCATATTCACCGCGCGAATGAGAACCCGGCGGATGCGCTTCGTGCGGTGCTTCCGCGGGTGAAACATATTCATATCAGAGACTGCAAGGGAAGGCAGCACGGCCCCGGCGTTCCGCGCGATCAGGCGTGCGGGCGCGGAGACATAGATCTGTACGGCTACTGCACCGCCATGGTCGACGAGGGATACGACGGACCGGTGTGCCTCGAAGTGATCGGAGCGGAGAACCACGAGCTTCCGTTGGTGTCGATCATCGCCGCCGAGAGCTACGGGTATCTGAACGCGTGTCTGAAAAAACTAGGAGGGAGATAGAGTGAAACCTTCGCCGAATCTACTGCTTATCGGCATCGACAGTCTCCGCCGGGACCACATGAGTCTCTACGGATACGAGCGGCTCACCACGCCGCACATCGACAGATACTCCGCAGGAGGCGTTACCTTCGAGCAGGCGTTCAGCCCGAGCGTCCCGACGACATCCGGATACGGTTCGATGTTCACCGGGATGGACTGTTTCGGAACGGACGTCGTCGCTCTCAGGCACAAGGGCGGTCTCGGCGAACATCTGACGACGCTCGCCGAGCTTCTCGAAGCGAGCGGCTACGAATCGACCTGCGTCGGGTTCCAGGGCAATCCCGCCTCGCGGGGATTTCGCAATTACCTGCAGTACGAAGGGTGGGGTTCGGCCGCGGAAGGTCAAAGCCCGAAGGCCGAACGACTCAACGAAGTCGCCATACCCGAGCTCAAGCGACTCGCCGCGGGAAGCGACCCGTTCTTTCTGTTCCTGCGACACATGGACCCGCACTCTCCGTATCTCCCCCCGACCCCCTTCATGAGAATCTTCTACGACGGCGACGAGTTCGACCCGGAGAACGACTCGCTCAAACCGGTGTATGAGTTTGCGCCCTTCGCCGACTACTTCCGGTCGTGGTTTCCCGAAGGGGTAACCGACAAGGAGTACATCATCGCCCAATACGACGGGGCGATCGCGTATATGGACGCCTGCATCGCAAATATCTTCGAAACGCTGCGCTCGCTCGACGTGGAGGAGGAAACGCTCGTCGTCATTACCTCCGACCACGGAGAAACGTTGCACGATCACGACTGCTACTACGACCACCACGGATTGTACGACTGCACGCTCGTCGTCCCGCTCGTGTTCCGGCTTCCCGGAGTCGTCCCGGAAAACGTACGAGTCTCCGACTACTGTCAGCTCAAGGACCTCATGCCGACGGTTCTCGAGCTGATGGGAATCGAAAGCGATATCGCCTTCGACGGTCGTTCGCTCGTCCCCCGGATGCACGGCCGTCGGCGCGAGCCGGAGCCGGAGTTCTACATTACCGAAGCGACCTGGATGCGGAAGCACGGCTGGCGAACTCCCGAATGGAAGCTGATCCACGCACTCGAGCCCGACTTTCATTTCAAGCCCGAAGTGGAACTGTACAATCTGATCAAGGATCCCGAGGAGTATATCAACCTCGCCGACAGCGAGCCCGATGTGGTCGCGATGCTTGAAAAGCGGATGCAGAAGCATATCAGGCGGCGCGAATCCGAAACCGGGCGTACCAACCCCATGTACACCAACCTCGACTGGCACGGAAAGGGAACCGGGCCGTTTACCTCTTCGCGGCAGGCATACGAGGCGCTGCATATCGGCGATCGGAACGTTGCGCAGAAGCTTCAGGCCGGCGAGAAAACGAAAGAGTAGCGGTCGCGATGGTGCGGGTATGCGTCGTCGGGCTTGGACACATCGGGAACCTTCACGCGGATATATACGCGGCCGATGATCGCGCCGAACTCGTCGGGGTGTGCGATATTCTTCCCGATCGCGCCGAAGCGACCGGGGCTCGGCTCGGCGTGCCGTGGTATCTCGACGCGGAGCGGATGCTCGCCGAGCTCGAACCGGAGATATGCAGCGTGGCGACCGGCGGGTGGGAGTACGGAAGCGATCATCATAGGCCGGTGATGCAGGCTTTCGACGCCGGGTGTCACGTTCTGTGCGAAAAACCGATATCCAACGAGCTTGCCCCGGCGGAGGAGATGGTCGCGACGGCCGCCCGGCGCGGTCTCTGCTTCGGCGTCGATTTCAACCACAGATTCACCACCGCGGCGCGGCAGGCCGATCGCTGGGTCGAAGAGGGCCGCGTCGGTCGGCAGCTTTTTATCAACGTCTCACTGTGGATCGGCAGGTTCGAGGATCCCGAGACCGATGTCTATCATCTGAAAGCGCTCGATCCTCACGCGGTGGATCTGATGCGTCATTTCTGCGGGGAGATCGAAGCGGTCCACTGCTTTGCGATGAAGGCCCCCGGGCGGCGAATCTGGAGCACCGCCTCGATCAACGTACGGTTCGCGTCGGGAGCGGTCGGACATCTCACGAGCAGCTACGACATCGGGAGGGGGCATCCGATGGAGCGATGCGAGCTCGCGGGCACCGACGGACGGTTGGTGATCGAAGACATGTGGCGGCAAGCGACCCTCTACCCGGCCGACACGCTCGAGAAGAGGGTCTACACCAATCCGGTCTTCGGCGGGTACTCGGGTTTCGACGACACCTTCCGGGCAAGGCTGCATCGGTTTGTCGAGCAGATAGATTCAGGCGCGGCGCCCGAAGAGATCGACGGATCGGGCGCCGACGCCCTGGCCGGATTGAAAGTGATTATGGCGGCGATCGAGTCGCTTCGAAGCGGCGAAGTTGTACGGATAAGGAGATAACCATGGCACTGAGAGTAGGAATAGTCGGCGCACGCGGGATCGGCGGGAATCACGCGGCGAGTCATATGAGCGACGATCTCGCGGAACTGGTCGCGATCTGCGACGTTCGCAAAGAGCGGGCGGATGAGCTCGCCGGAAAGCACGGGGTAAAATCGTATCGAACGCTGCGCGAGATGCTCGACAACGAAGATATCGACGTCGTCGACGTGTGCACCGGCGGCAACGAGAACGGAAGCTGGCATTTCGAGCCGACGATGGAAGCTCTGGAGGCGGGGAAGCACGTTCTCGTCGAAAAACCGATATCGAACGACATCCATGAAGGCCGGCGGATGGTAGCGAAAGCCGCCGAGCTCGATCTGTACCTCGGCTGCAATCTGAATCACTATTTTACCAAACCCGCCGAGACGGCGATGGAGTTCATGAAGTCGGGGAAGATCGGAGAGATCGGTTACTGCGTTCACCGGATGGGGTTTCCCGGCGGCGAAGCCGCGTACAAACCGTCCGACGCCCCGCGGTCGAAGGACTTCCCCTACTTTCACGTCAAGGCGTTTCTTCATCATCCGTTCAGCATCATGCGTCACTTTTGCGGCGACGTGACTCATGTTCAGGCATTCATGGATCGGCCGGGGTTTCGCCGGCACGCGGGAGAGTTGATGGTCTCGGTAAACAGCATCCATATGCGCTTCCGGAACGGCGCCGTCGGCTACCTTCTCAGCCAACGCGGAGATTACACCTTCGGACTCGGGGGGTGGTGGAGCGTCGAGGTGGGTGGATCACGGGGGACTTTCTGCATCGAGAACTGCGTCGAAAAGGTTACCTATTGGCCCGCGCCCGATCCGGCGGACGCCGCGCAGCCGGAAAACCTCAAACTCGGCGAATCGCCGCCACCGGTCGTCGTCGAATCCGGGGTGACCGATTTCGGAACGACCTTCCCGAACCGGATCCACGCTTTTCTCGAGGACGTATCGGCCGGAGTTCCCAAGGAAAAACTCAGGGCGTCGGGCCGCGACGCGCTCGCGGCGCTCGAATACACTTTCGCCGCGATCGAGAGTTACGAGCAGGGCGGCGTTCTCGTCAGGCCACATCCACTTCCGACTCTCAAAGGCGATCCTTTGGCGCAGTAGCGTGCGAAACGCCGACGCGATGCCGAGGATCGTCGGTTCGCGCGGCATTCACGCCGCGGTCGATCGCGGTGTGAATGCCCGTCGCCGGTAGTTTCGCGACAAAAGCCTCCTTTTCAGACGGTCGGGCGGTACGCTATAATCTTTAGCATGAGAGAAATGGTACGCCATACGGCTGGGCGCATCTATCTGATCGCGCTCGTGTTGTCGATCATCGGATTTATCGTCTTTCTGGTCGCCGGCGGCACCGACGCCGACGAAGCCGGAGAACCGATTATCGTTTTCGGCTGGATGACCATGCCGCTTGTCGGCGGAGTTCTTTTCGTCGTGTTCTGGCTGGTCAGCTATATCATCTACTTTTTCTTTTTCTGGCCGTACAGATAGGAGGCGCCCATGTTTACGATCCTTTCATTGACCGTCTTCGGCGCCGTTATCGTGCTGATGGCGGTGTACGGTTACCGGATCTCCGCGAAGACGGCCGAGGACTACATGCTCGGCGGGCGCACGATCGGCGTCGTGGTGATGTTTTTTTTCGTGCTGTTCGCCATTTCCTCCGCCTGGACCTTCTACGGTTTTCCGGGGTTGCTCTACACACAGGGCCCGGGTTATGTGATGTTCATCTGGGGAAGCGTCGCGGGCTTCGCCGGGCTGTATATGTTCTTCGGGCCGCGACTCTGGGCGTTGGCGAAAATAAACCGATTTCTTTCGCCGGTCGAAGTGTTGTCCGAGCGCTATGAGTCGAAAGCGCTCAGGTTCATTCTTTCATTCAGCATTCTCGCGTTCATCGTTCCGTACATCGGTATTCAGCCTCTCGGAGTCGGGGCCGGTTTCGAGGCGTTGACCGGGTATCCGGCCGTGTGGGGCGCGGTCTACACCGCCGTTATTCTCATCGTTCTCGTCCTGCTCGGCGGGATGCGGATCGTCGCCTGGGTCAACATCTTCCTCGGCGTCGTGTATATGACCGCGTTGCTCGGAAGCCTTATCTGGGTCGTCGCGAAGCTTTTCCCCGACGGGGGCCTGGTCCAGGCGGTGGCCATCCTGAAGGAGCGGAGTCCGGAGATACTCTCTTCCCCGGGCCCGAACGGTCACTATACCTCGATCGTACTGGCGGGGACCTTCGTCGTCGGGTTGCTCGCGTTCAGCTGGCCCCACGTCGCTATCGGATGTATGACCGCCCGCGACAAGTCGCTGTTCAAGTGGTTTCCTCTGCTCATCTTCGTCTTCGGTGGACTTTTCTTCTACATTGTCCCCTTTCTCTGGGGGTCGATAGTCGCGCCGGCGGCGATACCGGTGGGCGAGTTGGCGGCCGAAGCGGCGCGGAACGGTGTCGGGCTTCAAACCGAGGCGGACCGCGTCGTCCAAACGGTCATTACGAGGACGCTGCCTTCGTGGTTCGGCGTCTACGTCCTGCTCGGCGTTATCGCGGCGGCGGTGAGCACCGCGTCGGTCCAGTTGATGACGTCGAGCGTTATCGTGAGCCGCGACGTCATCCAGGGACTGTTCCGGCCGAACGCCACCGACAGGCAGATAACGGGTTGGGCGCGGTGGGCGGTCATCGTCATCGTGCTCGCCAGTCTTGTCATAAGCTTTGTCAGCCGCGGCGCGATGGCGCTCTATCTCACCGACGTGAGTGTTCCGGGGTTCGCGCAGTGGGCGCCGGCTTTCGTCGGGGGGTTGCTCTGGAAACGCGGAACGAAGCAGGGCGCCATCGCCGGCACCGTGGCAGGGCTCGTCTATCTGGTGCTTTCTTTGCTCGTGGTCGTAAACGGCGAGCGGATCCTCGTTATCGGACATCCGGTCATCCCGAGCCTTCTGATCAACACGATCGTCTATCTGGTGGTGAGCAAGCTTACCCCGCGTCCGTCGGAGCAGATAGAGAACCAGTTCTTCGACGAAGTCGACGCGTATCTTAAGGCCGAAACCGGGAGTTGAACATGGCGGATGCGAAACGCTGGCGGCTGATATACAATCCGCAGGGCGACGCCGCGGATGTCGTGGCGCACGCGGCGAGCGTGGCGGAAGGACGGATCGCGGGCAAGTATCAACTGTCCACGGTCTCGGTCCCCGACACGCTTATCGTCCAGCGGAGCACCAAGCGGGGCATCATTACGGGCGCCGACGTCAAGGTCGATCGCGGGGCGGCGTCGAAGGCCGGAATTCAAGTGGCGCAGGCGCCGAGACAGGGACGAAACGGCGCCCGCGCGGTGGGAACTATCCCTTTGAGCGAGGTGACGGCGAAGGGCTCGCGCTCGTTCGCGACCGTGCACGTGGAACCCGACGACCCGGGGGTCATCCTCTACACCTCGGGAACGACGGGCAACCCGAAGGGTGTGACGCTGACGCATCGCAATTTCGACTTTCAATGCAACACCGTCGTCAAGTCTCTGATTCCGTTTACGCACGAAGATCGTGCCGTCGGCGTGCTCCCACTCTACCACGTGTACGGACTGTCGAACGCGCTCGTCGCGAGCGTCAACAACGGCGCCTGTTTCGTCATGATTCCGCAGTACAGCCCGCAGACGCTGCTCAACGCGATTACCGACAACAAGGCGACGATCATGCCGGCGATTCCAAGCATGTATCAGCACCTTCTGACCATCGCCCGAAGCAGAACCACGAACATCCCCAAGAGTCTGAAGTTTTGCGTCTCCGGCGGCGCCCCTCTGCCGTTGGCCGTGTTGCGCGAGTTTATGGAGGTGTTCGATACGCAGATAGTCGAAGGGTACGGGTTGACCGAGACGACGTCGAGCGTCTGCTGCAACGGAATCGACGGGGTATTCAAAGAGGGCAGCATCGGGCCGCCGGCGGCCGGCGTCGAGATGAAGGTCGTCGACGAGAACGGCGCCGAGGCGCCCACCGGGGAGACCGGCGAGATCGTCATCCGAAGCGACACCGTGTCTCCGGGCTACTGGAACGACCCCGAGGCGACCGCCGAATCGTACGACCCGGACGGATGGTTCCACACTGGGGACCTCGGGTACCGCGACGAGGACGGGTTTTTCTTCATCACCGACCGGAAAAAGGATCTGATCATTCGCGGAGGTTTTAACATCTCGCCGCGGGAAGTCGAGGAAGTGCTGATGATGCATCCGAAAATCGCCGACGCCGCGGTAATCGCCGCCCACGACAAGCGCGGAGACGAGATCGTCAAAGCTTTCGTTGTCGTTCACGAAGGCGAACAGATCACCGAACACGAGGTTTTTGAACACTGCGAGGCGACGGTCGCGCCGTACAAACGACCCAAGGTGGTCGAGTTCGTCGACTCGCTGCCGAAAAGCGCGACCGGAAAGGTCCTTCGCACCGAGCTGCGCGGCGAAGCGACCGACCGGCGGCTCGTGGAACGGGAGGGGTGATGCTTCGGAAAAACAGAAAAGAGGGGCCGCTTCCCGTCGGGCTCGGCGAGATGCTCGAGGAGATTACCAGTCGATTCAAACGCCGCGAAGCGATACGATTCGAGGGAAAGATCTATTCGTACCAGGAACTCAACGAGCAGGCGAACCGTGTGGCCGGCGGCCTCGCGACTCTCGGAATAGCGAAAGGCGATCGGGTCGCGATGATGCTTCCCAACATTCCGGATTTCGTCTTCAGCTTCTTCGGAATACAGAAGCTGGGCGCGGTGGCGGTTCCGTTCAACACGATGTACAAGGGCAGAGAGATAAGCTTCATCCTGAAGGATTGCGGGGCCAAAGCGATCATCTGTCTTGAAAACTTCGCCAACCTTATCAATGAAATCAAGGAAGAGTGTCCCGACCTTGAGCACGTAATCGTAACGGGCCAACGGACGCTGGTTTTCATCGATCCCGACGCGACCGTCAACGTACAGATGGTTTTCGAGAAGTCGATCTTCGCCTCGGCAGATGATGCTTTTCACACCTTCGGAGAGATCATGGTCGATGTTTTCAAGTCTCTCGGGGTGGACGACGCGTGGTACAAGCATCAGGGCGCGGTTCGGGCGCACGGCAAGAAGCTCGCGACGATCCTCTTAAGCGAGATCGAGAATCTGTTCATCGTCAACATGGTCGCGTTCCTCGACAAGATGGACACCGATCCGCTATTCAGGGTCATATGGGTGCCTCCCGAAATCAAGGATAAAGCGGTGGAGCCGATGACGAGCGTCGCCGAAGAGAGCGGCTCGCCCGCAACACTCGAGCAGTTTCGTAACGCTCTTACCCGCGAGCTCTCGAAGCGTCTCGGTATCGAGTTCGAAGAGGGAAAGCTCACGCGCGACGAGTTGATGGCCTACGAGAAGAATCGCGCTCTTGCCGGCAGGTTGTAGAGGAGGAAGTCATAGATGATGCGAACGGTGCAACTCGGTCGGTCGGATAACCAGGTAAGCGCGCTGTGCCTGGGCATATTGCAGATGGGGACCCGCGTAGACCGCGAGACCTCATCTGCCGTTCTCGACGCCTACTACGAGGCCGGTGGGCGGTTCATCGACACGGCCAACAATTACTCGAAGTGGCACGAGGGCGGGGTCGGCACCGAAAGCGAGACCGTTCTCGGCGAGTGGATGAAAGAGCGGGGCAACCGGCACGAATTGTTTATCGCGACGAAAGTGGGGTTCAATCGGGACGACATCGGCCCGAGTCTTTCGCGCGAAACGATCGAGAGTGAGGCGGCGGGAAGTCTCAAGCGCCTCGGAACCGACTATATCGACCTCTATTATGCACACGCGGACATCCGCAGCGACCCGCTGGAGGAGACGCTCTCCGCTTTCAACGACCTGGTTCGAGCCGGAAAGGTACGAAATATCGGTTGTTCGAACCATCGAGCGTGGAGGATCGAGCGGGCGCGAGGCGTGAGTCGGGCGAACGGCTGGGCCGAATACTGTTGCGTTCAGCAGAGATTCACTTACCTGCGTCCCCGGGCGGGGGCCGACTTCGCGCCGCAGGTAAGCGCGAACGAGGATCTTCTCGACTATTGCCGCGAGAACCCCGGTTTTCGGATGCTGGCCTATAGCCCGCTTCTAAACGGCGCCTACGTTCGGGAGGACCGAAGCATCCCGTCGCAGTATCTGGGAGTCGACGCCGAGAGTCGGGTGGCCGAGATTCGGCGGGTGGCCGACGATCATGGGGCGACGGTGCCGCAAATCATCTACGCGTGGCTTCTCGGCGGGAATCCCGTGATCATCCCCCTCACCGCTCCCACACGGCTCGATCAGCTTGCCGAGAACCTAAAAGCGCTCGATATCGAACTGTCGCCCGAGGAACTCGAGCGGCTCGACACCGCCGGAAACCCCGCGTAGCTCGGTCGGAGCTCTCCGGCGGCTCGAACCCCGTGGATTCGCCCATGGTGACGCTACGGCCACGGAAAGGCGTCCGCGTGTCCGGGCGACCGTTCATGCGGGGTTTTCCACACGATTCGCGCCGCCGCCGGGCGATCTGACCATCTCCCACATCGGAAGATCCACCAGCGGTAGCATGACCTGCTTGACTGCGGTGAATCCGAAGTGTTCGTACATCGAAACGTTCTCCTCGGTTTCCGTTTCCAGGTAGAGATGCGTATTCCCCCGGTCGCACTTCTCTATCAGCGCCCTCAGCAGCCTCCCGCCGTATCCGCGCCGCTGGAGATCGCCCGCGACACCGATGATAAAAAGATAGACATACTTCCGCCCCCGCATATTCTGCAACCGATCCTTTTCCAGCCGTCGCATACTGCGTTGGATTCTCCTCGCAAGCGTGCCGCCTATCCTCATCCCCGGTGCGAGCGCTCCGCTTCGCAGCATCCGCAAAACCGTTATCCGGGAGAATCGTCCGGGGAGCCAGGCGGCAACGCCTTCCAGGTTCTCGGACACCGCATAGACGTCTCCGTACGTGAGACAGTAGGCGATGGGAGTTTCGAAAACCGCTCGAACGCGCGCGTCGGTCGGCGGGGCGCCCTGGAAGATCTTCGCCCACATCGGATCGTTTCGGAACGCGTCGGCCAGGAGCGCCCCCGTCCGTGGAATGTCCTTTCGTTGAACTCTGTACAGCTCGGCTATCACGTACTAAAGCCCGTAGAACGCTTCTCCGTTTTTGAGCATAATAGCCGCGGCGACCTCCCGTGCGGTAGCCCGCGAAAAATGCCCGGCCGCGATCTTTTCTTCGAGAACTCGTGCAATGCCTCGCCTCGCCTGGATCGAGTAGCCGACGTTGCACCACGGCCATCCGGTGTCGGCGCCGTAGCCGAAGATCTTGTTGTAGGGAACGCCGTCCAGCCACTCGGAGAGCGCGCGCTCGGACTCCGACGGGTTCATCGTCCAGGCCCAGCACAGGTCCGGATAGACGTTCGGATAGTTCTTGGCGACGGCCCCGAGCTCCGAGGTCCACGGCCATGAAGCGTGGAAGATGTCGAAGCGAACGCGTCGGTACTTTTCGAACAACGGTATCAGGTGCAGCGCCTTCGTCCCGCCGAGCGACCCCCAGTTGCCCGCGAGGTACCCGGTGTGGATCTGGACGGGAAGGTCGTCGTCGTTCGCCCTCTTGAGCAATGAATGGAAGAGATAGTCGGCAAGCGGGCGCGCCTCGCGCGCGCCTGCCGCGGCGGTATTCTGCTGCACGCCGTCGTAGAAGAATTTCCGACTCCGGATTCTATTGAAGACGAGTTCCGCCTCGTGACGGGTCGGGTCGCCTACCACCAGGTCGCGCTGATAGGCGATGCCGACCTTGAGCGATGCGAGCTTGCCTCCGGCTTTGAAAGTATCGATGTTGCTGTTCATTGCGCGGACGAGGTCGTCGAGTGAAAGGATCTCCTGGTTGGTCGCTTGCTCGAGCACGGCAATGGGGCCGGAGTCGTAGATCGACAGGAGATCGTCCATCCTCCACGCGAAACGGTAGTAGTCGGGGTATGCTTCCGACTCGACGGCCGCTTCGTTGCCCGGCCGGAAGTGTCCGTCCTGCAACACCCACCGATTGTTCGCCTTTTTCCGCACGAAATAGTCGTACACTGCTGCGGCGGTCTTTCCCTCGATCACCGACGCGAGAGCGTCGGTGATACGTGAGAAGTTTTCGGGTTCGTAGTCAACGCCGAAGAGCTCCCGGCACGCGAGATTGACCGCCCTGCCGTACCCCGTGGTTCGTATCGGCGGCCAGTGGGTGGCGACCCAACGGTCCGATCCGGTCGCATCCTCGGCACAACCGGCGCGCTGCGGGCCGGCCGCGGTAACCAGGTCGGCCTCGGCGTATCCGAGCAAGTCGCGAAACCCGAGTTCGGCGCGCCTCTCTTCGAAAAAGAGGGGGCTGTTGTGGTGATCGTGATGAGAAAAGAGCGGGTGGCTCATTACGAACTCGGTAACATCCGTAGTCATCATTGCCTCCTGTCGACATCGAAAAGCATCCGTGGTCTTCTCGACCGCCGTTCCGCAGAGCGGATTCGCGTTCATCATATATCATCTTCTCTGAACATGCCGAGCACGACGACCGGACGCGTCTTCGTCGCCGCAGGTCGCCGGCGCGGGTCTCGGCGGCTCTCTCCCCGCGGCCGCTGCGACGCGCCTGAAGGCGGAGCGACGGAGCTTTTTCCCGTCCGTCGGAGATGGTAGGATGAGCACATGAAGTCAGCGACGCCGCTGGAAAGTATCCTCGTCTCACTCGGGGGCGCGGAATCGTCGATCGTTGAGATTCTCGCTCGAATCCTCGTACCGCCGGCCGATTACGCGCCTTTTCCGCGTCCGACCGATCCGGACGGATGGGACCGGCTTCCCGCGAAAAGTCGAAAGCGGTTGGTGAAATTCGGAGAGGATGCGCTTGACGGATCGTGGCCGTTACTGCTCGCCGCGAGGTACCTCGACTTCGCGCGCAACGGCAACCGGTCGAAGTATTCGACTTCCTATTTCGAGCGACGACGGCGGTTGGGAGCGCTGTTGCTCGCGGAGTGCTGTGAAAACCGAGGCCGTTTTGTCGATGAAATCATCAACGGCGTTTGGCTGATCTGCGAAGAGTCGAGCTGGTGCGTGCCGGCGCACGTGGGAGTCCAGTCGGCAGGCGTGGGACTGCCCGACACGGCCGAGCCGACGGTGGATCTGTTCGCCGCGGAGACCGGCGCGCTGCTCGCGTGGCTCCGGTATCTTCTCGGGCCGAACCTCGACGCACAATCGCCTTTAGTATCCGATCGAATCGCCCGTGAAATCGGTTCGAGGATTCTCGACCCGTGTTTCGCGCGGGACGATTTCTGGTGGATGGGATTCGGACCGCGAAAGATCAACAACTGGAACCCATGGATAAACTCAAACCGGCTCGCCTGCCTGCTTCTCGTCGAAACCGATCCGGCACGACGCGCCGAGGCGGTTGCCAAGAGCGTTCGGAGCGTCGACCGGTTTCTCGGGACATATCCGGCCGACGGCGGCTGCGACGAGGGACCATCCTACTGGGGACGAGCCGGGGCTTCGCTTTTCGACTATCTCGAGCTCCTTTCGGAAGCGACGCAAGGGCGGTTCGATCCTTTCGGCTTGGAAATAGTCGCCGACATCGGCCGTTTCATATGTCGGGTGCACATCGCCGGAGATCAGTTCGTCAATTTCGCGGACGCTCCGGCGGTGCTTTCGCCGCCGGGCGCGCTGGTGCGCAGGTACGGCCGGCGCGTCGGAGACGGAGACCTCGCCGATTTCGGTGCGTGGCTCATGCAGAGGCAGTCCGGGTCGACGCACGATGTCGGGTTGACCGGATCTCCCGGTCGGGTTCTCGCCGAGCTTTTTCCGACTCCCGAAACTTCGGGGGCCGCTGGGTTCGGTCGGACGAATCGGAAGGGTCCGACGGTCGGCGGCGGTGTGTCTCGGCCGGCGGACTCCACCGCCGGCGCGGCCGTGGCACGGGCGCCGCTCCCGCGCGAGACATGGTTTCCGGTCATTGAAGTGATGATAGCGCGCGACCACGCGGGCGCGACCGACGGCTTCTTCGTCGCGGCCAAGGGCGGGCACAACGGCGAGAGCCATAATCACAACGACGTCGGGAGCCTCATCGTCTATCGCGACGGCGACCCGGTTCTGATCGACGTCGGGGTCGAAACATATTCCCGAAAGACGTTCAGCGAAGAACGATACGCGATATGGACGATGCAATCGAAGTATCACAATTTTCTTCCCTCCGTCGACGGAACGATGCAGGCGGCGGGCGTCGAGTTCGCCGCGTCCGACGTACGATACGAGGCGACCGATGACGCCGTGGAGTTCTCGCTCGACATCTCGGGCGCCTATCCGCGGGACCCCGGTATCGAAGTGTGGAATCGAACCGTTCGTCTCGTCCGCGGCAGCCGGGTGGACGTCGTCGACCGGTTCGAGCTCCGCGGCGGCCCGGCGACGATCGAACTCGGCGCAATGACTCCGTGCACGGTACTCGACGGCGGCGACGGGCGTCTGTGTTTCAGCGGCGCCGCACTCCCGGCAGGACGCAAAGCGGGCGGTGCGGTGCTCGACTACGACGCCGATCTGTTCGAGGCCGGCGTCGAGGACATGGATGTGGAAGATGAAAAGCTCGCTGCGGTGTGGGGAGCTCGGTTGCGGAGAGTGAGCTTTGTTTCGAAACATCCGGTGTCGGCGGGGCGCCTGCGATTCTCGATTTCCGTTTGAGCGCCTCTCGGACGGACAGCCGTTTGTGACAACACGGCCGGCGATTTCGAATCCCGTGGTTTGATCTCGGCGTGGAGTCTCTCGAACCCGTTGGCAACGCGGACCAGCGGTTCATCCCCGCACATGCGGGGAACACGCGCTTTTCCCGAATGCCGTATCGCGGGTAACGTTAATTCCCCACGTTTAGAATCCCAGGGTAATCTCAATTCCTCACTCTGGACGGCTGTTCGGTACATTGCTCGATAGGCGGAGCAGGAAACAGAGGCGTGTGTGCCTTTGCTGCGAAGCTCTCTTACAGTCGCCTTCCGTTCATCGAGTTCACCTACACACAAAAAAAGGAATCGTTCATCGAGAGCAACATCGCAATGGTCGAGTTCTACAACGGGGTAACCGAGTGCCTGCTGATCGACAATGTGAAATCGGGCGTTCTGAAGCCCGACATCTGGGATCCGAAGATCAATCGAGCGTACGCGGAGTTCGCCGAGCACTACGGGACCTTCATCGATACCGCGCGGGTCGCTAAAGCGACCGATAAAGCTAAAATTGAACGCTCGATACCGC
>JAJRYZ010000219.1 GCA_024275515.1 Spirochaetota bacterium
CGCCGGTATCAAAGACAGCAGCGGCGACTTGGCGCAGTTCCAGCAGGGACTTCTTTCGGAACCGGAGGAAGGGTTCTGCTGGATCCAGGGAGAAGATCTTCTGGACGCCCCGTCGTTGCTGATGGGTGTGCGCTGCATCGTATCCGGGTTGGCGAACGTGTGGGCGGAACCGTACGTCGCGATGTATCGCGCCGCTCTCGCGGGCGATCATCGAAAAGTTCTCGACGAGCAGAGGAGAATCAACGCGTTGGCCCGGATCATCGCCGCCGCCGACGGCAAAGGGCTCGTCGCAATCAAGGAAGCCGTCGCGTGTCAGGGCAGATCTACACCACATATGAAAGTGCCGGGGATGCGTCTGAATCATAAAGAGAAGGAGAGGGTCGATCAGGTCGTTCGCAAGCTTGGGTTGGCCCGGCGGTCCTGAACGTGGACCGGCGCGACGAATCGTCGGGAATGATGCATACGGGTCGGGGATATGGGTCGCGGCCGTGAGCTGACCGGTCGAGAACGTCTCGATCGCTGTTGCCGCCACCAGGTCGTGGATCGCCCCGGTGTTTACTGCCGGGCAAACGACATGCCGCCCGGAGACGCGACCTACGATTCTCTTCGGACTCTTATCGCGACCAGAAGCGACGTCAAGCTCAACATTCACGTGCACTGCCACGGCCGAATGAAAACGGTCGTCGATGGGAAGAATCTGATCGTGTGCCCGACCGCGTCCCCCTACATCCGCGGCGCCGGGAAGAGATGCTTCGAACAGTACAACGCCATGATCGATGCGGTGCTCTCATGGCGCATCAAATAACGGCGGAGGTGGCGATCGATGAGCGGCACGAGAATACCCCTTGACCCTGATGAGCTTGAGCTGCTCGAAGCGCCCGAGCTGACTCCGCCCGCCTGCAAACGGTTGCTGCGCTTCTTCCGGAGCTATCATCGGAAGAATCTGACGTTTTTCCTCGAGTTACGGGAGCGGTGGCACGAGAAACACCCCGGTCGATTCTTCCCCGGCCTCTGCGCGAACGTGAATCCGATAAGCGGCGAGTTTCGCCCCGACTCGGAGCAACGGCTGTGGGGGTGGGGCGACGCGAGAGCCCTGGGAACCTGGTCGGGATTCCTCAACACGGAAAACATCCCTGACGCGGTCGTTACCCTTTGCGTCGATGAGAAAACGGCCCGAGAGGTGAATCTGCGGGACGGAATTCGAAGCTACGTCGACATCATCTACAACGGGCTTCTGGACAGATACCTGCACAACGGACGGACTATTCCTTTCTCTTCCTACTACGAAACGGGGCGTCCCGACGATAACCCTCAGAACCGCGCGCAGGAGATCGACGGCCCGAACTACAGCAACATTTTTGCGATAAACGGGTTCTTCCAACACGGAATTCTGTCGGGACGCGACGAGGCGATCGAGATCAGCATGGAGCTGCTCGATCGTCTCTTTCGGTACCTCATTCACGGTCGAAGCGATACGAGTCACGGCCCGTGGATGATCCTGCTTGGAATTGCCGGGGAAGCCTTAAAGACGGTCGCTTTTCTGGAATCCCGGGGAATCGGACGCTATTCGCAGTACGCGGAGCGCTTCCTTGCACCGGCCGTGCGGGCCGTCGATCATATCCTTGACAATTATTTTCGCGAAGATCCGCCGGCGTTTTGGGAAAAAAACGGTCCGGACGGAAATCCCGCGCCGGACGAAGAGGGGCACATCGTCGTGGATCCGGGCCATGCCACCGAATGCGCGGGGTTTCTCGCCGAGCTGGTCCCGTTTCTCCCCCGAGCCGGGAGTGCGGTCCGATGGGACCGGGACCGGGTGTTGCAGGCCGCGCTTACGATGCATCTCTTTGCCGACGGAATCGGATTCTCCCGACGCGGAGTGATGGTGAAATACGTCGATCTGGAGACCGGGAAGATCCTTCCGGACAAACAGGCCGGAGTCCCCGATCCGACCGCTCCGTGGTTCGGCGTGCGTGAGCATTCGGCGGCGGCGCTGCGGCTGTATACTCTCACGCGTGACTCACGTTTGCCGCGCACCTACAGGCGCGCGCAGAACGCTTCCTATCTGCATTATCCGAACAAGCGAATCGGCGGACTGATGGTGCAGACCGTCGATCCGTTTACGCTGGAGGCCGTCGACATTCAGCCGGCCACGGGCAATCTCGATCCGATGCACGACGCGCGGGCACGAGTGCGCGAAATCGAATGTCTTGAGATTCTCCTCTCGTAGTTCGGTTTCGGCGGATTCGGATTGATCGCGCGAAAGGAGTTTCGCATGACTTCGGCGCAACCGAATGTTCTCGTTTTGATGACCGATCAGCACCGCTACGACGCGGTCGGCGCCGCGGGAGCCTCGGTCTGTCGCACACCTGCGCTCGATGCGTTGGCCGCCGACGGGACGACGTTCAGCCGGGCGTATTCGACCTGCGCTCTTTGTTCGCCGGCGAGGGCTTCGATCTACACCGGGCGGCTGCCTCATCGACACGGGATGATCCGGAACTCCGAGGATCCGTACTGCAAGACCGAGTTCGATGATACGGACGTCCTTCTCTCGGTTCACGCCGCGCGGCAGGGGTACGACGCCTATATCGTTGGAAAGTGGCATTGCGGAATAAGGAGACTGCCACGCGATTTCGGGTTTGGCGGGATGAACGTTCCCGGCTACGGCGAGTGTCGCGAGACCGAGGAGTACCGGCGTTACCTCGACGCGCGGGGCATCCGTCCCGGAACGATCGTGCCCGACGGCGGCGGATGGTGGCGAAACGTCGTCCTGTGTGGAATCGACACCGGACCGATCGAAGCGTCGGTGCCGTATTGTGTAGCACAGAAAACGATCGAGACGCTCGACGCGTGTGCCCGCGCGGCACGGCCATTCGTACTCTTCGCCAACTTTTGGGGGCCTCACGCGCCGTACGTGCCGACCGAACCGTACGCATCGATGTACGACCCCGCCGACATCGAGCCGTGGGGCAGTTTCGAACAGGAGTTCGACGACAAGCCGAGGGCGCACAAGGTGCACCGCGACGCGTTCGTGGGTGAGTCGAATCGACCGCGCGACTGGGATGAATGCGCGCGGTGGGCCGCGCGTTACTACGGATTCGCCACGATGATCGACGAACAGATCGGGAGGATCCTGTCGGCGCTGGATTCGTTCGGCCTCTCCAAGGATACCATCGTGGTATTCACGACCGATCACGGCGACCTGCTCGGCTCGCACGGCGGGATGCACGATAAGAGCTCGATCATGTGCGAAGAGATCTATCATATCCCGTTCCTCCTCCGCGACCCGGCCGGCTCATCGTCGCTTCGCGGCGCGACCGTTTCGGTCCCCGTTACCAACATCGATTTGTTCTCGACGGTGCTCGCCGCGATGGGCGCCCCGCCCGACGAGGCGGCCGACTCGATCGACCTCCTTTCGTTCCTTCGGAACGGGGTCGACGAAGCCGCGAAAGGCCGTCCGCCCGAGGTCTACTGCGAGTCGCACGGCAACCACTATCATTATCAATCGAGGATGATCACCGACGGGAAATGGAAGTACATATTCAACGCCCCCGATATCGACGAGCTCTACGACCTCGAAGGAGATCGTTGGGAAATACGCAATATCGCGACCGATCCGGCGTTTCGCGAAATTCGCGACCGGATGCGCGAGCGGATGATCGCGAGAGCCGAGGAGAGCGCCGATCCCTTGGTCGGATGGATGCGCGCCCGTTTTTCGCCGAGGATGAAATCGTTTACCCCCTACGGTGCGAGTTGACAGAAGACGGCGTCTCGATCCGACTGGACTATTCCAGTTTTCGAAGCGATTTTTTTGCGACGGTGAGATAGGTGCAGATTCCGAGCAAAAGCGCGCCGAGGGTCGCGGTGGCGAATCGGACTCCGAGGTATTCGGTGAGAATGCTCGCGGGGAGCGTCCCCAGCGGCATCAATCCGAAGTTCATCGTGTAGACGCTGCTCACGCGTCCCTGGTACTTGCGCTCGGTATGTTCCATGATGAGCGCCATCGCCAACGACCGGCGAAACGCATCTCCCACTCCGAGTACTATCATACACAGCCCGACGACGACGAAAGAAGCGCGCGCCGAAGCCACCAGCAAACTCGCCGCCGAGAGAAACCCTCCGACAAGCAGTGTCGGTCCACGCTTGCGCGTTCCGAAACCCGCGATGATTACGGCTCCACCGATCGCGCCCAGGCCCATCAGAGTCACGAGCAAGCCGAGCGCCTCGGGACCGCGCCCGAATACCTCGACGATGTAGATCGGGAGCAGCGATCGAAACGGGAGCGCGAGCAGCGCCGTCGTCATTGCGGTGACGATGAGAAGGACGATGATTCCGTTTTCCCGGATGTAGCGCAACCCGGCCGCGATTTCGTGCATTACCGCTTCTCTCGGGTGAGACGGAGGTCGTTCCGGTGCGCGCACCATACCGGTAAGGAGCACCGCGCCGGCCTGCAGGGCGGCGATGCAGTAGTAGACGCCGTCGGCGCCGATGAGAACGTAGAGGTTCCCCGCGAGCGCCGGCGCGAGCAGCGTGGTGGTGCTCATCGCCGCAGCGTTCAGCGCGAATGCGTTTGCTGCGTTCTTCTCGCAGACGATCTGCGGAATGAGCGCGGTTCTCGATGGAACCATGAAGGCGAAAATAACGCCCGTCACGATGGAAGCGGCGAAGAGGTGCGGCCAGGCGACCGTGCCGGTGGTAATCGAAACGGCGATCACGAGCGCGGTGATGCTCCCGGTTCCCTGGCACAGCTGGATAATCCGCCGTTTGGGGAGTCTGTCGGCAAGTTCTCCACCGAAGAGCGCGAGCACCAGCATGGGAACCGCGAAACCGGTGCTGACTAGGCCCAGTATCAGCGGCGAGGAGGTAAGGTCGTAGACGAAGTACCCGCGGACGATCACCTGCATCTGCATGCCTGCGGTCATCGCTATCACCCCGAACCAGAGATAGCGGAAGTCGCGGAACGCGAGGGCCGCAAAGCGAGCTCGCGATGGAGGTGCGGTCATGTGCGCCGGATGCCGGCCGCGAGGCGTGTCATTTCAGACGACTTTGATCCAGAACCGAAGCGGAGCAAGGTCGGTCAGGGTCCGATGGCGTATTCGAAGCTCGGCGACCCCGCGGGCGTCGGCGCGAACAGCGAATCCTTCCGTCGTATCGATTACCGTCGCGACGCCTTCGTCGAGCGATTCGATTGTGAGTTCCCGCAGAGAGGGCGAAACCGGGTATCCTTCGACCGTTCGCGCCCGGACGTCGGGGACGATGCGGCTTCCCGCCCCGACCGTGATGGTCGCACCGCCTGTGGGAAGGAGAACGAACAGCCGAGCCGGTCGGGGAGATTCGGGAGCGAAAGGGAACTGTTCGGTAAGGCCGATGGCGTAGTGATCGATATCCGTGATGCCGAGTGCATACGCAGGAGAAGTAGGTTCGAATCTGAAATCGCCGTTCTCCGGATCGACGAACCGGGGATTCGACACGACGGAACGCGAATCGAATCGCCGGTTCTGGTACTCTCTCCACAGGTCAAAATCGGCCACGTCGGGATGGTTGTCTATCGCGTATTTTCCCGAGTTCTCATAATAGAGGTTTTCATCGCACACCGCGTACCGATCGTCGGTCCAGGAGATGAATCCGTGCGTCGCTTCGGCGTTGTTGCTGAATACGTTGCGTCGGATCGACAGTTGGCGGTTCGGCTCACCGGCCATTTCCTGCGACCCGAAGGCGGCCCGCCGGGCTTTATTTTCGGCGACGATATTGTTCTCGAAAACGTTGTACAGTCCTTTTGAGAAAACGGGGAACCACAGCGTGCCTTCGCCGGACGCTTGAAGGTGGTCGACTATGTTGTTTGTGACTGCCATCCAGTTCGCCGCGTCGTCGAGATACACGCCGAAGCCGAATGAGAAGTGGATGTCGCTGTGATGCAGGCGGTTGTTGTGGAGTACGTTTCCGCGTCCGGGCCCCCAGGTCTCAAAAACGCCGGTGTCCTGTGAATCGAGGTTGGCGCGCGACATGTCGTTGTACGCGACGGTGTTGTTGCGTGAATGGATGAACTCGTGCGCGTTCTCCCGCGTCACCTTTATCCCCTCGATCGTGGTTCCGACTATCGTCCCGGGTCTGGGCCCCTTGATGCTGATCGCGTATCGCGGCGTGTGATGCACGAGGTTGTGAGTGATCGTGTTGTTGCCCGAGTTCGACAGTTGTATTCCGGCGCCGTGACCGACGGTGCGTCCGGTGTGATGGATATGGTTGTTCGTCACAAGATTGCCGCGACTCAGGTAGCAACGGACGAGCCGCGGTCCGTTGATCTGCACGCCGGTGTGGCCGACGTCGTAGATCAGACTGTCTCGGACCGTGTTTCTCCGGGATGCGCCGGTTATCAGAACGCCGTGGAGCCCGGTATGGTGGATCCTACACCCGGCGATTTCGATGCCCTCGGCGTGTTCGAGATGGACCGCACCGTGTTCGATCGAGCCGCCTCGGATTGTACCGGTCGTGTCGCACGTCGAAATCTCGATTCCGACAAGCGAGACGTTGCGGACCGGATACCCTTCGGCGCCCGAAAATTCGACCACCCGGCGGACGCGCGGCGCCACGACGGTCTGATCCTCGATCGGTTCGGCAAACGGGCGGTAAAAAACGGTGGACGATCCGGTGTGCAGGAAAAACTCCCCCGGTTTTGTGAGGAGCGCCATGTCGTTCTCGACGAAAAACCTCGACCCGACCCCGATTTCGTAGTGCGTCTCGTGACGAAGTACGATTTCGCGCGCATCGTAGTCGATCGTTTCGATAGGCAGGGTATCCGAGGCCCAGTTCCATTCACCCTTCGGTCCGCCGGACCAGATAAAGACCCGCGCCGTATCGGGTCGTTCGAGAACGGGCATGTCGTCGCCGAATCCGAACCGTCTCTTGGGTTCTTTCGAGTGTCTGTTTACGGTGCGAAGATACCCCTCGTCGGGGTAGCGAGCCGGACGACAGCGGCGACCGTTCTCCGAGAGCGAGTGAAACACCCTCCCGTCGTCGACCCGCGCCGAGTAGACGCCCCCTCCGATCGATCGCCAACCGGCAATCCTCTCGCCGCCGAAAAACACGACTTCGCCCGGCGTCGCCGCACGGTAGGTTACCCGGTGTCCAACCGAACCGCCGTCGGCCGGTTCAAACAGCAGCGGATCGGACAGGTAGTAGACCCCGGGGGACAGCTCGACATCGATGTCCCGCCCGGCGCCTTCCGCGTTGAGCCTTCGTACCTCCGCACGCGCTTCGGGAAGACTCGTGCCGCCCGAGCCTTCCGCGGCAACCGTGATGATGGTCGGTTTCATCCCGTCCACCATACACCCGCCGGTGTAAGCTGTCACGCGAGCGGCCCCGCAGGCGGGCGGGCGGGCGCCGGTTGCCGCCCACTGGAGCGCTATTGAGAGCGCGCCCGCCCGCCTGAATCTACAATCTACTCAGACTTCTCCTCGGACTCCACGCCGGCGAGATCCTGCATCATCGTGCGATACTCCTCGCGGCTAATCTCGCCTCGAGCGTACCGCTCTTTGACGATCTGCTCGGGCGACGAATAGGGGAATCCGTCGCGAGGAACGTCGGGGTTTCCCATCATTCCCCATCGATCGGACCACTCACCGGCCCCTCCGCAATCGCCGGCGCCGCGACCCATCATTCCGCCGCCCATCATCGGGCCGACGAGAGCGTATCCGCCGGAAAGATACCGAAATCCCATCCAGCGATGCGCCGTGGAGAGGCTTTCCGAACCTTCGCCACCCATCATTTCATCCATCCATTCATGAACTTCCGCGTCGGGGTGTATTTCGTTCATGACCGCTTCGCCCAATTCCTCCAGGAGCTCAGGCGGCACACGGAGCGGGTCGATCTCCGTGCCTTCGTCGAGTCCCAACGCGTCATACATCTTTTCAAGAACGCCGGCGGTCGACGTCTCGGGTTCGTCGGAATGCGCCCATACGGCGGTCGACGCCGACAGCGCAATGGCGGCGATCAGCAAAAAAACCTTCTCATCCTTTTCTCCTTTGGTTTCGACTCGAAGTCGATGTGATGAAAACCCAATATACCCTGGCCGGGTAAGGGTATCAAGCGAAATCGTGCTTTGACATACCATATGAGGGTTTGGTATATTGCACACGAGGAGAATCGGGATGATGCACTCGCTCGCGTTTCCGTTAGGGCTTCTGTGGGTCCTGCCGGCGCTTATCGTTTTCGGCGTCGGGGGAGGATTGGTTCTGCGATACCTGCGATTGGGCGGCCGTAGTGCGGCCGATGCGAATGCGGCGATCCCGAGCGCGGCCGGCGAACGCGGCGGGCTCGAGCCGGCGATATTCCGGCTTGCACTTCAGCGCGGCGGCAGACTGACCGTCTCCGACGTTGTCATCGCGACCAACCTCACACCGCAGGAAGCGGAGGAGACTCTCAACGCGATGACCGACGGTGTCCGCGTCGGAATGGAGGTTACCGACAACGGTCTTGTCGTATACGAGTTTACCGAGCTGATGCAGCGCTCACAGGCTCGGCGAATCACTCCTTGAGAATCGCTTCGAAGTAGCGAAACGCGTCTTCGGAGGCCCAATCCCGCGCGCCCAAGGCGCCGGCCACTATCATCCCGTCGCGTCCGACGATGTAGGTGGTCGGGATGCTGCGAATACCGTACATCGCTCCGACTCGCCCGTCGGTATCAAGCAGGATATCGAAAGTGATTTCGAACTCACGGGCGAAGGCGCTGACGGCGGCTTCGGATTCCTGAAGATCTACCGCAACCACGGCAAGCCCGGAGTCGGAGTACTGTTCGTACAGTGCCTGCATCGACGGCATCTCCTCTCTGCACGGGGGACACCAGGTTGCCCAGAAATTGAGAAAAACAACCCGCCCCCGATATGACCCGAGCGTTCTCCGGTCGCCGTTGAGATCTACCAGCTCGAAGTCGGGCGCCTCGACGCCGCTTTGAAAAACTCTCAATTCGAGCCGCGCGGCGAGATCGGTTACCTTCTCCGCCTGCGCGGAGAGAGCGGCAAACGTCAATACTGCGATTGCGAAAGTCACGCGAATCGTGCGCATATGGATCCTCCTTAATTATCGTCCATGATCACGGCGGGCCGCACGGACCGCACCGAAAAAGCGCCGCACGCGCGCGGGTCGCGCGGGCCGAGAGGCTCCGTCCGCGCCGTCCCCGAACGGCGGAACGTTCGTGTGTGGGGGTCACCGCAGCCCGTCGTCGGGTTGCCGAGAGTCGCCGTCGCCGGCGTCGGTCAACTCGGGAAACACGTACTCCAGCCGCCCGTCGGAGGAGATATCCACGGCGACGTGGACGCCGTCAACCACCGAGTCCATGAACTCCTCGGCCGATTTTACGTCAAGACCGATCTCCACAATAACGTCGGACAACGTAATCCGTCCCCCTCTTCGCCGCGCGAGACGGAATACCGCGGCGTGAAACCTATTCCGAGTCTCACCGCGGTCCCCGGTTCGATCGACAAGATGCGGACCGACGCCGGGTCGACGGAGTGAGCTGAGTAGATCTGCGCCGAAGAGAAACAGGAGTATCGGCAGGAACCCGAACATCATTATCGTACGCCTCCTTATCATCCCGAGGACGAAAAACAAGAACAAGCCGCGTGGCGGATAGTGTACAGAACCCCCAAGGGGTATGTCAATTGCTGAGTCATGCGGTCATAATATGACGAGTTGCCCAAAGGGACCGAAAGCGCGGTCAAGGATAATCTCGCCCGGCCCGGGTCTCGCGGAGCCGTCGGTAATCATCCACGGCGCGCCGAGGTCCGATCCTTGCTTGAATCCGTTAAGGAAGAGCGAGGTCGTGTTGCCGTCGATCTCTTCGTACGAAACGGCCGTTCGAATGAGTGGACTCCAGGCGGAAACCTCGTCGATATCCGCCGTCGGCCGACGCCGTATCCTCCATTTTCTCGTGAACAAGGTTCCGCCACGCGACCGTAATCACTTCGCGCCTCCTTTTCGATCCGCGAGACCCGTGCGGCCTCCTCATATACCATACCCGGGTAATATACCTAATTCCTACGAAGGAATCAACCGACGCGTGCCGCCGGCGGGCGCTCGCCTTCGCCGAGAGACCTGCTACAGGGCGCGCAAACCGCGGACCACGTCGGTACCGGAAGCCTTGAGAGCGGGGCGCAGACCCGCGACGACGCACGCAACGGTCGTCAGGATCCATGACGCCGCGAAAAGACGAAGCAGCGGTACGCGGGAGAGGACGAAGCCGTCGAGACGCCCGGAAGCCTCGATAATCGCCACACTCGCAAGCATCAGTACGTTCGCGAGAACGACCGCGACGAGACAGAAAATGAAAAGCTCCAATGCTACCATCTCGGCGATCTTCGACCGTCGGTATCCCATGCTTTTTAGTGTAGCAAACTCACTTATGCGACCATGAACCGATGTGATTCCGAACACATATACCAGCAGTACTCCGAGACCGGCGAGAACCGCGGAGAGCAACGCGGCGTACCGTGAAAACGACTCGAGAAAGGAGTATCTGAGTGGACTCGCCGCGTCGGCGATCGAAACCTCCGTCGCGCCCGCCGCGTCGGGATTGATCGATTCGAGAATCTCGACGATCGCAGTCGGACTCGAAACGGTACTTTCGATCAATAGCAGGTCGACACGATCCACCCCGTCGGTCTGGGCGAAAACGACGCGGTCGTCGTCGCGCCCGGTCCGGCGAAGAACTCCGCGCACCCGTCGGAGTCGGACTTCGCCGTCGACCGACAGAGACGCGCCGGGTGCAATCCCCAGTTCGGAGGCGAAAGAGCTGCCCACCAAGAGTTCACCTGCCGCGCGCGGCAACTCTCCCTCAATCTCCCACCATTTTTTCATCTCGCGCTCGCGTCGGAGGTCGGTCGATACGAGTATCGACGGCGTGCCGTTTATTTTCACTACGTCTATTCTGCTCGGAGACATGTTAAGCGCACCGAGAACATCGGTATTCCGCTGGACGGCGCGCACCACGCTTTCGGCAAGCGGCACGCGCTCGGGCCTTGCCGTTTCTCCGACGACAATGCCTCGGTAGGTCAGCGCCCGTCGGTCCGATCTTGTCGTAACGGCATAGAGGTTTCCCGCCGTTTCCGTTCCGGCTTTGAAAGTCGCTCTCATCCCCAACGATACCGCGTTGATGGTAAGAATGATCGAGAGGCTGATCGTGAGGGTCAGGAGAAAAAGCGTCGTCCGTCCGCGTCTGACCCGGAGAAGTCGCAGCACGACGGAAAGAAGCGTCACCTCCCGTCTCCGCACATCCGTCCGTCGCGAAGATGGATGCACCTTGGAACGACGCTCTGAATCTTCTCATCATGAGTGACCATGATGATCGTAAGATCCTTGTTAAGATCTCCGAACAGCTCGATGATTTCATCGCCCGTCCGAGAGTCCAAGCTCCCGGTCGGTTCGTCGGCAAGGATGATCCGCGGCCGGTTGACGATCGCGCGCGCAATCGCTACGCGGCTCTGCTCTCCACCGGAAAGATTCGACGGAAGCCGATGCAGCTTTTCCCCGAGTCCCACGCGTGTCAAGACTTCAGACGCCATCTCCCTCTGCCTTTGTCGTGACTCAGGACCGATCAATAGCGGGAGCATCACGTTTTCCATTGCCGATAAATACGGAATCAGATGAAGCGATTGGAACACGAAGCCGATATAAACGTGCCTAAAATCGGCTTGGCGCTCCGCGGTCAGGCCGTACACCTCTATTCCGTCGATCGTAAGCGTCCCGCCGGTCGGTCGATTGAGTACTCCCAGGACGGTGAGCAACGTGCTCTTCCCGGAGCCGGACGACCCGGTAATGGCGACGAAGTCGCCGTCCTCGATGTCGAAGCTCACTGCGTCGATTGCCGCGACGACACGCGCGCCGTCGCGATATTGTTTGGTAATCTGTCGGACTTCGATAAGAGACATAATCATTAGCTCATCATAGGTGATTAATTGCTACGACCGGATCGGTCTTCGATGCGGATATGGCCGGAACGATTCCGGCGAGAATTCCAAGCACGGTTGCGCCGAGGAGCACCAGGCTGCCGAAAAACGGGTCCCATGCTATGTCGGAGGCGGCGAGGTCGAATCGAGGCGCGAGCAGCATCGAGAGCGCCATGCCGAGCAGATACCCGATGACCCCGCCGGCTACGCCGACGATAGACGCCTCGGTCAGAATCGCCTCGACGATGTGCGAGCGCCGGTACCCGGCCGATCGAAGCATTCCGATCTCGCCGGTTCTCTCGTTCACCGACGACATCATCAACAGCGACACGACAAAGGCGACGATGAGCAACACCACGCCCGATATCGCCACGGCGTACTTGGTGAACCTGTCCACGGTCTCCTCCCGCGCGAGGACGACGTCCTGCATGGTGAAAACCTCCGCGTTCGGGAGCTTCTCACTGATCTGCGCGGCGATCGTCGGAAGCGGGCAGGTGGTACAGTATGCGGCGACTTCGATAAACGATATCTCACCGGGGCGATCGAAAAGCTCCTGAACCGTCAGGATGTTTGCAAACGCCATCTCGTCTTCTTCGGTGTGTTGCGGTTCGAGCACGGCCGTCACGCGGAAGACCTTCCCCGCTATTTCGATCGTTTCGCCGACGCCTGCGCCGATTTTCTCCGAGAGTCGTGCTCCGAGGAGTATCTCATCTTCCTTGAACGGCCACACGCCGTCGAACTTCCACCATTTCTTGATCAGCCTCTCGAACTGAAAATAGACCCCGGCCAGAACGAAGTCTCGTCCCCGGTACGAGGCGCTCTGAAGGATCTTGGGAGCGACGGCGGCGATGTTTTTTTTGTTTTCGATGGAGTTGATCGAGATATAATCTTCCGCGCTAAGAGCGCCGTCGTGCGCCGGGCCGGGAACCGCGACGCCGGCGTAGCTGACCGATTCGCCTACTCCCGCCGGTCTTACCAGGAGGTTCGGGCCGATTTCGTCGAAGGCGTCGCCGATCTCGCCTTTGAGCGCTCCGGTAAGCGACCAGAGCGACACCGTGATCGCCACCGACAGCGCGACGCCGGTGACCAGGAGCAGCGTCGCGCCCCACTTGCGACACAGATGTTTGACGGCGATTGTTTCAACGGTCACAAGCGGCCACCATTCTACATTTCAAGCGAATCGCTGTACTCACGGGGAGTCCAATCGTTAAGGATCTGCGCGTCTATGACGATTGTGTCGCCTTCGACGACATACGGGATCTCTTCGGGCGGGTAGTACACGCATCCTCCGTAGAGTCCTTTCAAATCGTTTAATCGCCACACCGTGCTGCATGTCTCGCACACGAGGTGCTTGTCTTTGGAACGACCGTCTATGCGGAACGTCTCGGACCGGCACGGTTCGCAGTAGCTTAGTGTAATCACGATCCTCCCGGCGGGCGAAACGTAGCCCATGACCGGAAGTCGCTTCTCGCCGTTGAGGTATTCGGCGTACACCAGTTTGTGCTCGATCACCGAGGCGAGTGAAAGCCCGAACCGGTCGCGCGTCGAGACGATCGGGTCTACCTGCGTCATACCGATTACCGAGTCGTATCGCACGGTTCTGCCGATGTTGTACATTCCCCCCTCGTATCGCTTTCTGGGACGACCGCTGTCGCTGCTTTTGATCACCCACATTACGATCGCAAGCATCGTGAGTACCGCCAGAAGGAGCGAAATGAGGTTAAGCTTGTTCTTCCTTCGCGCCAGCTCTTCGAATCGCCGGCTACTGTCCATCAGGCGAACTCCGCGACGCGACGTGATCGATGTCGGTTAACATCTCTCTGATAACGGCTACCTCGCGATCGAGGCGGCGAAGCCGCGTTCCCGTCCAGACGAAATATGCCGCGAGAAAGCCGAAAATCAGCGAGTATGCAGATACCAGATAAGCCATCATGCCCCCCAACCGGTTCGTTCAAATAGTGTACGTTTGATCGTGTCGATTTCGATGCCAAGCTTGCGCGTGCGTATACCGCGGTTTAACAATACGAAATAGAGAAGAGAGAAAACGGCCACGCAAAACAGAAGCGTCAGCAACATGCGTGGATCGACCCCGCCGCCCGACCTTCCCGCGCCGCTTCCGAACACGACCGGATGCAGCTTCGATCGCCACCAGCGGATCGACATAAAAACAATAGGAACATCCACAAAAGCGATAATTCCGAAAACCGACGACAGTCTGGCGCGTTTCTCCCACGAGACCGCGCTGCTTCTTATCATCAGGTACGCGGCATACATAAACCAGAGAATCAGACTCGTGGTAAGCCGAGGCTCCCACGACCACCAGACGTTCCACGAGGATCTTCCCCATATCGATCCGGTGACCAGCACGATCGTGGTAAACAACAACCCGATTTCGGCGGACACGCCCGCTACGATGTCGAAAGCGCGGTTCCTACGCCACAGGTAGAGAATGCTCATGACGAACACGACGAAGAACGCGAGAAAAGCGTTCCACGCCGAGGCGACGTGAAAATAAAAGATCTTTTGGACGATTCCCAAACGGACGTCGACCGGCGACCACAAAAGAGCCAACGACAATGCGCCGATCATCCCGGCGACAAGAAGCGGAATCGTCACGCGTTCCCCGCGAAGGATTGATTTTCGAGCCTTCATCTATGCCTCCAAGATATAGTCGAACAGAAGAAGCGGCGCCGCGAAGAACACGAGGTCGAAAACGAGAAGAAGTCCCAACCAAGGGGCGAGCGTCGACGAAGCGTCTTCAAGCAAGGCGCCGGTCATCATGACCGCGCTGATAAGAACCGGCGAAGCGACCGGAAGCACCACGAGGGGCAGCAGCAGATCACTCCACCTCGTCACCGCCGCGAGTGCCGCGAGCAGCGTCCCGACAGCGACGAATCCGAACGTGGCCAGCGAAAGCACGAGAAGCAGCCGCGGGAGGCCGCCGGCGAGGCGAAGGTCGAACAGCAAGAACAGCAGCGGGATCGAAACGGCTTCCACCAAAAGAAGCCGGATGAAGTTGTGAAGCAGCTTTCCAAGGAAGATCGCCGAGTGGTCGACCGGGACCAACATGAGGCCGATGATCGAGTCGTTGTCGAACTCCTTCTCGAATGTTCTGTTCAGCCCGAGAATGCCCGAAAAGAGAATCATCACCCAGATAATGCCCGGCGTGACCGCTCGCACAACCGCTCGCCGCGGATCAAAGGCGAACCCGAAAATGACGATCGTCAGCACCGCAAAAACGATCATCGTTACGATGGTCTCCTTCGATTTCACATCCCGCGAGACGTCCCTGCGAACGAGCGTAAACACGAATCCGATGTAGCTTCTCATGCGAGACCTTCGATGCATTCACCGTACGCAGCGCGCAACTCGCACAATTCAAGGCTCCCCGCGGCGACGCGGCCGTCAATGCGTCCGGCATTGAGAAACCAGATCGTGTCGGCAAGGTCGAGCGCATGGTCGAGATTGTGCGTGACGAGAACGACGGCCTTTCCTTTCCGACGCTTTTCCGCGAGCACGCCGATGAGCGCCCGCGTTGACGAAGAATCGAGACCCGCGAACGGTTCGTCGAGCAGATAGACGGGAGGGTCGTGAAGCATGCATCGTACGATGGACAGCTTTCTGATCATGCCGCGCGAAAAAGTTCGAACCGCCTCGTCGCGCACGAAATGAAGGTGCACCGAGCGAAGAGACTCATCGATTTTCCGATCCAGATCGCGTATTCCGTAGAATCTTCCGTAGTAATACAGATTCTGCCACGCAGTCAGAGTCTCCGACAGAAGACTCGCGTGTCCCAGGTACCCTATCTGCGCCCGATACTTCGGCAGTTCCCGTTTCGCCGGAATGCCCGCGATCTCGATTCGGCCCCGATCCAGCGGCGTGACCGACGCGATCGCGCGCAGCAGCGTGCTTTTCCCCGCGCCGTTTTTCCCGAGCACGGCGACGCATTCACCGCGTCGGATTTCACCGTCGACACCGCGCAGCACCGTTTTGTTTCCGAACGATTTGTGCGCGTCGCTGATCCTCACCACTACTCGGTCTCCGACTTGGAAAGGAGATCGAGCTGGATCTGAACATCGACCAATCTTCCCCTGAGCGCGGCGATCTTTTCTCGTGCTTCCTTCGAATCGATCTTACCTGAGTTCGACGCCATCTCCATCTCTACGATGTCCGAAAGAAGCGCCTCTTTTTCGTGGACAAGCGCAAGAAAATCGTCCTCTTCGGTTGCGCCGTCGTCGGCTTTATCGAGGAGGCGCCTTTTTTTTACGCTTCCGACCACCGGTATGCCCACCGCTGCTACAATGATCACCAATCCGACGAGGAGCGAAACGTGCGGGTCGAACTTCCTCAGCGGGGACTGGTACCAGATGCGAATGTGACCGGCGCTGTGAAACTGCGGAGGCTTCCGAGATACGGAAGGTTGCGGAAGGGCGCCCGCCGACTCGGGCGCCTCGAACGTGAGCTTTACTACTTGACCCTGTTTCAGACGCGATCCGCTCAGCCGGGCGAAGCGCCGATCGCCGTAAACGACCGATTGCGTCGGCCGCAGCAGTCCGGCGGTTTCGGTGACCGTGATCTCAGGCGGGTAGAGGATTTCGATCGCCTCGGTATCGTAGTCGAGCCTCACGTCGAGAGTAAACGTCGGCGCTCGCTTTACAGTGTATGAGTAGACGATTCGACCTCCACCGTCCGCCGGCGCGGGAAAGCTTGCGAAAAAACCCGTCGGGCTCTTCCGGACGTCTTCGGCGTCTTGCAGTTCGAGCGAATCGAAACCCGGAGGAAGCGTCGCAACAAAGCCGATTCGATCTCCGGCAGGGGTCGGGTCGGCAACCGAGGAGATCTCGAGCACGCGGAACACTCGAGCCGCCGTCGAAACGATGATATGACGATAGTCGAGATTCAATCGGTTCTCCTGCGCCGAGACCCGCTCCAGGCTTCCTGCCGGCATGAGTCCGAGCAGCACCGTGCAGACGATGCCGGCGCGACGGGCCGTCATGACTTTTCTCCCCTTTTTCGTCTCTCGAGTTCCTCGCGGATCTGACGTTCGACGAGCTTCTCGATTCGCTCCCGGCGCTTCGGGTCCGCCGGCCGGGAGAAAGACGCGTCCGGGAAACGGTCCGCCTTCTCCATAAGTATCTGCGCCGCGGCCCTCTTGCACTGCAGCGACAGCCTTTGATAATCCTCATCCGACAGTTTGCCGGTTCTTCTGTCGAAGTCGAGCTCATTCAGCGTCACATAAATCTCTTCGAGCGGCGCCTCATCGTCTTCCGGCGCTTCCGGTTCCGGCGCGGCGCCTTCGACCTGGGTAAACGGGCGGCTGATGAAATACAGCGCGCCTGAAAAAGCTACGAGCGTTACAAAAAGGGTCCACATCATCGCCATCTATCCTTATCCGTCTCTACACAGCAATTCTCGACATGGCTTGCCATATATCGAGAATTGCCTGGCTGCAGTACGCAAACAAGACGCTCTCATGGCGATTTGCCGGTCCTGACCGGCAAATCGTCAGAGAGCGCCGAAGCGAACGCAGGTTTCAGTCTCATAATGA
>JAJRYZ010000220.1 GCA_024275515.1 Spirochaetota bacterium
CCTTGATCGCCTTCTGGATCAGCTGAATATGAATGCCGATCGAGCCGAGCGGATTCTTGATCTCATGTGCCACGCCGGCGGCAAGCGTAGTAAGAGAAGCCAGATTCTCGGCGCGCCGAAGTCGCGCCTCGTTGCTCCTGCGCTCGGTAATATCCTCGGTATGCACAACGTTGCCGAGCACTTCGTCGTTGCGCACCAGAGGCATGACCGAACAAGAAAGGATGCGAAGACCGCCGCCCGAATCGAGCGTAAACTCTTTTCCGAACACCTGATCGTCGTTCTCAAAGTGGTCCCGAAAAAAAGCGGCGATTTCCGCGTCGTCGAGGACCTCCCATAACAGCTCTTCGGTCAGATCGACGTGTCGAAACGGCAAAAGCCGTTCGGCCGACTTGTTGTACAAGAGTATCGCGTGCCTGTTATCGAGGACAACGACTCCGTCGCTCATCGACTGAAGCACGATCTCAAACAGCTCGCTTTCGGAGGCGATATCGAGGATGAGCGAACGAATCTGCTCCTGATCGAGCTTCGGCAGTTTCTTAAGCGCCCGTTCGATGAATTTTCTCATAAAGCCTCGCGCATACGATAAAAGAGCGCCTCCAACGCGGTTCCCGGATTCATGTTGTAGCGGCGCACTCGGTCGAAGGCCGACCGAATCGCATTTCCCCACGCGTCCAATCGGACGACCCCGTCGACCCGACTTCCCCGTTCACCCCCGAACGTATCCCGCGAGCGGGCGGCGGCGACGTGGATGAGTTCCTCCATGAATGCGTGAAACACCTCACGATCCTTGATTATCGCTTCGAGATCACGATTGCCCTCGAAAAAACTTTGCGGCGTCCCCGAGACGACCGCATGCAGAAACAACGAGCCCTCGTTCCGGAGGATTTCCGGCGAGATATGCCACGCGAGGAAGTACTCGCGCAAAGTTGCATACTCGCCGGATTCTTCATGAAAAATACGCTCAAGGACCTCGCGTGCTTCCGAGTCGCTACGTTCGCGGAATCGGAACGACCGCAGTCTCGACCGAATAGTGGGCAGCAACGCCGCCTTCGCCGTCGTGACCAGAATAAGATAGGTACGGGGAGGCGGATCTTCAAGGAGTTTCAGAAGGGCGTTTCGCGAACTGTCGCCCATCCGATCGGCATTGGTCACGATTGCCACTTTGGCGCGCTCCTCGCTCGTGCGATTCGCCCATGACGCCAGTCTGCGCAGCTGCTCGATCGGCGTGTTGTCCTGCGGCACCGCCTCGCATACCTTCGAGCATAGTTCGTAGATTTTTTCTAACGTGTCCGCCGCCCCGAACGCCGCGTCGCCGACCTCTTCGCGTCCCGGACTAGGGACAAGTCCCTCCAGAAGCTAGTTGATCTGATCGATAGCGCTTCCGACGGACCGGTATCTGCGATCGGTTTCGTCCCAGAGATCCGAATCGAACCGACGGATCAGCTTTCTCACCGCCCGTACGTACAAATAGCGCGCCGCGGGCCTCGAGACGCGCGTTAACACGTCCGCAGAAGCGGAAATCTCATCGAGGAAATTTCGCGGCCCGAGAAGTTTCGTCGAAGCGTGTACAAGCACCCGTTGCTCGCGACACGATCGACACGAACACCCCCACGCACGATCCGCCGTACAGGTAAGGCCGCGAGCGGTTTCCAGGGCCGCGGTGAGCTTTCCCGAGTACGGCGGCCCCTCGAAAAGAATCGAGCCGGGCATTCGCTCGTCGGCGATCAGTGAGCGCAGCTCCCGGATTACCGCCTCCTGAGACAGAACGTTCTCAAACATCGGCGTCGGTCACCGCTCCGATCGTCGGCGCGAGGATGGGAACGACCTCGAGCACCACGCCGGCGACGAAAGACCCGTCCAGCAAAGTCGACACGTCGATGATAGGCTGGACCTTGAGAAGGTAAACGATCAAAACGACGAGAAGCGCTCCCTCGCCGAGTCCCAGAAAGAAGCCGAGAGCGCGATCGAGCCGCTCCAACCTTATCCGCTCGAAAACTCGGTGAAGGACTCCTTCGAGAAGCTTGACCGCCAGATAGACGACGAGAAAGATGACCAGAAAGGCGACGATCTGGTTCCATTTGGAGTAGCCGACGTAGTTGTCGAGGGCAACGGCGCCCGCCTTGGAGAAAAAAACGGCGCCGGCGATGCTGAGAATGAGCGCCGCCATCGACATAACCTCGCGGATAAAGCCGCGAAACGCGCAACGGGCCGCCGCGAGAACGATTACAACGGCGCAGGCAATATCCAGTGCGTTCATGATTTGACACTCCTCTTCCGCACCCGGCATGAAAGAATTGCAGATATACGCTCGGCGGCGTCGGCGCATACGAGGTTGCGAGCCGCAGCGCCGAGTCGTCGACGTTCGCCGGCGTCGGCGGCAAGTTCATCCAGGTCGGCCAGGAGGCGTGCTTCGGCGTTTTCGCCCGAACCGCACACTTTCGCCGCCCCGCGTCGCTCGAAATAGGCCGCGTTGCGAATCTGGTCGCCCCTGCTCGAATCGAGTCCGAGCGGAACAAGCACCATCGGTTTGCCCATGACGGCGGCCTCCCAGAGCGTCGTCGCCCCCGCACGGCACACCAAGCAATCGGCTGCGGCGAGAAGATCCGCGTATTCTTCCCGCAGATAATCCACCGAAAGGTAATTCGGCCGTTCGGGACTCCGCCTCCAACCCCTCCCCGTCTGATGCACCACAAACCATCTTCGGCATAGTCGGTCCAGATGCGTAATAATCAGTTCGTTAACGCGTCTGGCCCCCTGGCTTCCGCCGAGAACGAGCAAAATCGGCGTCGTCGAATCCGCGCCCACGCGGCGCCGCCCTCTCTCGCGGTCACCGCGAAGGAGGTCGCTTCGGATGGGAACACCGGTCACCACGACTCTGTCCTGAAGCTTTTGCGGATAGTACTTTCGACTCTCTTCATACGCGAGAAGAATCGACGCGGCGAACCTGCTGTTTATGCGCGTCGCGAGACCGGGATCGAGGTCACTTTCGTGCGCAACCACGGGTACGCCGCATACGTAGGCCGCCAGCGCCGGCGGCACGCTCACGTACCCGCCCTTGGCAAACAGCACCGCGGGACGATAACGAAGAAAAAGCCGGAACGACTGCGCGCAACCGGTCACGATGCGTACGACGTCGGTCAGGTTTTTGACGGAGAAGTACCGACGCAGTTTGCCGGCGGTGATCGCTTCAAAGCGCACCCCGCGGCTCTCTACGATGCGGCGCTCCGGCCCGGTGATCGACCCAATCCATACGACACGCGGCGCCGGCCCTCCGGAACCGTCCGCGCGCATGGCATCGATGACCGAGAGAGCGGGATAAACATGTCCCCCGGTGCCTCCGCCGGCAACGGCTATCCAATTCCGGGACTCGCCCGACCTCACCGATCATCCCCCGTCCAATCGATTGCGGACCCGCCGGCGGCGACGCAACCGTCGCCGCCGTTCCCTCTGCGAGTTGATGCTCGCCGCGGTGACATAGTACCCTCGGTATCGAGATGAGCCGTCCCTCGATGCGTCCGTGTGGGCACTATAACATGTGGGAAATCCGCGCTTCAATCTTCGCCGTCGTTCTGTTCGGCGGCGTCGTCGTCGCTCACGGCCAAAAAGGCGACGGTTTCCCGATGTTGTCGCAGCCGGAACGTATTGAATATGCGGCATCCGGCGCGTTGTCCTCGTATTTTTCGGGTCGTGAACGACCTCACCTCGCGCCAAGCTCGGAAATACTCGATGCGGTGCGATCCGATCTGGACTCGATCGAAGCCAATCTCGGAGTCGAAGTCCTTTTTCGAGATTCGCCCGACGTTGTCGCGACGGACATGCTCTCGGCCGTCAACAGGCTTCTCTCGGTGAGCGACATGGAAGGGCTCGAGTACTATTCGGCTTCTCGCGATAGGATGCGACTTCTCTTTGAACGATCGTACGTCGTTCTCGACCAAGCGGCACGCGACCCGGCGCCGGATCTCCGCATCGACGCACTGCCTTCCACCGGCGAGTTCCTCGTGTTTCAGAGGGATTTGACCTTCGGAGACAACGTGCTTGCGGTGTCGTACCGCGCGACCGAGGTCTCGGTCCATGTGGCGTTCACCAATCTTACCCCTTTTCGCTACGGTCCTTTGCGAATTATCAAGAGGGGCTCCTTGAGAATGCACGTCTATCTGGTGCCCACGGAGTCGGGCGTTCACTATTACGGAGTGTTCGGGGCCAGATCGATGAACATTTCGTTCCTCGAAAAGCGCGTTCACAACTCCTTCTACAATCGCCTCGACGCGTTGCACCGTTGGTTCATTCGAAACGGGAGTAATCCGTGAACGCGCCCAAGGCGACGAAGTGCGCCAAACGACTCTGCGCGGCGCTCGTGGCGTTTGGGAGCTTCCGGATCTCCGCGGCCGCCGAACAACTCCTTCCCCCCGAGGCGGAGTTCAAAACTCGCAGCGGCATTGCCGAATTCGCCTCCGTCGAGGAACTGCTCGACAATCCGACAAAACTCGAGATGAGCATCTCCTCGTGGCAGATCGACGGTCACTACTTCATACGCTCCGAAAGCGACTTCCACGCGATCTTTCCCGTGCCCGTCGAGCAGGTTCTGCGCGTGCTACTGGATTACGAAGGCACGGAAAAAACCTACCGCCGCGTGAGAGAGAGCGCTCTCCTCGCCTCCTACGGAGAGGAGTATGACCGTCACGTCGTCAGGCTCGACGTCGCGATCAAAGTCGCCGGGTTCGGCGACGAATACGTTTACGTCACAAACAACTTCCTTGAACGCGACGAAGCCGGCGGCTACATTCAGAAGTTCAACCTTGAGCGCAGCGTCGACGATAAGCTCTATCAAATGTTGGGCAACTGGTACGTCCGCGAAATCGCCTATGCCGGACGTCGCTATACCTACGTCCGGCAATACGCAATTCTCGGGATACAACGCGGCTCTTTTGCGATGGAATTGGCGATGAAGACTTTCGGCGCGTTGAGTCTGCGACAACAGTTTCGACAGCTCTCCGAAGCCACGAAACGACCATAGATCGCGAACGACGATTATTCTGCGACAACCCGGTTTCGTCCCGATTGTTTGGCGGCGTACATGTTACGATCCGATCTTGCTATCCAGTTCTCCCGGGACTCGCCGTGTCGATATTCGGCGATTCCGAAGGAAGCCGTGGCCGCAATAGTCTCATCGTCGATTTCGATGCGCGAGCGGGCAAGCTCGGAGCGAAATCGTTCCGCGATCATAAACGCTTGACGAAGGTTCGTATTCGGAAGCACGGCAAAGAACTCCTCGCCGCCGTAACGACCGGCTTGGTCATACTTGCGAAGATGCATACGAAGTCGTTTGCCGATGTGTCGAATGACCTCGTCGCCGCACAGATGCCCGTAGTTATCGTTGATCTCCTTGAAGTTGTCGACGTCGAGCATGATTCCCGAAAGCGGCAGCTTGGTTCTCAATGCACGTTCGATTTCCATGTCCATCACGTTAAATAGGCTCATTCGGTTAAGCAGCCCCGACAAAATGTCATATCGTGCAATTCTTTCGAGCTTATGATTCGTCGCCTCGAGTTCACGGTTGAGATCCTCGATATTTCGAAAAGCCTCCTTCAATACCAGATGCTGATCCAGCAGCCGGGACGAGAGCTCCTCCTCCTGCTTCGCGGCGTTCCTGAAAAAATCGCGTTCCTCGAGCAGTCGCACCTGAGAACGCAACCTGATCGACGCCGCGCGAATCCGGCATTCAAGCTCAAGCACCCGGATGGGTCGGACAAGAAAGTCGTCAACACCGGCGTCGATCGCGTCCTGAAGAGTCGTCTCCGTACAGCCGATGAGTAGTATCTGCACCGGCGCCAAACGAAACTCGGACCTGATCTCCCGACAGGTTGCTACCGCCTCACCATCGTCGCCGTATTGCAGCACGACGATCGCTTGCCCCGCAGATCGGATCGCATCGCCGATGTCGGTCGCCGTTCGAACGAATCGAGTTCGGTAACGTTCGCTCTCGACGTCGCGCTGCAATCCGCGCAACTCGGTCTCACAGTCGCCGGCGAACAAAAGCAGTGTCCCGTCCATATGCGTTGTCCTATGACCACAACCTGGTCAGTATCTGAAGCGTCCCGATAAGGAACCCGAGAATCGCACCGAACACGTTAATCCATTTCAGGTGCCGGTGGATGACGCGCATCAACAACCCTTCCACTTGTTCCACATCGAGACCGTTGATCCGGTCGACAACGAGAGCGCGAACGTCGAGCGTTCTGAGCATCGTCGGGACCCGATCGCGAACGAGCGACTCGACGCGATCGCCCAGCCACGAATCCAGGCGATCCTTGGTGTCGGCGTCGATCATGCCGAGATCCGCCGGTGTCAGCAATCCACCGTCACGAAACGCCTTGGCCAAAGCGTTTCGATGCCCACGCTGATCGGAAAACAGGGCCTCGATCCGTTCGCAAACCAGCGTGCTCAGCCGTTCGGCGATCACCTCGAAAGAGGAAAAACTCGACACGACCTCCGCAACGGTTTTCCGGGCGAGAGGATCGACGAGCCCGCCGAGTACGACCCTCAATGCGCGCCCGCCTTCTTCCGTTGCGAGCGCGTCGCACAGAGCATCGACGATACGTCGAGCATGTCCGGACGGTAAGACGCTTCGACCTCCCGGCTTCCCGTTTTTTCGGACTCCTGCGTCACGGAGCTTTTTTCCGACAAGCTCGATCAACTTCTCTTTCGTTCGGTCCTCGCGCAGAAACGCCTCCAGACTGTCGAGCGCGTCTTCGACGATCGAAGACATGTTCGCCTCGATTTGTCGGTCGTACTGCGCGGCTGCGACAAAGAGCTTCTGCAACGCGGTCAACCTGTCCAGAACGTCACGAAGCAGAAAACGCCCGCGTCGCTCAAGTTCCTCCCGCATCCGGTCGCTGCGAAGCCATTCCACCAACAGCTCGGCCGCCGGTTCGTAGACGCCGGAAACAATCTCGGTAACCGCGTCGACCAGTGATGGAGGAAGCCGATCGGAGAATCGCCCGTTCTGCTCGACACCCGACTCGACCCAATCGGAAATGGCCCGCACCACCTCTCGCCGTCGCTCGGCGGTCGCAGCCCAACGTTGAAGAGAGCCGACGAGCGCGTCGACGACGTCGGACCGCCGGTCCCCGACAAGCTCGTCTATCCGACGGTCGCCGTACCTCGAAAGCGTAGCGAAAAGGAACCGAGCGAGGACGCTCCTGAACCGCGAAGATCGGGAAGCCGTGACGATCACGTCCTTCACGACCGTCGCGCCTCGCCCGCCGCCCGCCTCGGACTCGAGCCACTCCGGTATCCGCGTCGAAAGCATCCGTTGTGTGAACCCGGCGATGCTCCGCCTGAGCCCGTCGAGAAATCCGGGAGAAGAGACCTGCTTCAGCACGGTGTCCTCGGTGAGAAGCTCATCCGAAACCATTCTCGCGATACTTTCCGCGAGATTTTCCCTGCGTCGAGGGATGATCCCCGGCGTAAACGGGACCCGGACACCGAGCACACGCCATTCCCGGTACGGACGAAACAACATCTTGATCGCCACGGCGTTGGTCACATAGCCGATGATAGCACCGAGCACCGGCGGAAGCACAAAAACGGCGAGCGAAGCGAGGTTCACCGACGCAGACTCTCGCCGGCCGCCTCGGCCGCGGTTTTTGAAGTGTGAAAAGAAAGGTACGCGCCGAACACCCAGCCCTGCAAACCTCCGAAGTTCACCTGGTACCAGTAGTCCTTCTCACCGTCGATCTCCACGGGCCGATTGTGTTTCGAAACGACTTCCAACACATATCCGCGCCACAAAGTAGTAACAATCGCAGAAGAGATATCGGGCTGCTCCCTCAGTCGCAGATGAGTCGACGTGACCACCGCCCAACTGGTTTGAATCGCAAGAATCGGAGTGGCGGGAAGATCGAGTTCGCGCGGAATCTCACTGCCTCCGCCACACGCCACCAAAAGAACGATCGCGCCGAGGACGACGGTCAAGCCGGCACAGGACGGTCTGTTTGCGAATTTCATCTGAATCCCGGCATCCTAACACGACCGGTGTGTTTTGTCAGACTCCGCGCGCGGAGACGATTCACCACGACGGCGGTTCGCCCTCTCGCGCCTCTGTTTGCGACTGAGAGTCGACTGCGAAATCCCGATCAACCGCGATGCGGCGCTCTGGTTCCCGTTGCACTCCTCCAGAGCGGCCTCTATCAGAAACTCTTCGACCTCCCGGATCGTGGGAAGCCTACCGAAACACTTCAGGAAAAGACGGGCATCGCCGACCGTCGGTCGAGCGCCCACACGACGAAAGGTCGTGATGATATCGTCGGGCGATGCTCCGTTGGCCAGCCTGCTCGCCACGTCGAAAACACGCGAGCGTAGCTCTCTCACGTTTCCCGGGTAATCAAGTTCTCCGAGGACAGTCGCGATCCCGGTTTCCACAATCCCGGACAAGATCGTCTGCGAACCGTCGAACTGAGTCACCGCTTCGCGCGCGAAATGATCGATCAACAGCGGGATGTCTCCGCGTCGCTCGCGAAGTGGGGGCAGATGAACATGGTGCGTCAACAGTCGATAATAGAGGTCCCGACGGAAACCGCCTTCCTCCACCCGCATGTCAAGATCGGCGTTTGTGGCGGCGATGATCCGGGCACGAAAGCGCTTGGGTTCGTCGGCGCCCAGCGCGTAGTATTCTCGTTCCTGGATGAGGCGGAGAAGCTTGGTTTGCGACGCCTGCGAGAGATCGCCGATTTCATCCAAAAAGAGCGTACCGTCCTCCGCCCGCGCGGCGAGTCCTCGGCGAACCGACTCGGCGCCCGTATAGGCGCCGCGGACATGGCCGAAGAGCGTGTCGGTGAAAACGGCGTCGTCGACTCCCGCCACATTCACCGCGATGAACGGCCGACCCGGATACCCGATCTCGTGTATCGAGCGGGCAAGCAGTTCCTTTCCCGTCCCGCTTTCCCCGGTAATCAAGACCGGTTGCCCGCTCCGCGCGACGGCTTCTACGTAGTGGAAAACACCCCGCATTCCGTCGTCCGAAGTAATAACGGCTCGAAAGGCGTCCGGACTCTTGAGCTCGCGCTTCATCATTCGAAGACCAAGCTCGCTTACTTCGCGGCGCAGCTCGCTTTGTTCGAGCGCGTGGGAAACCGCGACCGAAAGCCGATTGCGATCGATCGGCTTCGTCATAAAATCGAAGGCGCCGAGCTTCATGCACTCTACCGCCGTCTCAACAGAATCCTCCGCGGTGATCACGATAACGGGAATGTCGGGATAGTCGCGCTCCAGTCGTTTGAGCGTCTCCTGGCCCGACAAGTGCGGCATGTTCAGATCGAGCAGGATGAGATCGACCTTCCGGCAACGCATATAGCGCTCAAGCGTCCGCGGATCGGTGACGGCGCCGATGTTTTTCCTGCCCTCGGCGGCGAAAAACGTTTCCAAGAGCCCGACGGTGATCGGATCGTCGTCCACAATCACGATGCTTTCGCCTTGGTTCACCCCACCATCCCGTTGAGCTTTTCGATCTCATCGCGGACGACCGCGGCCCGCTCGAATTCCAGATTCTTGGCAAGCTCGGTCATTTCCCGTTCGAGTGCGGAAATCAGTTTCTTCCGTTCCGCGGGAACGAGGATATTGTAGCTGTTTTTCAGGACCTCGATCGACACCTCTTCCGAGCGTTTTTTTTCATCGCTTGTGCGGACAAGGATATCCCGTATCGCTTTACTGATCGTCTTCGGCGTAATCCCGTGCTCTCGGTTATACACCTCCTGGAGGCGGCGCCGGCGCGAGGTTTCCTCTATGGCTTCGCGCATTGCGGCGGAGACTTTGTCGGCGTACATGATCACCGTGCCGTTGACGTTTCGCGCGGCTCGGCCGATGGTCTGAACGAGCGAAGTTGCCGAGCGCAAGAACCCGATCTTGTCCGCGTCGAGAATCGCGATGAGCGATACCTCCGGAAGATCAAGCCCTTCACGAAGCAGGTTGATCCCGATAAGCACGTCGAACACGCCGTTTCGCAGGTCCCTGAGAAGTTCGACCCGCTGTATGGTCTCAATCTCGGAGTGCAGATAGCGAACTTTCAATCCGAGCCCCGACAGGTAGTCGGTCAAGTCTTCCGACATCTTTTTCGTAAGGGTGGTAATCAAGGTCCGCTCATTTTTCGCCAGGCGCTGCTGAATCTCCCCGTAGAGGTTCTCGATCTGCCCGCTCGTCGGACGGACGATGATCTCCGGATCAAGCAGCCC
>JAJRYZ010000221.1 GCA_024275515.1 Spirochaetota bacterium
CTCATGTTGTCGACGGGAACCACATCCTGGTGCGCTTCCAGCAACACGGTGCAGGATCCACCTTCAAGCCGAGCGACGATATTATCCCGCCCCGGTTCGACAGATTGTCGTTCACAAGGGATTCCATTCTCGCGAAACCACCGTTCAAGGAAATTGCCCATTTCTGTTTCCAGGACGTTATCACCGGACAGGTCGCGGCCCATCGGATTGATACTCCCGATGGTGACCAATTGAGAGAGCAATTCGATCACTTCGCTCATGCGGTTATCTCGCGAAGATGGAGTGTAACGAACGAAGGGGTTGCTGACATCCGCAGAAAACCCGGATTGGTTCTCATCCCAAGAGACCTTTCATGGGCCATCCCTCAGTCCAGCCGGTAGATCTTGACCGCGTTGTCATGAAAAAGATTTTGTATCACTTCCGGCGATTCCTCACGAACAATCCACCCGAGGGCATCGACCCACTCCCGGAGCGAGGCTCGCAGCAAACAAACCGGCCAGTCGCCGCCGAAAAAGACCCTGTCCTCTCCGAATGTGTCCATGCAAAACCGAACGATCGGCAACAAGTCCGCCGCCTGCCAGTTCTCGCCGGCTGAAGCGACGATTCCAGAGATCTTACAGGCGGTATTCTCGCGGTGTAAGCCTTTACCGATCTGAAGCGAATTGACCCGGATTCTGGCAGAATGATCGCGGTCGGTGTCTGCTTCAAGTGGTCTCGGGGTCGGTATGAGAGAGGGGAAAGGGAGAGAAGTCTCAAGTCGGGGCGGTGGAATCGATGGGCCGTGGCAGCGGGGGGAGTGTTCCGGTGGCGACGTATTCCCGCAGGGCCTCGACCAAGGTATCCACCGGGTTATGCCCTCGCCGTTTGAGAGTCCGGAACACCGTCATCAGAATCGAATGGGTCAGCGCTCCCGCCTCGCTCATGTTGTGAAACGAGTTCTTCCTCATCAGCACCGCCGGTCGGACCTCCCGTTCGGCGTGATTGTTGTCGAAGGGAACCTCCGGTTCGTCGAGGAAAGTGAACAGATGGTGGCGATATTTCTTCAAGCGTCGGGAGAGTCTCTTCACATCGGCGTCGCGGGAGGCGGTCTCGATCAAACCTTTGAGGCGTCGGTCGAGACATCTCCGTTTGGAGGCGAACTCCTCGGGCGAAAGCCCTTTCCGTTTCCACAGCCGAACGGCGTCTTTCAGGAGCCGTTTCAGTCTCGAACGAAACTCCCTCCAGTTTCCGGAACGGTTGTGTTGATCCACTTTCTCCAGTTCCCTCAGGAGGTGAACCAGGCACATCTGGCGTTTTCGGGCCGTGACCTTGTTGTACGGACCCCAGAAATCGGTGATCAACACTCCCTCGAAGGCCTCCAGGAAAAAGCGCCGCAGCGCCTGCTCCCCCCGCGAGGAATCGATTTGATAATACGTCAGGTCGCCGTTGGTGAAACACCACAGCCAATGGGTCTTGCCGGCGACCCGGTGACCCGTCTCATCGGCGTGGAGGATGGCGCTCCCGGTCGCCTCGTCGGCGATCCGGTCGTACCAGGGATGGAAGATCTCGGCCAGGCGATGCCAACTGTTCACCAGACCGCCTTGGGTCACGCCATGTTGAAACGTCGTATCGAGAGTCGCCGTGATCTGAGAGAGCGTCTTCCCCAGACCGTAGTGAAACCAGGCCGACAACGCCGTCGCGCGGTGTCCGATCGAAGCCTTCGGCAGGGCGTCGCTCACGACCGGTTCGACCATCTTCTTACACTTCTTGCAATAACAACGCGGAATCACATGCTCGACCACCTCGGGTTGCGTGACCGGGATGTCTTCGATGATCCGCTTGCGCTTTTCCGTAGGAGAGGCCAACGGCCCGCCGCAATCGGGACAGGCTTTCAAGGTATGTTCGACGGTCCGGTCGATCCGTTCGGGTTTGGCTCGGTGGACGCCCTCGTGTCCCGGTTTGCGCCCCGGTTTCTTCTTGAGTCCGCCACGGCTGTTTTCCTTCTTGTAAACCGGCATCTGAGAAGAAGGAGTGCTCGGGGAAGGTTGCTCGTTGACCCGAGCAAGAGCGGAAAGTTCGAGCAACGCATACAGGACCGCCTCGGGACCCTGTGCGATAATCTTCTCGGCTTGTTCTCGACTAAGATGTGTAAGATCGATCCCCTCCAGGACCGATCCTCGCGCTGTTTTTTCCATCCCACTCGGGATTATCGGCCATTTCCGTTCTTCTTGAAGCACCTTTTGCTTCAGATCGGTAAAGGGTTACCATGTTTATATGCGGCGATTCTTAGTCCCACATAGCAACCTGGTGGCAACGGGGGAGTCACACTGTCCGCCTCGTCATCAACCACGGGAGGACCCTCGCTGACCGTGCCATCGGTCAGGTCGAGGTACTGCACGCTGAGAATATTTCCGGATGACCTTCCAAGTTTGAGCATATTATCACCAAGATAATGATATTCACTACGAGCCCTTCTTCTACTTCGAATCTCGCCGGAGGTAATCTCAACCGGCTGAGTCGGGTCAGATATATCGAAGAGAGCCCACCGTTCAGCATGACAATATCGATTTCGTTCCATTTGCCAGGCAGTGAAAACACGATCCTTGGTCAACAGGCACACATTTGGGGAGGCACCACCTGAGACATCGTCGGGGACAGGGATCATTGTCTGAATGGAAGGTTCACGAACCACGCCACCCAGCGGCATGGAACTGAGGATCACGGAATGGCCGTATGGTTCAAGCAGCCAGAGTGAATCCTCATTCACTTTAGACGCAACGGCTCCGTATCCGCCGGCGTACGGCGAGACATAAGCGCTTCCA
>JAJRYZ010000222.1 GCA_024275515.1 Spirochaetota bacterium
CGAACAGATACTCCTCGCCATGCGAAACGCCGGGTATGTCCGTAGCCGTAAGGGTCCGAAGGGTTGGTATGAGCTCGCGAAGCCGCCCGAATCAATCAGTGTTGCCGAGATAATTCGGCTGATGGACGGCGCACTCGCTCCGGTCGAGTCGGTTAGCAAGTACTACTACGAGGCGACGCCGCTCGAACAAAGTCCCCGGTTGATCGGGCTGCTACGCTCAATTCGCGATCACGTTGCCGACATACTCGAGTCGACGAGCTTCGCCGATCTGGCCGAGTAGGCGTCCGCCTGCGCATCGTGAGCGATTCTCGATATGGCAGACCGTATCGAGAATCGGCCGCCGCGCAAATAAGACGTTCTCGCGGCGATTCGCCGATCCCGACCGGCAATATCGCGAAGAATGCCGAAGTGAACGAGGGTTTCAGTCTCACAACGAAAGTTTTTGTCGCATCGCGCAGCCGGAGTTGTCGTCGGCGTCGGCAAGGAAGATGTTGAAAAATGGTTTCTGCGGTATTATATTCTATTTATCCCATAGACATTAGCGGTCAAGAAGTATATGAAGAGCCTCGGATACCGTATCTTTGGCGCGCCCCGGAACAACGACGACTATATCGCCTTCTCGCGGAAACACGCGCCGGAAGTGGTTGCCGTCACACCGGTCACGAGAGAGATCGTTCGCGAAACCTGTACGGTGACGGTTTATTCCGCCGTGTTCGTCTGGAACATTGACGGCGACCGCAGGGTCGTCGAGGAGGTTTTCGGATGGTCGCGCCCCGATTACGACGAAGAACAGCTAGGAAAGAGACGCGATGAGGCGGAAATGCGGTTCGCCGGTCGGCTGCGCGGTCTGCGCGAAAATGGAATCCGGGTAAATGCGCCCGGCTCGCTCTTCGCGTCGTCTTCCGACGCGAAAGTGCACGGCGCCGCCGTCCCGGTATAAACCAAACCGGGCAATTCTCGATTTGAAAAATCGAATCGGGAAATTGCTCCTGCCGGATTGACATTTGCCTCCCGGCGAGCTTCTTCGTACCATGTCCGTAGCTATGAAATCGGCGACATTGGGCGGCACTTCGAAATCCGGCTTGCCGGATTCCGAAGTGCTCGTACTCTTTCAGAAATTCACCATATGGTCGCTCGATGCATCGGCCGCTTCGACTCCCGCCTCCGGTGATGAGGACATCGTTCGCTACGACTCCGACGTCCGAGAAAAAGTCGAAGAAGAGCTCAAAGAGCCCGACATGTGGGACGTGGTCCTTCATAACGACGACTACACGACCAAGGCGTTCGTCGTCGAAGTGCTCAGGACGGTGTTCCACAAGTCGGGTATCGAGGCCACGAAGCTGATGCTTCAGGTTCACAGGCACGGTCGCGGCGTGGTCGGCACCTACACTTACGATATCGCACACACCAAAGTCACCCGCGTCCACGACATGGCGAAGAAACGTGAGTTCCCGCTCCGCTGTTCGGTCGAAAAGAGTACTTAGTGACCCGAATCCTGTGGAAAACCCCACCGGTAGCGTGGTCCCGTGGTCGAGAGGGCCACCTGCAGCGGCAAAAGTCGTGAATCCACAGGATTCGGAACACTAGAAAAAGAGCAACTGACCGGCGGCGCCGGTCGCGACGGTTTGTCCCGACGGTTCTGCGGCGATACTATTCTCTTTTAAGAGGAAATTGGCAGTCATGATCATTTCTACCTACGCCTATCCACGCGCGGCGCTTATCGGCAACCCGTCCGACGGTTACCACGGGAAAACGATCGCGTTCCTGTTCGACGATTATCGGGTGGAGGTGACGCTCTACGAATCGCCCGAGCTCGAGATTCTCGCCGCCGAACGCGATCATTCGCGCTTCGCCTCGCTCCGCGATCTGGTCAACGACGTCGGAAGTTTCGGCTATTACGGCGGCATCCGGCTGATCAAAGCCACGCTCAAAAAGTTCTATGAATACTGCGCCCATCGCGGGATCGAGCTCGACGAACGCAACTTCACTATTCGGTATCATACGACGATCCCCATACGACTCGGCATGGCCGGCTCGAGCGCGATTATCGCCGCCACGACGAAAGCGCTGTTCCGATTCTTCGGTGTTTCCATGCCGAAAGAGCTGCTGCCCGAGTTCCTGCTCTCGGTCGAGACCGACGAGCTCGCGATATCGGCGGGTCTGCAGGACCGCGTGGCGCAGGCGTACGGAGGCTTGGTGTTTATGGACTTCGCCCGTGAGCATTTCGACCGACAAGGCTACGGCGTCTACGAGAAGCTCGATCCGCGACTGCTGCAGAACGTCTACGTCGCCTATCGAACCACGCTCGCGGAGGGGAGCGAGGTGCTCCATAACGACATGCGCGGCCGATACGACGCCGGAGATCCCGATATTCACCACGCCGTCGACCGATGGGCCGATTTGACCGTCGAGTATCGAAGAGTTTTGGACGAGGCCGCCGCTGAGCACGGCGTCCTCGAAAACAGCCGGAGCGACGGCCGCAGAGTCGAGGCGTACGGCGCTACGCTCCACGCGCGCTTGAGTCCGCTTATCAACGAAAACTACGACCTTCGCCGCGCCCATCTCCCGGTGAGCGACGCGAACCACGAAATGGTTCTTGCCGCGCGGAGAATCGGGGCAAGCGCCAAGTTTACCGGGTCCGGCGGCGCCGTCGTCGGCACTTATGCCGACTCTCGGATGCTGCAGGCGCTTCGCGCCGATCTCGGAGCGCGCGGGATCCAGGTGATCGTTCCGAGCATCGTCGACGACGGGTTCGGCGAACTCGACGAGTTCGGCGGGTAGCGCTTCATGGGCGAACAGTCGGTACGGAAGGCGGTCGTCCCCGCCGCCGGGCTCGGGACCAGGTTTCTTCCGGTCGCCAAAGCGGTGCCCAAAGAGCTGCTTCCGATTCTGGGGCGTCCCGTCGTCGATTTCGTCGTCGCCGAAGCGATCGAGGCCGGCTGCACCGACGTCTGCATCGTCCTCGGTCCCGGAAAGGAGGCGATTCGGCGCTACTTCGACGTTGCGCCCGAGCTCGAAGCAAGGCTCCGGGCGGCCGGAAGAACGAGCGAGCTCGAAGCAACCCGGCGTCCCGGGCGCGGGGCGTCGATCCGTTACGCCTATCAATCCGAACCTCTCGGGCTCGGGCACGCCCTTGTCTGCGCAAAGGACTTCGTCGGTTCCGATCCGTTTTTGTTTCTCCTCGGCGACACGATTCTCCGTCCCGCTTTCGCGCCGTCGCTCGTAGCCGCCTTTTCGGAGTTGCGTACGTCGCTCGTAGCCGCCGAGCGCGTCGATCGGGATCGCGTTTCACGCTACGGAATCTGCAGCCCGGATGAATCTTCCCGCACGGGCCGCCGCCCGTTCCGCCTCGCAGGGCTCGTCGAAAAACCTCATCCGGCCGAGGCGCCTTCCGATTACGCAATCGCGGCGCGCTATCTCTTTACCGATAGGATTTGGCGGCATCTCGATGAGGTATCGGTCGGAAAGGGCGGCGAGATCCAGCTGACCGACGCGATGGACATGCTCGCCCGCGACTCGAGTGCCTCGGGCGGAATCTATGCGTATCCTATCGGCGGAAAGCGCTACGATCTGGGCAACCCGATCGATTTTCTCGCAGCCGAGATCGAGTTCGCGCACGCCGGACTTACGGCGGAGGAGCTTCGAAGGACGGGGCTCGCCTGAACGCCGATCTCGGCGCTCGGGACCTCGCTTCGCCGTCAAGAATCCGCCGGATCTGGACGGATCGGGACGACGGTAGTATGTTTGGTGCAGCGATGCGCCCGCTCCTTGACCACCTCGAAGCCCTTCCTTATCCCACCTTGCTTTATTCGACCTCTTCCCTTGACATCTACTTCGGCAAGCCCGAATCGTCGACTCTCTACGTGTATACCGAAGGAGATCTGATAGAGTTGGTAAAGGTGTTCAGCAACCTGGAATATCCCGGGACGAGCTTCGCGGACGCGATGCTCACCGCCGAGGAAGGCACGGTGATGTTCAAAACCGTCGAGGACATCGCCAAGCCGCCTCAGCTTCCGTTCGCCCCGTCGAACCTCTACTACGCTCCGAAGGGAAAAAAATACGTCGACCCTTACGGAGTCTATCCGGAGGTAAGGAACAGACGGCTCGTCTTTGCCGAAAGCGACTCGTCGGACGGAATGATCGTTCGCGACTGGCGCATGTTCGCCGACACCGCGGTCTTGCTTTCTCGTTACGATTTCGACGTCGACGAGGTGAGCGAGGAACTCGTCGACACCGCCGCCCACGCCGACCTCGAAAGAGTGTTGCAGCCCGACGGTCCGGAGTCTCAGAGGCGTCTTCTCGTCGAGCTTTTCGAGAGTCGCAATCCCAAGGCGGGCTTGAGGTTTCTGCGCCGGGTCGGGTATATCGACGTTCACTGGAACGATCTTTCGGCCATGTACAACGTTTCGCACACGAAGGATCATCATCCGGAAGGAAACGTCTGGGAACACACGCTTGAAACATTCCGTTATCGAAAAGACACGAACCTGGCGCTGTCGCTCGGGCTCCTGTTCCACGACGCGGGAAAACCGTACGCGTTACCCAACGAAGGTCGCCTGTTCGATCGGCACTCGCAAATCGGCGCGCAGATCGCGTCGCGGTTTCTCAGGCGCCTCGGGTTTTCCGAACGACTTGTCGGAAACGTGCTTTTTCTCGTGCGCGAACATATGCTGCCGGGGTTTCTCCATCGACTGCCCACCTATCGTACCGAGCGGGTGATGGGATCGGAGTTGTTTCCGCTTCTTCTCGAGCTTTATCGGTGCGACCTCTCTTCGACCTACCGCGGCCCGAGCGGGTATTACCGGGCCTGCAAAGTGTATCGGTCGTACTTGAAAAATGTGCGGAATCCGTTTAGAACATCCGACGGTAAGAAAATTCTCCGCCGATATGTAGAGCGATAATAGCGGCGCGGACAGAAGAAGGACGAACGGGACACGGTATCGTGCCTTACATCCGAACACAAGCGATCAAGCGCGCCTCCTACATCGCGATCGGTGGAAACACTTTGCTGGCGTTTCTCAAGGTAGTCGTGGGGCTTATCGCGGGGAGCCTCGCGGTCGTCAGCGACGGCATCGACACCAGCACCGATATTATCACCTCGATCATCACGCTCCTCGCGGCTCAGCTCATGAGCAAACCTCCCGACAAGGAACACCCGTACGGTCACCGAAGGATCGAAGTTCTCGCGACCAAGCTCGTCTCGTTCGTCATCTTCTTCGTCGGCGCCCAGCTCGCGCTCTCCACGCTGCGATCGCTCATCGCCGCCGAGCAGCCCGAAGTTCCCGCTCCCGCGGCAATCTACGTCACCGTAGCGTCGATCGCGGGCAAAGTTTTTCTGGCATATATTCTTTTCCGCTTCGGCAGGCGACACGAAAGTCCGATGATCATCGCGAACGCCAGAAACATGGTGAGCGATATCTACATATCCGCAACCGTTCTTACCGGGCTCGTCTTTACAGACCTTTTCGATCTCGCCGTCATCGATACGGTGCTCGCGCTCGCGGTAAGCGTGTGGGTCATGAAAACGGCGATAGGTGTCTTTCTCGACTCGAGTATCGAGGTTATGGAGGGAGTTCGTGATCACTCGGTGTACGAGCGAATCTTTCAGGCGGTCGCCTCGGTTGCCGGCGCGTCAAACGCTCACCGGACGCGAATTCGGCAGATCAGCAACCTCTACGTCGTCGATATGGACGTTGAAGTGGACCCTTCGATTACGGTGGAAGAGGGGCACAGAATCGCCATGACCGTCGAACAGACGATCCGCGACCAGGTACGGAACATCTACGACATCATTGTTCACATCGAGCCTCACGGGAACGACGAATCTGACGAGAGATACGGACGGTCCGAGGCGGAGGGGTAAACGTCACGTGGCGCCCGCGCGCGCTCCTACCCCCACCGATCGAGCAAAAACTCGCGGAGCGCCGCCGTTCGTGCGTCGATTCTCGTAGCCGATTTCGATCGCTTCATCGCTTCGGCGAGGCGTCCGGGAAGCTCGGGTCGCTCTCCGACCGCCTCTTCGATCACTTCTCCGAACTTGGCCGGATGCGCCGTCGCGAGGCACACCACCCGGCGCGCGTCCGACCGACCGCTCCCGCCGGCCTCCGATCGTCGTTTTTCCTGTTCAGGACGACGCCGCTCCGGATGCTCGCCTCCCCCGGCCGCCGATCCGCGCTTCCGTTCAAGAAACCGCCGGGCGGCGCGCACTCCCACCGCGGTGTGCGGGCAGATGAATCGTCGCGTGGTCTCCCAGGTGAAGCGAATCTCCTCCATCGTTTCTTCGTCGCCGACGACGGCGCCCGAAATCGTCCGCGCCATCCGGTCGTGGTCGCCCGAGAATATCGCGAGCAGGCGCTCGAAGTTGCTCGGGTTTCCCACGTCCATCGCGTTGGAGTAGGTGCGCAGCGATGAGCGCGGAGCGAAGACCGCCGATTCGAGATACTTCGGGACGACGTCGTTTATGTTCGTCGCGGCGATAAAACCCGCGCACTCCATGCCCCACCGCCGGGCCATTACTCCCGCGGTCAGGTTGCCGAAGTTACCGCTTGGAACGCAGAAGGTGACAGGACCGCCGGCGGCGACGCCGGCATAGACGTAGTAGAACGCCTGTGGAAGCAGTCGACCGATGTTGATCGAGTTCGCCGAAGTGAGCGGTAACCGCCTTCGAAGCTCCGGGTCGAGGAACGCCTCTTTGGCCATTCGCTGGCAGTCGTCGAACGCGCCGTCGACCTCGAGCGCGTGGACGTTGTCGCCCACCGTGGTCAGCTGTTGTTCCTGCAACGGGCTGACTCGCCCGGACGGATAGAGGATGACCACCTCGATCGCGTCACGTCGATGAAACGCCTGCGCCACCGCGCTTCCCGTGTCCCCCGACGTTGCGGTAAGGATGATCGTTCGTCGTCCCGACCTGGCGAGAAAGCGCTCCATCGCCGAGGCGAGAAATGACGCGCCGAAATCCTTGAAGGCGCACGAGGGACCGTGAAAGAGCTCGAGAAGATCGATCTCGCCGTCGAGACGAGCAAGCGCCGGAGCGAAGCGATAGGCGGCTTCGCATACCTCGCGAGCGCCGCCGGCGCCGAGTTCGTCGCCGAGGAGTGCGGCGGTAAGCTCCGAGGCCACCGATACGAACGACGTTTCCGGCCTGAATCGCGAGATGATCGCGCTCAAGTCCGGCGGGGAATCGATCTTGTAGAGCCCGCCGTCGGGAGCGAGCCCCGAGAGAATTGCTTCTTCGAAAGACGCCGATATCGATTCGTCTCTCGTGCTTGTAAGACGCATGACTATTCCAGAAACGCCCGGTGAACGGTCCTGAGCGCGCGTTCGCGGTCGGTTCGACGAATGACGAACGAAATGTTTCGCTCCGACGACCCTTGCGCGATCGCAAGTACGTTGACGCCCTCGGCGCCGAGCGAGCTGAACAGCCTTCCCGACATTCCCGGTTTTCCCCGCATGTTCTCTCCGATGACCGCGATGATCTCGAGGTCCGGAATCATATCGATGTTTTGAATCGTGTTGGTTTCGATCTCCCGGGTGAGTTGTGTCTTCAACGCCTCCACCGCCCTTCCGGCTTCGGCGCTTCTGCATACCACGCAGATGCTGTGCTCCGACGACGCCTGAGAGATCATGATGATGTTGATCTCCGCCCTTGCCAGCGCCTGAAAGACGCTCGACGCGACGCCGGGTAGCCCCAGCATTCCGCCTCCTTCGACGTTGATCAACGACACATCTTCTATCGACGCGATCCCGGTGATCATCCTTGTGTGCGGAGCGACCGTCGCGGCGATTCGTGTTCCCGGCGCGGCTGGATTCAAGGTGTTGCGGATCACGATCGGTATGTTCCGTCCGACCGCCGGTATCATCGTCGACGGATGCAACACTTCCGCTCCGAAGTACGACATTTCCATCGCCTCTTCGTAGCTTATCTCGGGGATAACGAACGCCGCCGGTACCGTTCTCGGGTCCGCGCTCAGGACGCCGTCCACGTCGGTCCATATCTCGATTCTGTCGGCGTCGAGAGCGGCGCCGATGATCGATGCGGTATAGTCCGACCCGTTCCTCCCGAGCGTCGTCGTCGCTCCGTCGGGCGAGCCCGCGATAAAACCGGGGATCACCGGTACCGAATCGTCACGACCGATCCGCGCACGGATTCGCGTGTAGCTTTGCTCGAGATCGACCGTCGCGTTCCCGAACCGCGTGTCGGTTACGATCATTTCGCGCGGATCATAATAAGTCGCTTCGGTTCCACGACGCGCGAGCGCCCGCGCGATAAGCGTGCAGCTCATCCGTTCGCCGAAGCTCATTACCAGATCCATGCTTCGCCGAGAACATTCCTTGATCAGCTGAATCCCCTGCAGAACATTTGAAAGCGCTTCGATCAGCCCGGTAAGCTCGGCGGTGTAGGCATCGGCTTCCGCGGAGTCGAGAAGCATCTGCGCCGTGCGCTCGTGCCGCGCTCGCATTCCGCCGACCGACCGTTTCCACTGGACCGAACCCGTTTCGGCGTGCTCGGCGTACGCGATCAAATCGTCGGTAACGCCCTTCATCGCCGAGCACACCACTACCAGCCGTTCGTCCTGCGCGGCTTCCCCGACGACACCGCATACGGCTTCGATCCGTTCGGCGTCACGCACCGAGCTCCCGCCGAACTTCATGACTTTCACCGACTGTTCTCCATACGTGTGCAGAGTTATACCGAATTTCGCCGCGACGCACAAACCCGCCGCCCGCGCGTCCGCCGTTTCGCTGCAGGGCAGTTCGAAATCCGGCTTGCCGGATTTCGAACTGCCGCCCAAAGTCACCGAAAGTACACCGTTTTCGTGGATGTAGCCGAATCTGAAGCGTTTGAGTAAGATATGCTCAGTGTCCGGAAGCTTGCTAGCTGATGAGGAGCCAAAACACGGTGCAGTCGACATTTGGATAGAGTGTTGTTTGAAAGGCATCGACGCAGGCGGCAAGTTAAGATTCTGCGGTGTTTTAGCGGTTATTGGCTAGCAAGCTTCCGGCCACTATAGGTAGGAAAACCACGTGGCCAGAGCGCCGATTCCAATCGTAGCGCTCCTCTTTCTCATCTCGCTCGTATCGTGCCTCAGTAACGACCGCGCGGACCGGCCGCTCGCGCAGGCCGATCCGCCTTCCGAAGTTCCGGTTTCACCGACCGCAGCACTGCCTGCCGATGTCGCCGCCGAAAAGGTGTCCGTCGGCGGAGAGGCGCAGGCCGAAGCGACCGCCGAGACCGAGGCCGAAGACCTGCAAGCGGGCGCCGCGTCACGAACGGCCGTGCGCTCGGCGGCAGGCTCGACTTCCACCGAAAGCGAAGCGGGAAACGAGGCGAAAGCGGCGGTCGAGACTCCGGCCGCCGCCGCTTTCGCTTCACCCGGCAACGTCGTTTCCTCATCCGACGGACTCTCGGACATCGACGTTACCGACGCCCTGCCGCCCGCCGTCGCCCGCGAGACCACCGCCACCGCCGGGGCGACCGAGCCCACCCAGCCCACCGCCACCCCCGAGTCCGACCATACCGCCACAGCGACCAGGCCCACCGCCACCACCGAGTCCGACCACACCGCCGCAGCGACCACGCCGGCCGCGACCGCCGGGGCGGCCAGGCCCACCGCGACCGCCGGGGCGACCGAGCCCACCCAGCCCACCGCCACCCCCGAGTCCGACCACACCGCCACAGCGGCCATGCCCGCCGCCACACCCGAGAGCGACCACACCGCCGTGCCCGAGTCCGCCGACACCGCCGCAGCGACCACGCCCGTCGAATCCGCCGGGAGCGCCGTTCGGCCGCCTGAGCCGGACGACGCATCCGAATCGCCCCGCGAGCCGGAGGAGGAAGACGCTCGCGCAAGAACCGCGGCGACCGGGCCCGTCGATCCCGGCGGGATAGCCGAGCCCGGCGAGGTCACCGCCGCGGCTGCCGCCGCGGCGTCGAGGGAACCCGCCTCTCCGCCAAGCTCCCGCGGGCCGGCTTCATCCGATGCCTCCGGTGTCGAGTTACGTCTTTCTGAAACGACGCCGGGAACGGAGGCGGCCGCCGGCTCGAAGTCCGCGCGGACGGATGAGCAAACGGTGTACGATGCATCGGAACTCGCTCCGACGCCGAACGGCGATTCTCCCGACGGCGAAGAGAGCCGCGAAGCGGCGTCCGGCGAGGAAACGGCCGACGCGCCGGTAGACGAGTCGGCGACCGGCGCGAAGGCGAACGAAGAGGTAAGCACCGCGGCGGGAAGTGACGCGGTGCCGGAACCTGACGGATGGGCGCACGGGGACAGCGGCGGAGAGGCGAGCGGCGAAACGGGCGGAAAAGCGGACGAAACGGCGGACAAACCGGCCGGCGAGGAGACCGGTGAACCGTCGCGTCTCGCCGCGGCGACGGAGACGCAGACGGAGTCGGCAAAAAAAACGTCCGAGAGTTCGACCACCGAGCCCGCGCCGGCGGAGCCGACGGGGTCGACGGCCGAGCCGGGTCCGGCAGAGTCGACGGCCGAAAGGGCCGCGGCGGAACCTGCGCCGGAGCCGGCGGGCGGAAGGCCCGAACCTCTTTCGGTCGTCGAGATCGCGCGACGTCTCCGGCAAATGATGCCGGCCGGGATTTCGTTGATAGGACAGGGAAACGCGCCGCTTGCGATCTACCACGATTTCGACTCCGACGGATACGATGAGGTGTTTGTCCCGGCGGTCGAACGCGCGACCGACTCCGGTTTGATCGACGCCCGCGAGATAACCAATCAGACGCGACTCTACTCGCCGGAGACCGACGTGTTCGTCTTCCGTCTCTACGCTTTTTTCCAGCGCTGTGCCGATCTCGTCCTCTGGAGCGACGAACTGCTCGGCGCCTATCGGGTTCTCGAATCGTTCGAACTTGTCCGCATCGTCGCGGGGCGTCCCGACCCGGTGGCGGTGGTCGTAACCTTTATGACGTTGCAGGGCAGTGCGAGCGAGTGGGTCGTCTTTTCCGAATCGGCCATTTCTCGTCTTTCGCTTCGCAAGCGGATCGGCAGCCGGCCCGCCGTAGGCGACATAGACGGCGACGGAGTCATCGATATCGTGCTTTCGAACGAAAGCTTCGAGCCGGGAATCGGCTACGAAACCTACCTATCGTGGCTCAAATGGACCGGAACAAGCTTCGAGCTGCACGACTCGGCAAATGTGGTCCGGTCGCTGCGGGAGTTTCTCGATGACGCGATCGAGGAGATCGAGCAGGGCCGTCTCGCTTCGTTTCTGCTCCGCGTCGGGTCCGATCCGGAGGACACGCCTACCGACGCGTCCGACACCGCGCTTCGCGACGAGGTATTCGGCGCCGTGTTTCATTTGGCCCCGTCACCCGCACATTTCACAAACCGCCCTCTTCCCCCCGACGCTCGAATCACGCGGATCGTCTATTCGCAGATCTTCGAAAACCCCTTTACCGGTATCGATTCGGACGGACGGTCCGTTTCGCGCGACGACTTTTTTCCGTTAACCGTCCGCGTCGAGACCGACGCGGGATCGGTCCATCTCTACACGGCGCGGGTGTTCATGGCGTCGAACCCGTTCCGTTCTCGTCGGTTTTTCTTCGGCCGGTACGGTCGGAGATGATTTGCCGGTAGGCGTTCTGGATCCGGATAAACGCCTCTTCGGTCTGTCGACGGCGCTCTTCGTCGAGCTCGCCACCGGAGTCCGGATGAAACTGCGTCGCGAGCCGACGATAGACTCGTTTGATTTCGTCGATTTGCGCCGATCGCCGCACTCCCAGAATTCGGTACGCCTCATCGTCGGTAGGAACACCGGCTTCGCGCATCACGTTGAACCGTTCGGGCGAGACGCCGAGCGCGACCGATATGCTCCGAATAAGCTCATCCTGTGCCCGGTCGATCCTCTCCGATTCTCCCGCAGCCACGCGGTAGAGCAGCAGCACGACCGCCTCGCGTTCTTCTTCACCGTTCGTTACCGCGACTAACTTTCCGCAAATCGAAGCCACCGCCGGAGCTCCGACCTGGAATAGTCGGGCGACGAAGTGGTCCACCGCCTGACGCTCGGGAGGCGACAGCTCGAAGGCGCAGGCGATTCTTTCCTTGAGCAACTCGCGCTCGAATCGACGGACCGAACCGTGCGTTCGCTTCATGAGCACCGCTCCCGTAAGAGCGGTGACCGACGCAAGCCATACCGAACGGTCGTCTATTCCCGTGCGGTCGCTCGTGCGGAAAAACCGATCGATTCTCTTCCAGCCCGACATTCTTGCCCGAAGCTCATCGACAAGATATCCGATAAGCCCTCCGAGGATGAGCCCGAACACGCCGAGCCCCGCAACGAGCCCGACGACGCAGCCGGTAATCAATCCGGCGTGCCGGCGGAAGAGAGGGAAGGCGAGGGGGATGAGCTTGGGCAGGTTACGCATGTGTCGAACGAGATTCGGCGCTCGCCATGTAGAGTATCGCGAGGACCACAACGACGAGTTGCGACGCGATTACGAGGAGCAACGACAGATCGAATCCGACGCTCAGCGCGAACCACGAAGTGAGAATCCGGACCGCGTAGGAGTAGATTTCGACGAGACCGTACACGACTACCGGAAGCGCCGGAAGCAGGAGGAGGCCGAACGGCGTGGGTCTTCCTCTGCGCGGGCGTAGCCGCATCGCGAGCCCGGCCGCAAGAAGCGAAAGCACGAAGTACGAAAAAGGCGCCGTTATTCGTTCGAGAGCTTCGGCGCGCGCGGCGGTCGGGTCGTAGCCGTACCGGGGAAACAGCTCGATCATTTCGAGCAGCTCAAAAAAACCGGCCTTGACGATCATGTCGCTTTCCACCCGAAGCCGAACGAGGTCCTCGGCCCGGGCGCTAAGCGTCAAGACCGCGCCCGGCCCGCCCGACGCGTCGGTTTTATGGGAGGTGTCGGCGGCGTTGGAGGTGTCGGCGGCGTTGGAGGCGCCCGAGACGTCGCGGGCGTCGGAGGCGACGGATCCGCCCGGGTTCGACCGGGTTTCCGGCCCTCCGGCCACATACACAGGGCCCGTCGATATCGAGGCGTCTCTGCGGTCGATGCCGTGGAGAATGAGCACATTGCCGATCAACTGCGCAAGAGGCGCCCGGTAGTGATACCGCAGCCGACCGTCGGGACCCACGGCGATTACTTCCACCCGCTCGACGAACGTGTCGGCGCCGAAAACCACAAGCTTTCCGAGCGTCACGAGCTCGAACCCGTCGGTCCCGTCGACGGAATTGAGAAAAGCGATATCACGGTTCCCCGGCATGGGAAGGATCTGAGAGGCTTCGTCGATAAAAAACGACATTTCCGCGACCTTCGTGGTGGCTTCGTCGAAATACCGGCGCGCTTCCACGTCCTCCGGATAGCGTTCGGTGAGCCGTTCGAAGATGTAGTAGCCTTCGACCACGCGCTTCGGGTCGGACGAACTGAGCGCTTCGATTCCCCGCCTTTTCATCGCGTAGAGCTCCGCCTGGTCACGCTCTGAGTCGGTGATTTCGAGCTCTTCGATCTTCCGCGACGCGAGCGCCGAGAGTCGGTCCGCTCGTCGCCACTCCTCGCCCAGCTGCGCCGCCGACTCCTTCGCGAGCCGCGCATAATAGTACGCGGAAAACGCGTCCTCGCGCTCGAGATAGCTTTCCGCGAGCGCGATAAGTTGCGCCGGCGACTGCACCGGCGGCCGGCCCCGTAGTGTCGGCTCCTCCTCCGCCGGCCCGCCGTTGCGGACCTCGTCGGCAAGGCGGGTGGTGACCGATCCGAAAAGCGCCGCGGCCGCCGCGTTGCCCGGGTCGACCGTCCGGTAGTATTCGAGAAGCGCGCGGCTTTCGCGATATCGACCCGCCTCGAAGGCCTGCCGGGCCCGATCGAAAAAGGCGCGGGCGACCATTGTCCGATAGCGATCGTCGTCGACGCTCCGCCGGGCTTGCGGTTCGACGCCCTCGACCAGGACCGCGTAGAGCAACGTCAAAACAAGAAAGACGATCAACGTCGCGCTCACCGAGCGGGTAAAGCTCTCCTGCACGCCGCGATCGGGCGAAAAAGAGTAGGTCAACAGAATGGCGGTGCAGTGCACCGTGAGGATGACCGACATGAATCCGACGAGCGCCTGGTTCATTGTCCACGACGCGCGAAAGACCGGCAGAAAGTACTTGACCGGGAAGGTAAAAGCGCCAAAGAAAAACAGCGACAGATAGACGACGGCATAGGAACCGACCACGACGAAAAGCATCCGGCGTTGAACGACCGCCGTGTCGCCGTTGGTCATCGTTTCTCCTCTCTCCGCGTAAACAGCAGATCGAGGGTGACGAAAAAACCGGCGAGAAAAAGAAAAACCAGCGACGGAAGCTGTTCGGTCAGACCGCTCTCTCCGACTCCCGAGAACAGCGCCGTCATCAAATCGCCGGCGGACAGGTGGTAGAGGGCAAAAACGGCGCGAATCATGAAGAGCGTCAGGATGAAGTTGACCAGTTTCCAACGGCTCAGACGCGAGAAGAGAACGCAGCTCGCCGAAAAGGCGCACACGGCCAACGCGGCGATCGCAAACTGCCGGTAGGCCGTACGCATCAGACCGGTGAGAAACGCCGTAAACGCAGCTATTTCCGAAAAAAAGCGCCTGAGAAAGCGAGACGGTTCGAACAGCGGCGTCGCCGTCGGGTTTTCGGGGCGAATGGGTATCGTGTCGGCGCCGGCGGAAACGGCATCGGCGGCCGGATCGTAGAGGCCGTTCGGGTAGTATCGCACATCGAGAAGGCCCTCCGGCGACGAGTCGGCGGAGACCGGATCTACCGACCGGCGCTCGAGCCGGACGATCCCGAATAGCGTGCGGGGCGCCGGCGCGACGCCGTCGACCGCTTCGCCGCCGCCGGCGTCGTCGACCGACGCGAAGAGAATCGCCCCGGAGTCCAACCGTTCGATTCTCCCTGGTTCAAGCGGGAAAGCGATATCGGGCGCCGCGCAGTTCGGGCAGAGTCGGTCGATAAACCCGTAGCCGAAAACAAGGAGCGCCGCCGAGACGACGGAGATGAGCAGAAACGAGACCAGACCGGCCACGGCGCGTGACGGCATCAAGAAAAAACCGAGAAAAATTGATACGATGACCGCCGGCAACAGCACCGATTCCACCAGATACGGCAGCATCGACGGAGGTCGTCCGGTTTCCCCGAGCACGCCGAGGAGGGTGAACGTGAACAGCACGGCACACACGGATGCGAACAGAAGCAGATACTTCGGAACGAGGAGCGCTGTGTCTCTCACGGCGGAATCCTACCACGGATCGGAGGAGGAGTGAATAATCGGGTGGTCCGATGGTAGTAGATCCGGGAACCGATACGATGGAAGCACGGCTTATCGTTGCCGCCCAATCCGGGGATGCTGCCGCTTTCGAGCAGCTCGTCAGGCGGTACAGCCGCCGCGTTTTTCGCCTTGCCTATTCGTTTCTGCATAACAGCGACGATGCCGCGGACGTCGTCCAGGAGGTGTTTCTCCGGGCGTTCCGCAATCTTGCCCGGTTCGACGTGCAGAGGAGTTTCTACCCGTGGCTCCACCGAATTACCAGGAACCTGTGCCTCAACCGACGCGAGTTGAAGGCGAACCGTGAAGCGACGCTTCCGACGGAGGATTTGCTTCCGGCCGCGGGGCGCGATCCGCTTGCGCTCACGCTCGAGCGCGAGGAAATCGAAACGCTCCGTCGCGCGCTTTGCTCCCTCCCGGAGATGCATCGGGAAATTCTGATGCTCAAACATTTCCAGGAGTGCAGCTACGCCGAAATGGCTGAGATTCTCGATATTCCCATCGGAACGGTCATGTCGCGACTCTACAACGCACGACGGAAACTGCGGGATCTGCTTACGGAGACGGAGGTCGAACGACGATGAAATGCGATGAAGCCAAGCTCAAAGTGCAGGCGCTCGTCGACAACGAGCTGTCGGAGAATGAAATCGCCGAGGTCATCTCGCACGTCCAAAGCTGCTATCGGTGCCGGGACGACTATGTCGAACTACTCAAACTTCAGCGTAGAATGCAGGGGTTGCTTTCTCATGACCCTGAATGGTTCGAAAAGCTCAACCGAAAAATCGGACGCAGGCTCGCTTCGTCGGTCGGGCAGATGCTGTTCATCGGCTCGTATGTCGCGTTGATCGGGTACGCCTTCTATTCGCTGTTCGCCGGGCGGGAGATAAGTCTCTTTCTAAAATTCGCCGTCGGGGGTATTCTTGTCGGTGTATTTACGTTGGTCGGCGTGACCGTTGCGGACCGCGTGCGAGAGAGCAAAGACGACAGGTACAAAGGAGTCATGAAATGATTCTCTGTTCCACCGACGGTGTGCCCGGAAAGAAAATCACCAAGGTCATGGGGCTTGTCCGGGGTAACACGATCCGCGCGCGACACTTGGGCAGGGACGTTATGGCCGTGTTTAAGCATATGGCGGGCGGGGAAATCAGCGACTACACCAAGATGATGGCCGAGACTCGCGAGCAGGCCATAGACCGGCTCGCCGAAGACGCCGAAGCGCTCGGGGCGAACGCGATCGTCGGCTTGCGGTTTACCACCACCAGCATGATGCAGGGGGCCGCCGAGTTTCTCGTCTACGGCACCGCGGTAGTGTGCGAGGACGAGTAGTCGTTTCGGACCATATCTTCGACAACTTATCCACACACTTTCCACATCCTGCCGTACCGCGCATGTACGTTTTTCGGACACATCGATGCTCCGAATTACGATTTTGTATACACCTTCGGAAGTCCGGGGCGCATAAATCGTTTCCTTGTAATGATTTATGTGTTACTACTTTACACATGTCAACCTGCGTTTGTTTCCCTGCGCCGTCCTCGGACCCGCGGACGCCCACGGTACCCGTCGGCGCCGGCGTCGGGGCGCGATTTATCCACAGGCAATACACAACCTACTCGATCGTGTACCCGTTCCCGTAGACGCTTTTGATCAATTCGGCGCCGAGACCGCGGGCCGCCGTATCGACTCCGGCCCGAAGCGCATGAATCTGCATGTCCACCGCACGTGAACCGCCGCCGTCGCGGCCCCACATGGCGAAAAAGAGCAATTCTCTGCTCACCACCTCACCTCTCAGCGCGAGAAGCGCGCCGAGGAGCGCCGACTGTTTCCGGTTGATCCGAACGGTCGTCGTCCGTTTTGCTCCCGCCCCGTCGAAGCCGAAACGCAGGATGAATCCGTCATGCTCGAGGACGCCCCACGAAAAACGATACGAGTTTCTGCGTCCCACCTTGAGCGCGCGAAAATGAAGCTCCTCGGGACTCCATGGTTCCTTGATGTAGTCCGCGCAACCGTCGACGAAAGCCCTGCGCAGCGACTCCGGAGGGCCGATGCCGATAACCGGAAGCCATGTCGCGGGCCGACGGTCGGGGGAGGTGAGCAGGTGGAGGTCGTTCAATCGAAGCGCGTAACAGTCGGTCTCGGCTTCCGGGAGCGGCGCATCACTGCACCGTACGAGAAACGCGTCGGCCCGCTTCGCGTAGACGGCGAGCCTGCGCACGAGGATCGCCTCCGATGAGAGATTGGACAGAACCACGTTTAACCGCAGCGACGCCATCTAATATCGAATGATATCGAAGCGGCCGATGCTCCGAGCGACCACATTTCGTATTCCCGACCGCGCAGGAGCTTTCAGGACTTCTTGTCGGAGTTGTCCTCTATCCGGCCTTCCGCCGCCATTTTTTTTCGAAGATCTTCGAGCAGAATATCGGCGCCGGCGTCGCCGGATTCGAGTTGGGCGAACTGCGACTCGATATCGTCCTTCTTCGACATATCTTCGATCTCGGCCATCGCATCGACTTCCGCCTCGATTTGATCGACCTTGGCCGCCATCCGGTCGAAAGCGGCGAAAGCGGAGCTGTCGGCCATGTTACCGATAGTGGCTTGGATGCGTTTCTGAGCCTCCGCGCGCTTCGCTCTGGCGATGAGCAGGTTCTTCTTTCGTTGCGCCTCTTCGATTTTCTGCTGCAATCCGCGGAGCGACTGCTTGAGCTTCTCGACCGACTCGTGCTGCGCCTGCCACTGCTCGCGGTACTGCCCGGCGAGCCCGCTGTACTCCTGTTTGCGCAGAAGAGCTTCCTTGGCGAGGTCTTCCTTTCCGGCTTTCAACGCCAGGCGCGCCTTACGTTCCCACTCGTCGGCTTGAGCGCCGTTCTGGTTCATCGCGCGCTCGAGTTTCTTCTCGTCGGCGATGGCCGAAGCGACGCTCTTTTTCGATTCGATGAGTTGTTCGTTCATGTCGATGATCAGCTGATTGAGCATCTTTTCGGGATTCTCCGCCTTGCTGATCATATCGTTCAGATTCGACTTGACCACCCGTTTGAATCTGTCAAATATTCCCATGCCGCTGCTCCTCTACTCCGTAGTCCGGTAATCAGAGAGTATGGGGTAATGCTGCGCCAGAGCAAGCCCGATGGCGTCGAGAGACGCCTGGAACTCCTCCATGTCCATAGTCTCCGCCTCGAGCGTGTCGACAAGCAACACCTGATCGCCCTCGATCGCGTAGGCGCCGTGGATCAGGTCCGCGGCGTTGAGCTCAAGTAGCTTTCGATAGAACTCCTCGCGTTTTTTGTCCGGAACGTTCATAACGTTGACCCGGACGACGATCAACGGATCCGCCGTGATAACCGCGACCTGCTCGAGCCCCTTCTCCTCATCGTTGATAACCCAGCTGTCGTCGTCGATCTGCTCGAAGGTAATGCCGAGATTGATCAGAAAACTCTCGACCCTCGATTGTGCGTTCATGAGACCCCCCTGATGGTATGTAGGATCAACATACTACCGAAACAGGGTGAAATCCACCCGCGCGAGGGCTACGCGCAGGCATCAGATTGGGAAAGGTGGACGTCGAGGCTCGTTTGGACCGACGAGCGGCGCCCGGGCGCCGCTCGCGCAGGCTCTATCCGAGGAAAACCTGCCCGGTATTGTCGATCGCGAGAATAGTTTTGCACTCCGAACAGCGAAACCGACCCGATTTCGTGGCCTTGAGCTTTTTTGAGCAGATCGGGCACTGGAAAATCTTCGGAAAGACGTCGGACGTTCCCGCCTCTCCCTTCTTGCTGAAAAACTCGACCGCCTCGTTCAAGCTGTCTTTGATGTTGAAAAACTGCGAGAAGCCGAGCAGTTGAAAAACTTCATAGACCTTGGGTTGAATTTCAAGCAGTACCAGGTCGCCGCCCCGCGGTTTTACCGCCTTCAAGAACGCGGTAAACGACCCTATTCCCGTACTGGAAACATAGTTCAGCCCGGCGGCGCTGAATATGAGCCTAATGTATCCGGAGTCGATCGCCCTGGTAACCCGTTTTTGAAAGAAATTCGAATTGTAAGTATCTATATAACCGGTTAGATAGAGAACGAGACAGCCCTCTACGGCGTCGACTTTTTGAAGACGGATTTTTAAGCTGTCGTCCTTCTCGTCGTCAAATCCAGGTACGATGTCGTTATTGCTCATGATTCCTCTTCACGGGGCCGGCCACCTCGCAAACTTGCCCCAATATAGGACAGCTTCCGTCGAGATGTCAAATAGCCACCTGATTCTAACAGCTAAACTTAGCAAGGTCACTTCGATTTATCAAGGCGTTTATTCGATATCCGACGCCATTTGCGTGTCGACCGCTCCGCTCCCCTTGGGCAATTCCGAATTCGGCCGGCCACATTCGGAATTGCCTCACGCAGTCGGCGTCCGTCGGTCAGAATCACGTACCGCCGGCGCCGTTCCGAGCAATTCGAAATCTGGTGTGTCAGATTTCGAATTGCTGCTCCGTGCCGGCCGTGCTTGACCCGGCGATCCGATGCGCCGTAGAGTAGCACCGAGAGGTGCCCCATGGTCAAGAAACTCGCCGCCGCCGCGCTTTTTGCCAGTATCTCTTCGTTGATTGTCGGTCAGTCCATCGAAGATTTTAACGACGTTGTCGATTTTTCCGTATCGATTCGCGAGCTTTCGCTCGCCGCTGCGGCGGGCGACGTGGAGGCGCTTCCGACAAAACTTGTCGTGATCGACGGGACCGTCGCGTCGCGGCTGGTGGTGGACGCGAATCCGGATACCTACATCGGACAGTTGGAGCTCGTGGGGGGCGAGTGGCTCGGTGTCGAAGACGTGGTGACCTACCGGTGTTTTCTGTTGTTGGAAGGGTCGCGCTTTGCCAACACGATACCCGCGCGGCGAAGTCGGACGAAACACCCCGACGAAATCGAGCTTAACTCGCGCATTCTCGTCGTCGGTCGGCTTCTCGGCCTTTTCGATATGGAGGACGGGACAACCGTCCCCGTGCTCGAAGTATATCATATCCGTCGGATAGACTAGAAACGGGGCGAGTGACCGCCGGCCGGCGTCGTGATACGGCCCCTGCCGGGAGGAAGCGTGAGCGCGTCGAGCTGCACCGCGCCGACATCGATGCGCCTTCCGTCGGACAGCACCGCCGCCCGTTGAATCGTGTTGTACAGCTCTCTTACGTTGCCGGGCCAGCGGTGGTCGACAAGTCGCTCCAAAGCGCGCGACGTGATGGTGTATCCCTCCTTTTCGAGTATCTGCTCGATCAGCAGCGGAATATCTTCCCGACGTTCTCTGAGCGGCGGAATGTGAATGCGCAGCGTACTGACGCGGAAGTAGAGATCGACCCGAAACTCGCCGTTTTCCACCGCATCGGCGACTCTCCGATTCGTCGCCGACACGATTCTCACGTCGACGTTCCGCGTCCGCCGGTCGCCGATTCGCGAGACCCGACCGTCCTCGAGTACGCGAAGCAGCTTGGTCTGCGAGGAGGCGGGCATTTCGGCTATTTCGTCGAGAAAAAGCGTACCACCGTCGGCCTGCTCGAAGGAACCGGGCCGCGTTACCGCGTCGGTAAAGGCGCCGCGTTCGCTTCCGAAAAGCTCGCTCTCGATTAGCGAACCGGGGATGGCGCCGCAGTTTCGCGCGAGAAAAGGGCCGTCGCTTCGCGCCGAGAGGTCGTGCAGCAACCTCGCGACAAGGTCTTTCCCCGTTCCGGTTTCGCCGGTAATCAGCACCGGCAGATCGGTCGCGGCGAACCGACCGACGAGATCTCGAATTCGCGCCGCTTCGGACGACTCGCCGACGAAGCGGCGCACCCGCTTGTAGTGCGGCGCCGCTTCCGACGCGAATTGCAGCCGCGCGGCTTTCCTGATGGCGTCGAGGAGCGTCGAGCGATCGTATGGTTTCTCGATGAAATCGACCGCCCCGGCGAGCATCGCCTGCACCGCCAGACGTATTTCACCGAACCCCGTGAGCATGATGACCGGAGGGCTGAACGATAGACGAGTAATACGCCGCAGCACTTCTATTCCGTTCGAGTCGGGCAGATCGACGTCGAGGAGTACCACGTCCGGTCGTCCGCTCTCGGCCATACACACACCCGCGTTACCGGTCGTCCCGGAAACGAGCGTATACCCCGCAGGAAGCGAGATTCTGAGGAGGCGATGAGCGTTCGGATCGTCGTCTATAAAAAGGACCTTAATCATCGATGAGTGAGTATAGTACATACTACTTAAAAAGTCAAATCACTCGTTTCTGCGCATCGCGGGAGTGCGAAACACGCGTGAGTCGTTGATCGTCGGCGCGCGGCCGTGCTACCATCCGACCGCCATGTTAAGCATGAAAGCGCTTATGCGGTTTCTCGACCGGGGGTTCGTTTTTCGTGCCCTTCTGGTGGTAATGCTCTACTCGCTTATACCGTTCGGCGAATGTTTTCTGCTTGTCATGCTGACCAGATACCTCGATCGGTATCTTCTCCTGGCCGGTGTCGCCGCCACCGCTCTGGTCGGGATTCTTGTCTCGGCGCGGCCGATTACCCGCGCGCTTGAGACTTTGCACAAAAGCATCGACGAGGGTCGCTATCCTGCCGAACCGTTCGCGGTTCTTGCAGGAACGCTCGTCGCGGCGACGTTGTTGGTAACCCCGGGGTTCATTACCGACGCCTTCGGATTCATTCTTCTCACGCCGTTTCTCAGGCGTTTCCTCGGAAGGCTCATCACCGCGCCGATGCGCCCGAGACTTACCGAGCTTTACGAATACATCAAACTCTACGAACGATAGTCACGAACGTCGATCGGCCCCGTCGCGATGCGCGCCGCGACGACCTTTCCCACGACGCCCCTTCGTCCGCTTCGGGGGGCGCACGCCGCGAATCGGATCGCGAAGCCTCATGCCGAGCGCGACCAACAGGATCCAAGCGTAGGGAAATAACCGGTAGATTCGCCACGGACGCGTGAGGAACTCCGGAAGAAAGTCGAGCCCTCGGCGCCACAATTCGCGCGAGGTGCGTTTGCGCTTACCGGCGAACATTTCGATGCACGGTCCATACCAGAGCGTCACACCGCGGACGAACTTTTCACGGTGGATGTAGAGCCACTTGTCGCGCCCGGCAAGACCGTTACCGGCGAGGATGAGTGAAGGCGAGGCCTTTCTGATCGCGAGGATAACGTTTTCTTCGTCGGCGCGATCGAACTCGCCCGAACATCTGCCGACGACGTGCAGTCCCGGGAAGGAACCGCGTACGTTCGATGTCGCTCTCTGCAGCGTCTCGGGCCGCGAACCGATGATATAGACGCTACGTTCCTTCTTTTCGAGCGTCGTAAGCAGCTTGACCACGAAATCGAACGGAAGATAACGGGGCAGCCGGCGTCCGTGGAGAAACCACACGATGTGTTGCAGCGTCTTCGAAGCAGGCACGACGAGCGACGCCGATCTGACGGTCCGCGCGAAAACCGATCTGCCGCGCGCGCGAACATAGTCCCACAGCCCGAGAAGTACGATCTGTTCGACCGAATCGCTTGAAAGCAGCGATTCGATCCTCTCCTCGAACGCTTCGTCCTCGAGCACGTCGATCGGGACCGACAGGACATTCAACCGTTCTTTTCGCTCGGTTCCGGACTTTTCGGCCACCCGTTCGTCTCCTGATTCATTCACGGTTTTATCGCTCGTTCGATCGCTCGCTGCGTCACCTGATGCGTCACCTGAACCGCCGCAATCGCGTAGAGCGCCGCGGTTTCGCTTCGCAGGACGCGCGCGCCGAGAAACGCCGGCGTAAAACCGTGCGCAACCAGATGTTCGATCTCCTCGTCCGCAAACCCACCTTCGGGACCGACGCAGACGGCGACCTCTTCGAACGTTCCGGACAGAGTATCGAGGAAACCGAAGGCGTCCAAGCCGTTCTGATGAAAAACAAGCGCCGGCCCCCGCGCGGACCACAAGAGCGGAACCTCATCGATGTCGATAGGCGTCGAGAGCGTCGGAGCGAAGCGATTTCCGCTCTGCTGGATCGCTTCGCGAACGATTCGGCGCCATCTGTCGAGTCTGTGAGCGACACGATCGTCCGGAACATCGGCGACGCTGAACCGGGTGCGCATCGGGACGATCGCCTCGACTCCACACTCGGTCGCCTGCCGTATGATCCGCTCGAGCTTTCTTCCCTTGACCAAAGCCTGATAGAGAGTAATGCGCGGTCCGGATGCCTCGGCGTCCGCATCGCCGTCACATTCTCCGGCGTAGCGGATGTCGAGCGAGCACGAATCGCGCGAGATGGAGTTGATCGTACAGGTCGCCGTCGCCCCGGCGGCGTCGCAGGCGGAAAACGAGTCGCCCGGCCGCAGTCTGAGCACACGCGACAGATAGTGATGTTCGTCCCCGGTCAGCACGTATTCGGTGATCCCGTCGAGCCGAACCGGAAGTACAAGGCGGCGCATTCTTTATTCCGCACGGGAAACGCCCGGTGACGGCGCCGACCGTGCTCCGGCGCCCACGAAGAAACGCGTCACTGTGTTTCCGCCGACAGACTCTGCCGCAGCACCTGCACCGCCTCCCGGAGCACGAGGTCGTAGTCGACGTCCACTACCGGGGGATCGTTGTTGGTTCGATTAACCTCGTTTCGAATCATTTTTCGTACCAACCTGTCCTCGAGCGTAATGCCGTCGGTCGCGAGGTCTCGAATAAACCCGGCAATCTGCTCTTCGGTTGGATGCGGGTTCTCTTCGACGAACGTCTTGATACGCCTTTCCTCGGTCAACTTGCGCAGCTCGGCCTGATCCTCTTCGCTCAGCTCGGGTTCGCTGATCGTCCGATCGGGTTCGATCCCCACTTCGTCGATATTCCGGCCCGACGGTGTGTGGTATCGGGCGGTCGTCAGCTTGAAACCGTAGTTGCCGAGGTCCCTGACCTGTTGGACCGAGGCCTTCCCGTAGGTGTTCTCGCCGATAAGGATCGCACGGCCGTTGTCGCGAAGCGCTCCGGCGAGGATCTCCGAGGCCGACGCGGAACCTTTGTTGATGAGGACGATCATCGGAATATAGGTCGGGACCAGAACGCCTTCCTCGGCCGTGTAGACTTCGTTCTCCCTGCGAACGCGTGAACGGGTCGTGACGATTACTTGGTCGGAGAGGAAAAGATCGGCGGTGTCGATGACCGAGCGGAGCAGTCCTCCGGGATTGTTGCGAACGTCGATGATCAGCGCTTTGTAGCGCGCGAGCTCCAGATCCAACAACGCGTCTTCCACGCGATTGTCGGTGAACGGCGTGAAGTTCGTGATTCGGATGTAGCCGATGTCGTCGTCGATCATCGTCGACTTGACCGTCGGAACTTCGATCACGTCGCGCACGATCTCCACGTCGAAAACGGTCGATTTTCCGCGGAGCAACGTGACCGTAACGCTGCTTCCCGGCGTTCCGCGCAACCGCCGTACGACTTCGTCGATGGTAAGCGGTTCGGTCGACTCTCCCTCGATTGCGGTAATATAGTCGCCGGCCGAGACACCGGCGCGATAGGCCGGGGTGCCTTCGATCGGTGTGACGACTTCCACGTACGAAGGCTCGGCGTCCGGGTCGTCGGCGTCCACCGTCGGTTTTGAAATAATCAGCCCGACGCCCCCGAAGTTGCCCGTGGTCGTATCGGTGAGATTCGAAAAGTCGACCTCGTCGAGATAGTAGGAGTAGGGGTCGTCGAGCGTAGCGAACATTCCTTTGAGGGCGCCTTCGAACAGGACTTTCGGGTCGATCTCCTCGACGAAGTTGTTTTCGATGTAGCGAAACACTTCCTTAAAAGTCTCCACGTACTCTTCGGATTCCTGATTCTTGGATTGGGCGAGCACCGCGGGAGCAAAGGCCATCGCGAAAACGAGTACGAGCAGGCCGATTCCCGTCCCGATCCAGATGTATCGGTCGTTACGTTTCATGGGTACCTCAGCCCCAAGGTAATCACACATGTCCCGGTTTTCCAAGCGCCGGCGCCGTCTCCGGATCATTCTTGACCCGAGTCGCTATCGCCCCGTACACTCATGTTCGCATGAAGCCGAAGCCAATGCTGCTCTACGCGGGTTGCGGATGGCAGATCGTGAGATTCCTTGCGCTGACGACACTGCTCATACTCATTATTTTTCCCGAGTCGGGCCCGGCGATCATCCTTCTGACCGTCTGGCCGGCGGTGTCGCAACTCGTCCTTGCCGCGGCGTTCCTGTTTCTCGCGCTCGATTCCGTCCGCTACGGAGCCTATCGGAATTTGCTGCTGCTCGGAAAAACGATCGACGCCGTCGTCGGCGTTTTCCTGCTTCTCTACCAAACCGTGGCCCTGTTTCTCGGCGGCATCCGGCCCTTGTTCGCCGTATTGGGCGATCTTGAGTTTCCGGCCGGCGCCGCGTTGCAGCCCGCGGCGCTGCTCTACTATTCACTGGCGGCGGTCGTGCTTCTCGATCTGCTCTTCCTGCTTCTTTTGATTTCGCTGTCGCCCACGCCCGAACCGATCTCTTCCGGCAGTCTGCCCGAAATGTCCGAAGTGCGATTGGAGGAGGAGTAGATGCGTCTGCTTCCCGTCGCGAGGTTCCATGTCTGATGCCGAAAAACCGACCGTACAGGCGGCCGGCGCGGCCGTTCCGGCCGAAGACGAAATCAAACCGGAGCTCGACCACGGGCGACCCGGCGCCGAACCCGCCGAGCCGGCCGAGCCGGCCGTTGAAGCCGATGCGGCCGACGGCGTCGGCGGCGCCGCGGACGGCGGCCCGGGCGAACCGGCCGAGGACGGCGCCACCGACGCGGCGGGCGAGACGGCCGGCGCGGAGTCCGACGGCGAAGCGGCCCGGGAGACGAAGGCGCCGCCCGGCGAAGTAACGGCGCCCGACGGTTCCTGGCGTGTTACCGCGTCGCGCGACCTGGGCACCGCCTATCTGGACTTACGGCTTCCGGAGGTCGGCGAGCCGGATTCCGGGGTCGCGCCGCCTTCGGCGCGCGAGATTCTCGACGCGGCCGTTTCGCTCGGCGTCTGCGAAGCGGTGCTTTTCCCGGAAGAGACGCTCGACAGGGCGCTTAAGAACACCTACGCCTCGCGCATCCCGCTGAAGCGGTACGCGATTACCGAAGACCGCGACGCAACCTTCGAGATTACCGTGTCCGCGGACAAGCTCACCGCCGAGTTGACGATCGTCAAGGGCGGGGGGCGGGGCGCGCCGCTCGATCTGAAGGCCCTCGGCGCGGCGATAAGGTCGAGCGGTTTGAAGGGCATGGATCTCGAACGGATCAAACGCGACATTCTCTCCTTCTACCGAAGCAACGAAACACGGCTCGATCGATACGTTCTGTGCACCGGAACCGCGCCGGTTCCGGGGAAGCCGCGCGAAGTCACCTGGGACGTCGAGTTTCTCCCGGAAGAACGCGTCGCAGAGCTCAAAACACGCGCCGCCGAAGCGACCGCGGAGGCGTTCGACTCGATCGAATCGATCGCCGAGAAACCGGTCTCCGATGTCGAAGAGATGGCGGAGGTAACCGCCGATTCGATCATCGCTTCTCTTTCGCCGCAGGACCCCGGCCGTCCCGGAGTCGACGTCTACGGCAAAGCGATCGCCGCGAAAGCGGGCGAGCTTCCGCCCTTGCGACTTCTGGAGAACGTTCGAATGACGCAAGAAGCGATCGTCGCCGAACGCGACGGGCTTCTCGACCGCTGGCGGCTCGACGAGGGTGACGGATACGCCGTCCGCGTGCGCCCGCACCGCGACGCCTCCGTCCGCGTAAACGTATCCAACGACGCGATGCTCGCCTCGGTGCGGCTCTCCGAAGGCGAAGGGACGGGACTGCGGCTGACAGGCGAGCTCGTTCGGCAGACGTTGATCGACGCGGACGTGATCAAAGGTATCGACATGGAGGCGATCGACGCGGCGATTCGCGCGGCGGCCGACCGAGGGCTGGACGACGAGGTGGTCGTCGCCCGAGGGCAGCCGCCGGTCGTACCGGGAGAGGGGCGGATCAAGTTTCACATACCGCTTGCCGGTGGGAAGGGCGTTACCATTCGTAGGGACGGGACGGCGGACTTCAAGAACCAGGATCGAATCACCACCGTCGAAGAGGGAGTGTTGATCGCGGAGATCGTCACCGACGAGACGCAGCTTCAGGATGGATGGGACGTACGGAGCACCGTTCTTCCCGCGCGGGCGGAAGGAAATCTCGAGGTGGAGATCGGTGAAAACATCCGCCGGGAAGAGGGTCCGAACGGACTGACCAAGCTCCACGCTCAAAAGAGGGGAGAGCTCGTCTACGACGGACGAAAGCTGTCGGTGTGCGAAATTCACACCATCGCCGGCGACGTCGGCCCCTCGACCGGAAACGTCAAGTTTCCCGGCTCGGTCAATATCGCCGGATCGGTCTTGAGCGGTTTCTTCGTTATGTCGAAAGGGACGGTCAAGATCGCCGGCGGCATCGACGCCGCGCTTGTAAGCGCCGATGAGTCGATCCATCTTCAGCAGGGAGTAAAAGGCGGCGGGAAAGCTCTCCTGCGCGCGAGGAACGAGATTACCGCCGCGTTCGCCGAAAACGCGACGCTAATGTCGATCGGTGACACGACGATTCAGAACACCTGTCTCCAGTGCAACATCAAATGCAACGGAAAGTTGTCGCTGGTGACCGACAAGGGGAGACTCGTGGGGGGGAAGACCCGTGCACGAAACGGGGTTTCGGCCGCGCAGATCGGTTCCGCAAGCGGCGTTCCCACGTACATTTCGTTCGGACAGGACTATCTGATCGGCGACAAGATCGAGCTCGAGGAGAAGGAGATAGAGAAACTCAAATCCGAGCTCATGCGCCTCGACGGTCGAATACACGCCGCCGAGCGCGACGGCGATGAGGGGGCTCTCGTCAAAGGACGTGCGCGTAAGATTCAGATCATGAAGCTCTTGGAGAAGCGCGGCGAGCGGCTCTTTTGGCTTCGAGAACGATTCGAACAGCACTTTCCGTCGAATGTCGAGGTTCGCGGAACGATCTACCCGGGCGTCGTCCTGGAGAGCCACGATCGTATTCTCGAAATAACGGTTGAAAAGAAGAACGTCAGGTTCACTTTTAACCAGGACTCGGGGCGTATCGTGGAAACCGGACGCGAGGAGAAGTAGTCCGAGTGCAGCCCGAAATGGAGACGATCGTCATACTCGGCACCGCCGCGGTCACGGTTCTCTGGTCGGTTCGAAGTTACTTCTTCGTAAGCGAACGACTGGCCCTTCGAGAAGAATCGCCGCTGCGGCTGGTGTCGATTATCGCTCCGAGCGCCTATTTTCTCGTGCTGCTTTTCGCCGGCTGGCAGCGGGTGGCCCCGGTACGACTCGATCTCATCGGGCTGGTCGTGCTCGACGCGATAACGCTTCTCGGGTTTGTCGTTTCGTTTATTACCGGCGCGGTCAAAAGGCCCAAGGTCCCGGGTATTGTTCTGTTGGTCTCTTACAACGTCGTTTCGATCGCTATCGTTGTGACGGTGACGGTGGCGCGAAACGACGCGGTGCTTCTCATACGGCTGACCGCGCTGTTGCGTCGCTTCAACGAGATCGGGCCGCTTTCGTTCGCGTGGGTCGGGCTCGATTCGAACAAGGAACAGCAGGACCTGGTGTCGCTTCTCAACCGTGTTCTGGTCGCCGCGTTCTCATACGTGCCGATCGCGACGCTGAGGTTTTTTACGGGTATTCGACATCGCCGCCGCCTCGATCGGCAGATCGAACGGATCGTCGGACGACTGTCAATGATAGAGCGGCGGCTCGATCGTAGTGATTTATGAACGGCATCGTATGAATTTCCATACTTTGAGCGCATCGCTGCATAACATCTTATGTGTAATTCTGTAAATGCTTATGAATTAGCGGGTTATGCGGCGCCGAGAATGGGCGATCTTGGCACGATGATTGCATCTCTTCGCCGATATGGGAAGGCTGTTTTCATCGATCGCCCGTGTCGGCGGTATTTCCTCAGTCGCGCTGCCGCGGGAGCTCGAGACCGAACTCTATAGGAAAAGCATACACCTTCTCATCGCCGTCGTGCCGTTTCTCGCCTCGATTCATCTTGACGCGACTTTGACGCTTCTCGCGCTGGGAACGATAGCCTACACCTATGCCGAAACTCTTCGTCTGGCCGGAACGAAGGTTTACGTCATATCCCGCGTAACGGTGGTCGCCTCGCGCCCACGCGACGTCGGTCGTTTCGTTCTCGGTCCGGTAACGCTCGGCGTCGGCGCCATGCTCGCGCTTCTTCTCTACCCGGAACCTGCCGCCTCGATAGCGATCTTCGCGCTCGCCTTCGGCGACGGTTTTTCGAGTCTCGTCGGAAAGCTCGTCGGTCGCACGCGCATTCCGTTTACCGGCGGAAAGACCATAGCCGGAAGCGCCGCCTGTTTCGTGTCGGTCTTCGTCGCGTCCTATGCCGTGCTGGAGCACGCCCCGGCGGCATGCGTCATTGCTTTGGGGGCGACGGCGCTCGAAGCTTTTCCCACGCAGGACCTCGACAACGTTCTTCTGCCGGTCGGCACCGGGCTCATCGCGTCGGCGGCGATCGGATACTTCCTCTGAAGCTCTCCGCGTCCATCTATCCGACGCGGTCTACCGCACGCACCGCAACAGCCCGATGGTGAGTCCTACGCCCAGAGGTGGACTTCGTGAATTCGCTCGCCGAATAGCGCGGCGCCGGCGACCAGCAGCACGAAAGCGACGATAATGCTCAGCCCGTCGGTCCGATAATAGAGGATTTCCCGTCCGGCCATGACCATCAGCACTCCCAGCCCGACGAGAAGGTAGTCCTTGCTCTGCGTCCGGTAGGCCGCGAGAAGAAAGCTTACGAGAGCGAAGCCGTAGAGCACGTAGGTAATGATCGAAAGCTCGTGTTCATATCCGGTCGTCATAACGAAGTGCGGTTGACGCGTCGTAATATCGACCGGAAGACCGACCGACAGCGCAAAAGCGAGCAGCAGTCCGGAAGTAAGCACAAGCTCCAGCCGCTCGTGCGACGTGCTCACCGAGAAAACCCCGCACGCGAACAGACTCAACGTACCGAGAGACTTCCCGAAGTATATGGCGCGGGTGACGAGTGTTCCGAAATAGGGCGGAATCATCACGACGTCGAAGAGGATATGAAGCATCTTGAGCGAGTCGAACGACATCGATATGACGAAGAGAATAAAAAAGAACACCTCCGCCGAGGCGGTTCTCCGGAACGAGAAGTAGAGCACGAGGACCGTTGCGATTGAGAAGATCAGCTCGGAGAGAATCGACAGCGCGAGCGGTGCTATCGATTCCTGGCTGTCGAAACTCAACGCCCGTACCGGAGCGGACCGAAAAAGCAGTGCGAGCGCGACGAAAAACACGCCGCCGCATACGGCAATGATGCCCGCGCCGGAGAGAATGATCCGGTTTCGGACAGCTATCGTCATATACCGTCTCAAGATATCATAGAAATGATCGATACTTGAATAGAGGAGCGAAAAACGTGAAACGGATCGTCATAATGTGTTTGGTCTTCCTCGTATCGTTCGCGCTTTACGCCGGAGACATCGCGAGCTTCGCTAATCTCGGCTTTTCCGACGATTCCCGCTACTTTATGTTCGGCGTCTACGGAATCGCAGACGACGGCGCCGGTCAGTACGCCGAGCTCTATCTCGTCGACGTTCCGGGAAATCGGTTCGCGTCGGGAGGATCGAACAAGGCGGTCTACGACGAGCCCGCGATGCCGGGACAGGACGGTTTCGGTGCGTTGATAACGCTCTACCGCGATTCGATCGATCGAACAAAGCGATACCGGATCAACCACCTGCGAAGCGGTCGTCTGTTGTACGTCCTTGTCGACGGCGACACGCCTAAGCCGGTCCTCACGTTTCGCGATTTCGAAACCGGCAGGAATTACCGCGTCGAGCTGCTTCAATCGACCTTCGGCGCCGGGGAGTCGGTGAGCGCTTCGTTCCACATCAATCTGACCGTCACCGCCTCCGACGGGGCCGAGACGTACCACACCGTCGGAATCCCGGACTACCGACGAGCCGGGGTCCGGTCCTACCGCATCCGCTGGATCCTCAGCTCGCCCGACGATAAATCTCTCGTCTTCGTCGTTGAAAGAGAGCAATACGCCGATGTCGGTGTAAACGTTCGGTACATGGTCGAGACCGTCCAACTCCACTGACCCCCGTCCGCCTCACAGTATCGATTCTCGCCGTTCGCGTATCGAACGAGTCGCCGTCGACCGCACGCGGCCTCTTGTCGGGCAAAGTTGCGGCGATTCGATCAGGACCGACGTCTTACGGAGCTAATTTCTTCTTGACACTATAATTACTCTCCACCTACAATGTCGCGCGCATAATGAGGTGACAATGGCCGAAAAAATCACTCCCCGGGACGTCGACTACTCGCAGTGGTACGTCGATATCGTGCTCCGCGCCCAGCTTGCCGACTACTCGCCGGTAAAGGGATGTATGGTTATCCGGCCGCGGGGGTACGCCGTCTGGGAGAGAATGCGCACCGTTCTTGACGCTATGTTCAAGGAAACCGGCCACCAAAACGCCTATTTTCCTCTTTTGATTCCCGAGAGCTTTATTCGCCGCGAAGCCGAGCACGTTGAAGGCTTTTCACCCGAGCTCGCCGTGGTGACCCACGCCGGCGGGGAAGACCTCGAAGAGCCCCTGGTGATTCGACCGACGTCGGAAACGATCATCTGGAGCATGTATAAAAAGTGGATCCAGTCGTACCGCGATCTTCCGATTCTCATCAATCAGTGGGCCAACGTGCTGCGATGGGAGAAACGGACGCGACTCTTTCTGCGCACCACCGAGTTTCTCTGGCAGGAGGGGCATACCGCGCACGAGACCGCGGAGGAAGCCCGCGACGAAACGCTGACGATTCTCGAAATCTATCGAAAGTTCGCCGAGGAGTACCTCGCGATGCCGGTGCTGTCGGGTAAGAAAAGCGAACAAGAGAAGTTCGCCGGGGCGGTCGACACCTACGCTATCGAAGCGATGATGCAGGACAAGCGGGCGTTGCAGGCCGGGACGTCGCACTTTCTGGGTCAGAACTTCGCCAAGGCGTTCGACGTAACGTACCAGAACCGGGACGGACGTCTCGATCTCGTGTGGGCCTCTTCCTGGGGGGTGTCGACGCGACTCATCGGAGCGATCATCATGACGCACTCCGACGACCGCGGGTTGGTTCTGCCTCCGAAGATAGCGCCGACGGCGGCGGTGATCGTGCCGATTTTCAAAAACGATACCCGTTCGAAGGTTCTGGACTATGCCGAGAAGGTCCGTCGTTCACTTTCGGAGGTGGACGCGGTAATGGACACCGACGAGCAAAACTCCCCGGGATGGCGATTCGCCGAGTGGGAAATGCGCGGCGTGCCGGTACGCGTCGAGATCGGCCCCCGCGACGTAGAGGCGGAACAGGTCGTTCTGGTGCGACGAGATACGGGGGAGAAGCTTACCGTGCCGGCCGGGGCGGCGCCGGGAAAGGTCGCCGAGCTGCTCGAAGAGATCCAACGGGCGCTATTCGACAGAGCGCGCGATTTTCGCGACGAGAATACCGTCCGGCTCGACGACTACGCGGCCTTCCGCGAGTTCTTCGCCGATGCCGGCGGCTTCGGAGTTTCGCCATGGTGTGGCGGCGAGGAATGTGAGAACACGATCAAAGACGACACCAAAGCGACCATTCGGGTGCTTGAGAACGACGCGCCGCGCGGAGAGGCGGGTAGCTGCGTCGTGTGCGGCAAGCCGGGAACCTATCGCGCCGTTTTCGCACGCGCGTACTGAACCTTCGGCGCCCGCCGGCGCCTGCCGGTTCGGCGTGCGACGGGCGGCGGGCGGTGAACGGCGTGCGACGGGCGACGGGCGGTGAACGGCGGGCGGTGAACGGCGGGCGATGGATCCGGCCCCGCTGATCGATTCGGTAGCTCGTGATATACTCTTCGTGGCGCATGAGTCGAATAACCGTCATTTGCATCGTCGTTCTCATCTTTGCGGCCGGGGTTGCAGGCGCGCTTGAAAGTGTCGACGCGTACAGCGGTCTGTTGTGGATCGGCAATCCCACCTTCGCTCCCGCATCATCCGACGGCGCGCCCACCGGTGCGCCGAGCCCCATTCTAAACACGTATTCGATCGCTTTTCCTTTCAGGATGGGACGCCTTTTTCGTTTCGCGCCCGAGCTGGGGCTCTTCGGTACGCAGTACGGATTGATACCGGGGTTCTCGAAAACGGTTCCCGTCGAGCGCGAGTACGCCGACGCGATCTGGTTTCTCGGCGCGCTTGTGGACCTCGACGTCTGGCTGAATATCCCACTCAGTGCCGGAGTCGATCTCGGGTTTCAGCTTGGCGCGACCTTTCTCGGCAGGATTCCCGTCGTCGGGTGGGGCGACGGATGGAACCGGCTCGGCGAGATGGCGGGGTACCTGTACGGACAGGCGCGCTATCTGTACCCCTCGGCCGGCATGACTTTCGACTGGCGTCCCGAGCGATACGATCGGCTCGTGGTGGTTCTCAAGGCGACGACCTATCTGCCGATATTCCACGCGTGGGACGAAGAGGAGTCGACTTTCGTCGACCAGTTGATGGTAAGCGTCTCTATCGGCCTGCGCGTGTTGAGACCGCCGCCGGCGGAACGTTCGGCGGCCGACGCTCCGGCCCCGGACTCGACCGGAGCAGCCGCATCGACCGACGGCTGACGGGTCACACGTAGTCGCGCGTGTCGATTTTTTTGTGCACACCCTCGTGGCGCGCGATGAGCATCGTCGAAAGCGAGGCGGTCAGAACGTCGAGAGATACCGCGAAACTCATCATGATCGGGACGAGCGGTTTGAGGATGAGATACCCTTCCTCATAGCCGCCGGTGAAACCTTTCGAAAGCAGCGAAAGCGCCACGAACACTCCGATTCCGGGAAACGGGCCGACCGCCGTCGAAGCGAGAAACGCGAACAGCATGATCCATATCGCCTGAGCGACGGTGATTCCGAGACTCGAGTACGACGAGACGATCAACACGAAAGAAGCGCCGGTGACCATCGCGGTTCCCGCTTTCCCGAAAAGCGTGAACAGGGGAAACGTGACTGCGCCGATTCTGCGCGGCGTCCCGTAGTTCTCGCTGCCGTGGCGGATCATCGCGGCGAGACCGAAATATGCGTCGCCGGTCACCGCCGCCGCGAGCAGATTGCCGAGACCGGCGTAGATCCATACGAAAGGATTCTTCCGTCCGCCGAGAAAGTAGAGCAGCACCGGATAGATGACGAAGAGAATCACAACGGTATCGATAAAAAAGATCAGGACAAGCTCGCGGTAGAGAGACAGCTCGGGAGTCGTAAGGCAGCGCAGCGTAAACGCCGCCGCAAGCGGAATGAACCCGATTCCGATGATCTCGAGAACGAAGGCGTTGATATTGTAGAACAACCTGGACAAGGACTCGAAGAGCTGTATGGCCGGCCGAGCCGCCGGCCGATCAAAGTTCAGGTTCAATCCGATTACGAGGGCGAGCATGAAAACGGGAAGCAGATAGTTGCCCGTGTCGTTAAACACCTGGAACAGATTGCGCGGAAACACCGCGAGCAGCGCCTCGCGCAGCGTCGGCGTGGAGTAGACGATCTCTTCTTCTATGACGATCGGAATGCGGCCGGGGCGAAGGAGAATCGTCGAGAGCGTTCCGATGACGGCGAGCAGAGCGCCGGCGCCGATGAGATAGAGAAGCGCCCGGCCGAGAACCGCAAGCACTCGCTTCTCCCTGCGAAGCTCGTATGCGCCGACCGCCGCCGAGAAAAGGACCAGGGGAAAGACGACATAGCGCCCGATGTTGAGAACGATTTCGGAGACTGCATCGAAGGCGTCGAGCGCGCGGTCTCCTTCGACCAGAAACGCGACGACGACGCCGATGATGATTCCCAGCAGGAACTTCACCCAGATCTTCATTCCGGACAGCCTACCGGTTTCCCCGGAGCGCGGCAAGAACGCTCGGGCGCCACACGCTTCGGGGTGTTGCCTATCGACCGCGAAAACCCAGCCGCCCGAGGGGTCCCCCACCGAACCGGTAGGTCTTCCCTTCTTCGTGCCGCTCGAGAGTCGAATAGATGAATGAGCTGAATCCTTCCGGGTCGGCTTTGTACGATTCGAACGAATTGACGACGATCGGTTAGTTCCGGTAGACCGCCGACAACGATCCGGCGAGCGCGGAGAGAGCCGCCTGCATCGCCGAGGCGATCGAGGAGACCGGCCGCTCCTTCGGCGCATACCTGACGATTGATACGATTCGCGGCCTCTGACGCGCCGGCGCGCCGAGAAGCTCTTTGAGGAGAAGCGCCGGTCCTTTTATTCCCGAATCGATTTCGGCTTCGATCGCCGCCGGCGAACACGCGTGCAGCGGTTCCGTGCCTCCGTACTCCTCCTGTACGATAAGCGCCGAATCGATCCGCTCGAACTCGTTCAACGCCGTCAGTACCAGGTTGCGGCTCGAGATAAACGAGCGGGGATTCCAGGAGATTCTCAGTCGGCGCGCAGCGCCCTCTTCCTCCGGATGGTCGACGGGGGAAGAGGCCGTCGAGCGCGGCGAAGCGGCCGACCGATCCGCGGCGGCTTTCTCCGGGACGCAGGCGCCGGCAATCACGGCGTAACCGGCGAGTACGAACCGCTCGAGCAGAGCGCAACCGAGACGACCGTCGGCCGGAGCGATAAGCACGTTGCTCATCAGGGCATACTACGAACCGCGACCGCGGTGGTCAACCGATACGAAATCGGCTATCGTTGGGCGATGAGAATCGGGATTGGTCAGATCAATACGACGATCGGCGATTTTTCGGGAAACCGGCGTCGGATTCTCGATCTATGCGGTCGCGCCGTTGCCGACCGGGTCGATCTGGTGGTATTCCCCGAGATGAGTCTCTGCGGGTACCCGCCGAACGATCTTCTCGACCACGACGCCTTCGCCCGCGAAAGCCTTAAATCGCTTCGGCGGTTGCAGCGCGAGGCGCCGCGCGGGGTCGCGATCGCGGTGGGATACGTCGACCGAAACCGGTCGGCCTCCGGCAAGCCGCTGCTCAACTCGGTGGCGGTCGTCCGCGACGGCGCGATCATTCACTCGCAGTCCAAGACGCTGCTTCCCACCTATGACGTATTCGACGAGGCGCGCTATTTCGAGCCGGCGTCGACGCGGACCGTGTTCGAACTCGGCGGCCGTAGAATAGGAATCGCGGTGTGCGAGGACATCTGGTGGGAGACCGAATCCGCCCCCGGCACGCGCTATCCGCTCGATCCGGTGGGCGATCTGCTCGATGCCGGCGCCGAGCTGATTCTCGCCCCGTCGGCTTCACCCTACTTCGAGGGCAAGGTCGCGATTCGGGCGCGGCTGCTGTCGCGGATCGGCCGCTCGTCGGGCGCTCCGGTGGTATACGTCAACATGGTCGGCGGCAACGACAGCCTTATCTTCGACGGGCAGTCGCTGGTCACCGACGCCGAGGGCAATCTGGTATATCGGGCCGCAGGATTCGAGGAGGCGTACGACGTTTTCGATACCGAGGCGCCGGCGCCGCTCGTTTCGATCGAAGTCGACCGGTACGAGGAGATTCGAAAGGCGCTGGTGCTGGGGACTCGCGACTATCTGGCGAAGACGGGATTTTCATCGGTACATCTCGGCCTCTCCGGGGGCATCGACAGCGCGCTCGTCGCGACCCTCGCCGCCGAAGCTTTGGGGTCCGACAACGTGACGGCGTTCGGACTGCCTTCGCGCTACTCGTCGGAAGGCAGCGTAGCCGATGCGAAGCGGCTGTGTGAGAGTCTGGGAATTCGCTTTCGGCTGATGCCGATCGAGACGCCGTTCGCCGCCGTCCTCGAGACGCTCGCTCCACATTTCGACGGCGCCGAACCCGACATTACCGAAGAGAACTTGCAGGCGCGGATCCGGGGAATGTTGTTGATGGCGTATTCGAATAAGACCGGTTCGCTGGTTCTGGCCACGGGAAATAAATCCGAGCTCGCCGTCGGGTACTGCACGCTGTACGGCGATATGTGCGGGAGCCTTGCGGTGATCGGCGACCTGTTCAAGACCGACGTTTACGGGTTGTGCCGTCACATCAACGGCGACCGCGAGATTATCCCCGAGTCGATTCTGACCAAACCACCTTCCGCGGAGCTCCGCCCCGATCAGAAGGATGCCGACTCGCTCCCTCCCTACGAGGTGCTCGACGAGGTGCTCGAACGATATCTTCTCGCCAACCGCACCGGCGCGGAGATCGAAGCCGAAGGGTTCGATGCGACTTTGGTGCGTCGGGTGCTGACGCTGGTCGGGCGCGCCGAGTATAAGCGTCGACAGGCGCCTCCCGTGCTCAAGGTATCGCCGCGGGCATTCGGTACCGGACGACGGATGCCGATCGCCCGGCGAATCTACGAAGCGTGAGACGCCGAGCGATTCCGAATCCGGCTCGCCGCATCATTCGGAATCGCTTCGAAGCGCACCGTGCGGTTGCGGCGTGAGACGCCGGCGTGCTATTATTGAATGAACGTTCATTCAATAATGAAGGATACGTCAATGGCTCGACGACCCGACGGTGCGAAACGCGCGAAAATCATCGAAGCGGCGAGGACGACCTTCGGCGAGAACGGGTACCGACGCACCACGGTTAAGCAGATTGCCGCCGCCGCGGGCATCGCTCCCGGCACGCTCTATACCTACTTCGCAAACAAAGAGGATCTTTTCTCCGAAGCCGTCGGGGAAATCTGGCGTCGCTTTATTACCGGGATGCAGAGCATTTCGGTCGGCCGGGGCGCCTTCCTGGAAAAGCTCGTTGCGTTTATAGATTTCGGTTTCGACCTGATCGAAGAGATTCACCCGCTCCTGCGGGGTATGTTCTCCGAGGCGAATCGGAGAGAGCTCCTGATCGAGCGGGTGGAGGAGGTGTGCGAGTTTATCGGCGGGTTCTTCGACGACTCTCTCAGTAAGGGCGTTCTGTTTGGGTCGACGAGCAACGAAGAGCTTCGTCGTTTCAACCTTCGGATGATCGTTTCGGGAATCCTCTTCCGCGCCGCCCTGGCGCCTCCGAACGCGTTGCGCGCCGAGTTCGAATCGATAAGACGCGGGCTTGTCCTCGGGATTAACGAACGTATGTCGGTCCGCGGGCGGTCGTAAGGAAAGCGAGTGAAACGCAGGGTACTGATCGTTCCTTTGCTCGTTGCGTTCGTGCTTCTGGTCGTTGCGGGGGTGATCAGGCGACTCGATTCTCCCGAGGCCGTCGAGGAGCGCGTCGAAGGCGTCGTCGTGGTGATCGGTGCGGTCGAGCGAAGAAACATCGAAGAGATTCTCCGGTATCCGGGGACCTTAACGCCGCGGCAAACGGTAACCGTCGTTCCAAAAGTCGCCGGCCGGGTCGAGACTATTCATGTTTCCGAAGGCGAGCGCGTCGCGCCGGGTCGGTTGCTCATCTCGCTCGATTCGCAATCGATCGAGCTTCAGGCCGATCAGGCGTACTCCGCGTGGCAGGCGGCGCTCGCCCAGTACCGGAAAGCCGAACGGGGGGTCCGCGAGGGCGAGCTTGAAAACGCGAGGGCGAGCTACGCACAGGCGCGCGACGACCTCGAAGCGGCGCGGCGCGACCTCGAGCGTTCGAAGCGGCTCTACGAGGCGGGAACGATCGCCCGGGCGAAGTACGAGGAGGCCGAAGCGGCGTTTCGTTCGGCGAGCACCGCCGTGGAAAACGCGAAGCGCTCTCTTGAAATGATGGAAGAGGGCGCGACGAGCGAAGAACTCGATTCGGCGAAGGCGAACGCCGAAGCGCTCAAGGCGCGGTACGATCTGGCAGAGCTGCAGATCGCCGAAACCCGGATTACCGCGTCCTCGTACGGAACGGTCGCGAGTATCATGGTCGACGCGGGGAACATGGTCGCGCAGGGGACGCCGCTCATCGCGATCGTCGGCGAGGACCCGATCTACGCGCAGGTGGCGATCCCCGAAAAGTACTACGGCCGGTTCGTCGACGCGAAGCGAAGGATCGCGGCAAGGGTCTACCCGACGGCGTACGGGACGGAGCGGCCCTACGCCGGCTTCGTCGAGCGCGTCTCGCCGTTGATCGATCCGCAGAGCAGGACATTTACCGTCGAGATCGCGCTCCCGAACCCGTCGGGTCGGCTCAAGCCCGGGATGTACGTCAATACCGATATCATCATCGACATACGCGAGAACGCGCTCGTCGTGCCCGAATCGGCCGTCGTGCGACGAGACGACCGCGACGTGTTGTTCGCCGTACGGGAGGGCGCCTCGGCGCACGCAACCATGATCGAGATCGATCCGGGGCTTCGAAGCGGAGGGTATGTGGAGATTCGGTCCGGACTTGTCGGGGACGAACCGATTATCGTCGAAGGAAACGCCTTCCTCGAAGACGGGCAACCGGTAAGAGTCGTTACCGTCGAATGAAAACCGCGGAAGGATGAAGATAACCAATCTTTCGATCCGTCATCCTATTACGACTCTTATGGCTTTTGCGGGTCTTTTCCTCCTGGGCGTGGTCTCGCTGAGCCGTCTGGCGCTCGATCTGTTTCCCGACGTGTCGATGCCGACGCTCGCGGTTTTTACCGCCTATCCGGGCGTCGGGCCGTACGAAGTCGAGTCGGGTGTGACCAAGCCGATCGAAGAGGCTCTGACCTCGGTCAACGGGATCGAACGGATATCATCGACTTCGGCCGAAGGCGTTTCGATGATCGTCGCGAACTTTGCCTGGTCGAAAGATATGGACGCCGCGGTGGCGGACGTCCGCGAGGCGATAAACGCGATCGAGGACTCGCTTCCCGAGGGCGCCGAGCGTTCGGGGATCTACAAGTTCAATCCTCAACTTCTGCCGTCCTTGGTATTCAACGTCTACACCGAGACTAAAGGCATCGACGTCCGCCATCTGGCCGAGAAAAAAATCGTTCCGGCGCTTGAAAAAGTCGAAGGCGTCGGCCGCGCGGACGTTTTCGGCGGATCGATCAAGGCGGTCATGTGTCGGCTCGATCTTGACGAGATAGGCAAACGCGAGATTCCGATATCGCAGGTCCTGCGGGCGTTTCAGGGGGAGAACATCGATCTTCCCGGCGGAGCGATCACCGCAGGCGATCGATACTTGATCGTCCGGACGATGGGAGAGTTCGATTCGATCGAGGACGTCGGCTATGTTCTCCTCGGATATCGCAACTCGGTTCCGGTTCTGCTGCGCGACGTCGCGCGGATCACTCTCGACACGGCTCGGCAGGAGGAGTTTGTCCGCGCCGGAGGGGCCGACGGCATTACCATCGCGATCCGACGGCAACCCGGGCACAACACGGTCGTGGTCAACGACGCGGTCAAAGAGGTCCTCGAAGCGATAAGACCGACGCTCCCCGAATCGATACGCGTCGAGATTACCACCGATCAGTCGGTCTCGATTATCCGTTCGATCGGTGGCGTGGCGAATTCCGCCTGGCAAGGCGGGTTGCTCGCGGTATTCGTCCTGCTCTTCTTTCTCCGCAACGTTCGCTCGACGCTCATCATCGCGACCGTGATTCCTGTATCGGTAGTGGCCACATTCTCGCTGATGGATTTCGGCGGACTGACGATGAATATGGTCTCCTTGATGGGAATCACCCTCGGGGTAGGGATGTTCGTCGACAACTCGATCGTTGTTCTCGAATCGAGCTATCGTAAACAACTCGCCGGGCTCTCGCCCGCCGAGGCGGCGCGGGAGGGAACCGCCGAGGTGGGAAAGCCGATTATCGCGTCGACCTTGACGACGGTGGCGGTGTTCATTCCGATGCTTTTCGTCCAGGGCATCGCCGGGCTCATCTTCGACGATCTTTCGCTGACCGTCGCCTTCGCGCTACTCGTTTCGCTCGCCGTCGCGCTGACGCTGATTCCGCTGCTTTCCGCGAAGCTGCTCAAGCTCGAAGGAGTCCGGATCGCCCTTCCCGCTTCCGTCGACGAGGGGCATCGTGAGCTCTCGCTTGCCGACATCGATGTTCGGACGGGGAACCGGTTCCTCGACCGGATCTCGTCGGGAATCCGCGCGTTGCTTTCGCGTATGGACGACGCCTACGAGGTGATCGTCGGCCGGGCCCTTGACCACGCGGTGCTCGTCGTGGTGAGCGCGGTGGCGTTGCTCGGGCTTAGCCTCGCTTCGATTCTGCTTCTCGGAATGGAGTTTTTGCCCGAGTCCGACGAGGGGCGATTCGAGATTTATGTCGAGACGAGAGTCGGCAATTCCTACGAGGCGACCACGCGAAAAGTCGCCGAAATGGAGCGAATAGTCGCCGAGATCGCCGGAAGCGATCTCGTGTCGATCACCTCCGAGATCGGGCGAGGGGGAAACGCCATCGAAGCGGGGGCGGTCGGGAGCAATCTTGCCGCCGTCGGCGTCAATCTGACCGACAAGGACGATCGCGACCGTTCGGTCTGGCGAATCCTCAACGAGCTTGATCGGGCCTTTTCCGAGCGGCTCGTCGACGTGAAGTACCGGATGAGCGTCCAGAGCGTCGCGTCTCTCGCCGTCTCGGCGAGCGGCGCCGGCGAGCCGATTGTGGTAGAGCTGCGGAGCAACGACCTCGACAAACTTTACGCCTACGCGCGGCGGATCGAGTCGATCATGAGTCGCGTCGACGGGATACGAAACATCAGAGTTTCGCATACCGTTGGGAAGCCGGAGCTTCAGTTTCGAATCAAACGCAGGGAGGCGCTCTCTCTCGGGATAAGCCCGTTCGAAATAGCGACGACGGTCCGCGCCGCGTATATGGGAACGACGGTAACCAGATACGCCGCGTTCGACGAAAGCTACGACGTGGTGGTGACGCTTCGAGAGGAGGACCGGACTCCCGAACGTTTTGCGTCCCTGTTCTTTATCAACCCCGCCGGCGTGCGGATCCCGCTCGAGAACCTGGTGGAGATAGTGGAAGGCGCCGGTCCGGTGGCGATACGAAGACTCGATCGAACCCGGGTCATTTCGGTGACCGCCGCGCTGACGGGCGACCGAGCGCTCAACCGCGTCATGGCCGATCTTCGCGCGAAGGTCGAAGCCGACGGCCCCGCGCCGGTCGGAATCGAACGGACGTACACCGGCGCGAGCGAGGAAATGGCCGCCGGCTACGGAAGCCTTCTGCTTGCGCTGTTGTTCGCCGTGGCGTTGGTGTACATGGTCATGGCGTCTCAGTTCGAGTCGCTGCTGCATCCGTTCATCGTCATGTTCTCGGTTCCCTTCGCGATCATAGGGCTCGTCGCGGCGCTTCTGATCACCAACACCACTTTCAGCTTGCTCGCTTTCGTGGGGGGGATTCTCCTGGTCGGAATCGTCGTAAACAACGGGATCGTCCTTATCGACTATATGAATATGCTCCGTTCGCGGGGCGTTCCGGTCCGAAGGGCGATCATTCAGGGCGGAAAGACGCGGCTCAAGCCGATCCTAATGACTACGCTTACGACGATTCTTGCGTTGTTACCCATGTCTCTCGGTTTGGGGACCGGTTCGGAGATTCGGGCGCCGATGGGTCGGGCGGTGGTCGGAGGGCTTGCGACCTCGACGATGGTTACCCTCGTGCTTATTCCCGTCATCTATTGGATCGTCGAGACCAAGATAAAGAAACCTCAAGGAGGGATGCGAACATGACACGACCGATCGGCAGACTCGGCCTCGCCGGTGCGCTGCTTGCGACGGTCATGATCGTCGTTTCATGCGGAAGGTACTTCAGCGCCGAAATCGCCGGCTACGTCAAGGACTCCGACTCCGGCGCGGGGATCGACGGCGCGATAATCCGCATCTATCTCAACGAGCCCGACTCGGCCGACGCGGCGGGGTTTATCGTCGAGACCGCCTCGGTTACGAGCGCGGGGAATCCGGGGTACTTCAACCACGAGATCATCTGGCAGAATCTCTTCCCCGCTTTCGGAGCCGAAGGCGATACGAACTCGGTGTGGCTCGGCATTACTCACGAAGACTATCTTCAAGCGGCGGTTCAGGTTCGCGGGATTCTGTCGGGGACGGTCAACTTTATTCCCGACGTCTTGCTCGACCGGGCGGAGTTCTCGACGCCGCTCGTGCGCGGAGGGGTGATAGGCCCGTCGGGCGACGGGCTAAACGGCGTGCGGGTCGTGCTCGACATCGCTTCTACCGACGAGACCGAGGATTACGTCACGGTAACGACCACCGTCGGCGGAGACGACGGGACGTACGAGTTCAGCGACGTTTCCTGGCGCGACGACCAAGCGGCGGGCGGCGGGTCGGACACCGAAGACGCGACGGTGCTCGTCGACGACGACGAGTACGGTTCGACCCAGGAACTCTCGATCGTCTTGAGCTCCGGCCGGGAAAAGGAGATAACCGAGTATCTCGTCGTGAGCAGGAGCGACCCGACGAGCTTCGCGACGACGCTTACCGGAAGGTGCCTCAACCGCTACGGCAGCGCGCCGGACCTTCAGGAGGTGCCGGCGCAGGGAATCGAGGTGACGTGCGCCTATGTCGACGACGACGGTCCGCACACGCTTTACGATCAGACCGACCCCGACGGGAGCTACTCGTTTTTCATCCGGTGGACCGACGCCGATTACGGCGATTTTCTCGACGGAAGCGCGGACTCGACGATCCCCGCCGGGGAGGACGGGCTGATCGTCGAAATCACCTTCGCAGCTCCGTTCGCCGCGCTTTCGTTCGTCGGAGCGTCGCCGGGATCCTACGAGCTTCCGGCGGGATCGACGACCGACGACAGGCAGGTCAAATCGTGGCTCGATCCCAACTACGCGCCCGACGCGGTGAACGTAAACTAGGTGAGCGGGGTGAGGCGACGGTGTGCGGCGGCCCTCCTCGCTCTTGCCGCCTCGATGATGGTCCTCCCCCGGGCGACCGTTGCAGACGATTCTGCGGGGAGCGAAGCGAACACGGCCGAAGATGACGCGGTCGAGCTGACCCTCGACGAGGCGGTGCGGCTCGCCGCCGAGCGTTCGAACGAAGTGCGAATAGGCGGGCTCAGGCTGGAGAAGGCCGCGTCGGAGCTCGCCGCCGCCAGGGCGCGTCGCGGCCCGACCGTGACCGTACAGAGCTCGGGGTCGGCGCTTTCCAATCCTCCCGAAGGTATCAACATCGCCAAAGGGGCCTTCGGCTACGCCCCGACCTACCAGTCCGCCGCGCCGGTCGCCGTCCCCGACCAGGAGTACGTTCTCGTGGCCGACGCGGAGCATACCTAGAGCCTGTCCCAAAACCGGCGATTTCGGACCGGCACAAGTTTGGCGTTGAGATCGGCCGACGGAATCGTCCGGCGTCGGGTCGATTCAACCGAGGCGTCGGCGCTTTTTCTCCGTTGAGCCTGGTTTTCCATAAGCCATTACATACACC
>JAJRYZ010000223.1 GCA_024275515.1 Spirochaetota bacterium
CTGCCTTGCGGTAGTGGAGATCCTCCCCCGACGGGCCGAGCAACGACGTCGGACGGTGGACGAGCTTGCCGAACGACGCAGTCGCCCGTTCTCGCTTCTCGACCCCGTGTGCGAACATACGTATACTGGAAGCGTGAGGCCGAACGCGAAGGCATTTTTCGATACTTGGGTCCTCCGGCCATGCGACCTCGATCACGCCGAGAAGAGGATTGCGCTCACCGACGCCGAGAATGCGGATCGGCCGCCGGCATCGCTTCCCGACGCCGTGTCGATGGTTGGGGACTGGCTCGGATCGGGCGAGCCGGCGCCGCAGGAGGCGTCGCTTCGCGCGAATCGGTCGGCCCTCTTTGCCGATGAGTCGGCGGAAAAGCGACAAAGGATGGACGTGAATGAATAGCAGCGTCGCCGACGCCGCGCTCACTCCCGACGTTGGTCCGATTCAGGCCGAGATCGGTATGGCAATCAGCGTGACCCTGGCGCGGAAAGCGCGTCCGAACGCAAAGTGCTGGGTGTTCGCGGACGTTCGCCAGGACGCGGGTCGTTGGCAGTGCAGAACCTCAGGTGGACCGAACCGTGTCGGGATCTCGATAGAGGTCGACGGGGCGCGTCGTGCTTGCGCCGCCGAGTGCGAATCGATTCGAACCCTCGATCTCTATCCTATTGTGCCGGAGTTTCTGACGGTCTGCTCGGTAGATCTGCCCGAGGCGAAAGCGGGGTCGGTACTGCGATTCACCGTCGATCGATGGCAGACTCCGGAGCGTCCAATCGCTAGGTTCCGGTTCTGGCTACTCTTCGATCTGGAAGGAGAAATGGAGTTTGAGCCGACCGGATACAAAAAGTATCGGAGCTTTTTCGTTCGCGGAGGCGCCGCTCGGGTCGGCTACGAGAGGCTCGTCACGTCGCTCGTCACCGTTTCGTTTCGGGCGGAGGGAGAGTATCGCCCGGTTCCGCCGGCCAATTTGCGCCGCACGCCGGGCATCGCTTGGGGCGAGCTTCACGGGATGGCTTTCAACCAACGGCCCCTCGATGATTTCTACGAGTACGCGAAACGGGTCACCGAGCTCGACTTCTGCGCCGCCGTGCTGTTCAGCTACAACACCTGTGTCGACAACGTCTGGCAAGAGGTGAAGGAGGCGCGGAGGCGGCACCTGCAACGGGGGCGATTCATACCGATTCTCGCTTTCGAGTGCGGCACGCCGATAGACGACAGCCACCGTGTTGCCTATTTCGTCGGTGAAACCGATGTGCCGCCGATCTTTTGCGACTCCCGGCCGCCGGCCCTCGACCCGCATCTGCAGAACCGGTTTCACCCGGATACGATACGGTGTCCCACAATTGAAGATTTCTACGAAACCGTCCACCGCTACGGCGGTTTCGTTGCAGGCCACTTCCACACACTGAGCTATCAACAGGAACTACTCGCCGAGCTGTGGCAGAAGCAGGAGTTCACGGCGCGGTATCAGCGGTCGAAGCCGTTCATGGATGAAGAGCAAAATGTGTATGAATACCTCAGGCGTGGAATGAAACTGGGGTTCACCGGCGGGAGCGACACGCACGACTCGATGCCCGGAAACCCCTATCCCGAACCTGGATGCCCGCGCCCTTCGGGGTTTACCGGTGTGCTTCTGGATGAGCTCACGCCGGAAGGTCTGGACGCCGCGCTCAGGGCGCGTCGAACCGTTGCCACTTCGGGGGCCAGGATCGGCGTGTGGGTCACCTACGACGTAGCGACTATCGGCGATATCGCTCGGTATCGCAAACGCGAGCCGTTCGTTATTCGTGTAGACGCTCCGGACGAAATCGATCGTGTCGAACTCCTAAAGAACGGCGAACCCGTCGCGGTGTGGAACGGCGCCGGTTCGAGCTTCGAAACAACATACGTCCCGCTGTGCGACGACGGTGAGGACGCTTTCTATCACGTGCGCGTGCGCCAGCGGAACGGGCATCTCGCATGGAGTTCTCCCGTGTGGTTGCAGTTTCCATAGGGGCAAAGGTCGACGGTGAAGCCGATGCGACCGACGCTCCCGCAAACCGACGTCGTTGAGTATACTCGGCGCATGGCTCTGTTCCAGGTCGATTTCTTTTCACAGGTGCTCCAGATTGCTACGTCGATGAACGTGATCATTCCCGAACCTTCCGCGGGAATGATCGGGCAGAAGACTATCGCCGGGGCCGATCAGCCGGTGCTCTATCTGCTTCACGGCCTCTCCGACGATCACACCATCTGGATTCGAAGAACGAACGTCGATCGGTACGCAGGCGCCCGGGGGCTTGCGGTCGTCATGCCTGCGGTCGGTCGCAGTTACTACACCGACATGGTCGCGGGATCGGACTACTGGCGGTTTGTTTCCGATGAGCTTCCCGCGCTCGTGGAGCGGTTCTTTCGACTTTCAACGGCGCCGGAGAAGACTTTCGTGGCCGGGCTGTCCATGGGAGGCTATGGAGCGCTTCGGCTCGCGTTGAGCTTCCCGAACCGGTTCGCTGCAGTGGGATCGTTCTCCGGCGCCGTCGATCCACTCGCGCTCGTTGAAGGCTTTAAGAAAGAGCGGGCGAACGATCGCGTCGATGAGTTTGCGCTGATGTTCGGCGACCCCCCACGGATCGCCGGCACCCGGCGTGATTTGTTTCATTTGGCGTCGTTGCTCGCCGGGCACCTCGACGAAAGCGCCGCCGCGACTCAGCGACCCGATATCTATCTTTGCTGCGGTAGCGAGGACTTCCTGGTCGAGCAGAACCGGAGGTTGCGATCGCACCTCGATAAGCTCGGAATCGAGGTCGAGTATCGGGAAGCGCCCGGAACTCACGAATGGAGCTTTTGGGATCGGGCGATTCAGCGATTCTTCGACTGGCTCGCCGAGCGCGGAAGGCTGTGACCCTTTCCTACCGGCGAGAATCCTGTGGATTGACCGGTGTGGACGCTACGTATGGCGCTTAAGCGGTCGACACCGCCCCTTAATGTAGCGCAGTCCACAGGATTCTCGCCACTACCCAGGCCGGGTGCGATGTTCGGCGTGGTCTTCGCCGACCGTATGCTCATGGTAGTATCCGAGCCGATGCATCCGATTGTGAAGCTCCCGGTGCACCGATTCGATAACCAGCCGCATCCGCTTGTATGCCGCCGTTTGCGCTCTCGTGCCCACGGTATCGACGTAGGCGAGCGTGCCTTCGATCTGTTCGAGGATTGAAACCGCGTCGCGCTCTACATAAAGCTCCGAACCATCGACCAGCGCCGTCACCGCTGAAGAGTGAGCGGCGATAATCTCGGGCTTGCCGGGGTAATGACCGCGGACCAGAAGCGCAAGCCACGAGCTTTCGGTCAGGCTGATCCGCCACGATCCTTTCAGGCTTTCCCGGCCATGCGTCAACGCGTCGCCGTCGGAGACCGCAACGCGTTCGACCACTTCGCCGTTTACTATCAGATCGACTTCCGAAACGGGAACAGTGACGCTTGCTACCTCCCACTCGACGTCGACGGCGCCTCCGCGCGGTGGAAGTGCGAGCGACCCTCCCATCGGAACCCCGCTCACGGAAAAATCGAGCAGCGGACCGTAGGTGACAAAAGTTTCGCCCGACCGGATCGCATTTCGCCACGCGTCGAAAGTAAACTCGACCCCGTCGGGCAGTCGGGTGTAGGTGCGCGACGTGCCTACCGCCGTCGCAGCGCTCATCTTGTCGGTCCCGCCGACGGCGGCGACCTGATAGCCGCAGTTGAGAAAGCGGTACCAATCGGACAGCGAGTAAGGATCGATTCCTCCGAAGAGATTCCCCCACGACGTCATCTCGACCCCGTCGGCAAGTTCGCCGACGATAACCGCGGCGTTTTCGAGCCTCGGATTCGGAAAGTGCGGTATAATCACTACTCCGTTCTGTCGACGACACTGCGTCGCCCATTCACTGAGCAGTGTTTCCACCGAATCGCCCAACGCCGATTCGTTGGGGCCGCCTGTGGTCATCGGAGCGATGATCCTGCCCTCGTAACCGAGCAACGATATGTGCCCGAGCACATGCTGGCGATTCTCCGTGCCGACCCGCACCAGAAACTCACCATCGCCGCCGGCTTCGCGAGAACCCCACGTCGTGCGCCCGTCGAAATCGCCGACGTTGGTCATCAGCTCTCCCCACTGACTCGCCAGCAGATTAACGACGTTGACCCCCTCGGCCGATCCTTCGATCAACGCGGTGACCGGGGAGAGAAAATGTACGTGGGTGTCGGCGCTGACCCATCCGCGACTGCGCCAGTCGAGCACGCGGTCAAGCTCTATCGTGATCTCTTCGGTCTGCGGTGAAACATCGAAAACCCGGCGAACCGGGCAGATTTCATAACCTTTGGACACTTCGATGAAGATCTTCCCGATCGGAACGTCTACGACGGCGGCTCCCGGAATATAAGTACAGTAGTGCGGTGCAAGCGGACGGTCTCCCGGCCCCACCGCCCCTTCGACGGGAAGGTGGACGAAATCGACGCTGTAGTCTTCGAACCATGCCTCGTTCGGAATGCGGTGCCGATCTACCGGCGCCAGGTACTCGCCGGCGGCGCCGTGCGCGTGAAACTTGACCGGAACGGGTACCGATCCGTGCCTTTCAACGACGCGAATCCGTATTCGATGTTCCGCCGGCGCAGTCCCCGCGCCGATTCGTAGTCCGTCGGCCGCCGGATCCTCGTCGGCGAGCTCGGAGACAGGTACCGCCTCGGCGCTCGTAAAGTGGAGTCGCGCCTCCGGATGTGCGGTGTACTCGATGAGGATCGCCGTTTCATCGAGCTCGGGCTGCATGTTGTTGTGCCCCGATTCCCACTCGTCGTCAGGATAGATACGCCGCTCGGTGGCACTGATGATCTGCCCGAGATCGATCCCGATCTGAGACAGCCGGCCGTGCTCGTCGAAAGACGGGTCCCATCGCTCTCCGGGGCCGAGAACCCGGTCGATTCGAATCAGCGCCTTGCGGCGACGTTCCCACCGTAGCGGGTGAACGTCGGTGCTCCCGGCGGTGAGACCACAGATGAAAATATCCGGTCCGTCGACGGTGCAGGTGACGGCGGTAATGCGCGATCCGGGGTGGGGGTTTTGCCACGCATACAGCTGTGGCGTCCACGCGATACGCCCAGCGTATTGAACCCGTGTTTGAGAGACCCCCCACGAAGGAGTCCACGCTTCTCCTCGTTCGAGCGTCTGTTCGTGATGAGGCCGCACGGTCGAAGGAGAAATGCACGGCACGGCCTCGACGGGGTTCTCGCCCCATCGGAGTGAAAACGCGCTGATTTCGTGGCGTCTTCGAAGCGCGATCGTTTCGACGCCGCCGTCTTCATACCGAATCGTGTACGCGCCGGCCGTTTCTCCGAGTAGTCCTACTCCCTTCATGGGAGAGAAGAAGCCGTCCTTATTCCGCTGAAGCGCGGGACGATCGGTGGTGTGGAGAAAAACAAGCCACCGAGCCTGAAACGCTTCAACTTCGAGTGATACCGGTTCGGAACCGACCCGAAGAACGCCGTCGACTGAAACGGGGATGCCACGATACACACAGTCACCGAGGGGCATCGCTTCAACGCCCCGACGCAGCTCGTCGCAGTCGTCGGCCGTGAGGACTTCCGCCGGCGCGCGCATGTTCTTGAGTTTCACGGGATGAAACAACGGAGATGCAGGGCCGTCGACATAGGGGGACATAAGGGCCTCCGTGAGCGTATTGCGTAATGACCCGAATCCTGTGGATTGCTCCCCGGAAAGCATAACTTCGTCGTTAAGCGCCCGGCTCGCCGGCCGCGATGGCGCGA
>JAJRYZ010000011.1 GCA_024275515.1 Spirochaetota bacterium
CACCTATTGCCGTCAGCCGACGGAAGGCGCGACGGTACACCAGCATACGGCGATGCCGAGAGGCTTCTGGGATTTTCTGGAAAGAGAAGATCTCCGCACCGCCGAACTCGGCGTGTTTCTGAAGCAGTGTCGCGGGATTCCGCACTACCGCATCGCCCGCTCCTCGGAACGTCACCTCGACGCGCCCGACTATCACCCCGTCTACGATCTTCACAACGATCCCGGACAGCTCGCGCCGCTTCAAGAGGAAGGACTGGAGGCTCGTCTGGCCGAGCTCATGAGGACGAAGCTGGCCGCCGCCGGAGCCCCCGACTGTCAGTACGATCGGGTGGGGTTGGCCCGTCCGGCTGAGTGAGGTCCTTCGCACCGTACGCCGCGCGAAACTCCGTCGGGGAGAGGCCGCTGAGTTGCTTGAAGACCCTATTGAAATAGCTATGACTTTCAAAGCCGACCTCTTCGGCAACGCGGCCGATCGAAAGATCGCTGTTGAGCAACAGATCCTTCGCGCTGTCCACTCGCATCCTCTTCAGATACTCGGTGAAAGAGTGGCCGGTAACTCTTTTGAACAGCTTGCAGAAGTATGAAGGACTCACATAGGCGACATCCGCTATGCGGCCGAGCGTGATCGGCTCCCGGTAATGCGCTTTGAGAAAGTCAAGCGCGCCGTTCAGCCGGTCTACTTGTTTCTGCAACTCTTCATGACGCTTGAGATCGGCCGAGAACTGCCAATAGTAGCGCACCAACTCGACCAGCATCTCGCAGACCTGATTCTTCACGGCGGCCGCGAAGTAGTTCCTTCGTAGCTGCAGTTCATGATGGATAGTCATCATTCGTCGATAGACGGACGCGCAAACCGGATTCCGGGAAGGTATTCTAGGATTGAACTCGATGTCGTTGCTGTAGAACGGAATGAGATAGTCGAAATCGATTGTGCTCTCACCCGGTCGGTAGACGAGTTCCGGCAGGAAGTACAGCGCGACGACCTTCAAGGCTTGCTCGACCGCAGCCTCGACGCTGTGAAACGCCGAGCTTCCGATGACGACGACATCCCCGGTTTCCACGACGAGTCTGCGGTTCCCGGCGCGAAACGTGCCGGATCCGGAGTAAACGTAGAAGACTTCCAGGTAGTCATGGTAGTTCGGCGTGAGTTGCACGCCTTTGGAGAAATCGAACGCCGTGAGAGTGAGTGGAAGAGACGGGTCGAAGGCCAATTCGTGTTTGGCGTGAGCGCTGAACCGGAGCTGTTTCTGGTCGACCCAGTGGAGTCGTCCGCCAAGAAGCGCCGTCATTTTTCTGATCATATCTTTCTCTCGGCGCCGGTACAACGCCGAGACCCGCACCTGCTATACTATACTCAAAAGCATCGGCAATGAACGGACAAGATATGCCAGGACAAGAGTCTTCACAGCATGCCACGCCGTGGTGGAGCGACGCAGAGTGGGAGACCGGCATGAAACTCGTGTTTGCTCCCGACGGCAAGCACGACTTTCCGTTCGAGGACGCGTTCCCCCTGGCCATGAAGCTCTTCGTGTTCGGACCCGGAAGCCAGTTGGCGCCGAACTACCACGAATACCTGGAGGTAGGATACACCGTCGACGGCAACGCCACGCTTGGGTGCCACGGAAAGACCTATCCGATCGGGACCGGCGATGTGTTCGTGCTGGGCGATGCGGAGTTTCATCACATCACAATCGGCCCGAGCGGACAATTGAAAGTGGCCGTCGTGTATTTTCTTCCCAGTCTTTTCTACTGCGCCGGCGCCGGAGACGTCGATCTGGACTGCCTTGAACTCTTCAGGCACCATGAGCGCCGTTTTGAACACCGGATCGCGGCCGCTCATCGGGAGACGGTCGTAGTGATGCGGCGCCTGGGCAGAATCTTCGGCGAACTCACTTCCCGCGATCTCCACTACCGGCTGGCCGTCAAGAACCACCTCCGCCATATTCTTCTCACGCTCGCGCGCTATTATGGGATGAGGCCGTCCGCTCGCGGCCTGCACGTCGAGAGAAAGACGGCGGTGAATCGGCTGCAGCCCGTTTTCTCAATGATTCTGGAACGATATATGGACAAGCTCACCGTCAACGACGCGGCGCGCGCGGTGAGTATGAGCGTGTCCTATTTTTGCCGATTTTTTCGCCGTGTTACGGGAATGACATACACCGAGTACCTTCTTCGGCTGCGAGTGGACAAGGCGAAGGAACTCCTGACGGCGGGAGAGTTGCAGATTACGCGAATCAGCAGAGAAGTGGGGTTCGAGAACCACGGATACTTTGATCGTGTTTTCCGCCGACTCAACGGCGTTTCTCCGCGAGACTATTCGGAGCGTCTCGCAACGCCACACGAGACCGGCTGACAAGGCCCCTTTCATCATCTCCGGTTCGAGTTCGACGTCAGAATCGTGCACGTACGCAACAAAGGTGTTGTAGCGGCCTCTCTTCATGTGGTGATACTGTCCACCAGTGCAAGGGAGAGAACCGGAAACCGTGAGCAAGTTCGTATTGATCGGCGTCGGCAGCGCGATATTCGGAGCAGGTATCATCGGTGATCTGTTGCACCTGCGAGACTCGTTGCCGGGCGCGACGGTGAGCCTCGTCGATACCGACGCAGAGAAGCTGGATATGATGACCCGGCTCGCCGGCATCGCCAATGAACGCGCCGGGTCGCCGTTTACGATCGAGGCGTCAACGGATCGTCGAGCCGTGCTCGCCGGGGCCGATTTCGTGATTACCTCGCCGGCGATACGACGGGAAGAGCTGTGGGAGAAAGACTGGGACATCGTGCACGGCGCCGGTATTCGTCAGACATACGGCGAGAACGGCGGGCCGGGGGCTTTGGCCCTCACTCTGCGCAACGTCCCGATGATCCTGGCGATCGCGCGTGATGTTGAGGAGTTGGCGCCCGATGCGTGGGTCATCAACTACACCAACCCGGAATCCAGGATCTGCATGGCGCTGGATCGGTACACCAAGCTCAAGTTTGTCGGGCTCTGCCATCAAATCGGCGCAGGGTACCGGCTCGTTAGCGAGGTGCTCGGCGTACCGGAGACGGATCTCGATATCAAGGCGGCCGGGCTCAATCACAATACGTGGATGTATGCAATCCGCAGGCAGAGCACCGCCGAGGATCTATATCCCCGGCTGAGAAAACACGTGCGGGAGAACGGCATCCCGGGATCACCGCTTTCGTGCGCAATGTTCGAGTTGTGCGGCATGTTTCCGGCGCCGGGTGACCACCACCTCGCCGAAATGCTCTCTTTCGGCTGGGAGTTTCAGGGGCTCGCCGGTCGGGATTTCGCCGAGTGGCGCAGGATCAAATCCGACGCGCTCGCGTGGGTGAGAGGAGTGATAAGAGGTTCTCGCGAACTCGACGAAGTCGTCGGCGGACTATCGGGCGAGCGCGCGGTGCAGACGGCCGTCGCTATTCTGAACAACCTCAACAGCTACGAGATCAGCGTGGACGTGCGAAATTGCGGCGCCATTCCGAATCTCCCCGATGATGCGATCGTCGAAACGCCCGGCGTTGTCTCCTCCATGGGAGTTGCGCCCCTGCAGATGCCTCCGTTGCCGGAAGTCGTTGCAGGGTTCCTGCGAAAGCAGGTTGCGGTACAGGAATTGTCGGTCGATGCCGCCGTCACGGGAGATCGAAAGAGAGCACTACAGGCGATGCTGCTGGATCCGGTAGTGGACAACCTTTCCGTGGCCACCGAGGTTCTGGACCGGCTTCTGGAAGTCAGTTGCGACTACGTTTCTCCCGGCCTGTTTCGTTAGGTGCGAGGAGAGATTCCGACGACGCATGGGTGAAGGAGGAGATATGTTCAAGGAAAAGGTCACGTTCGGAGTGATCGTCGGCACGCGAGGGTTCTTCAATCCGAAGTTGGCGGAGGAAGGACGCAGAACGGTCCTGCGTCGGCTGAACGATCTTGGCTACGGAACCGTCATCCCGCCGACGGAGACGACCAATGCCGGTGCGGTGGAATCGCTGTCGGATGCACGGAAATACGCCGAGTTCTTCAACGCACGCATCGACGATGTCGACGGATTCGTCGTCACGCTTCCGAACTTCGGAGACGAGCTCGGAATCGTGAATGCGCTTTCCGGCATTCACAAGAAGCTCCCGGTTCTTGTTCACGCCTTCGATGACGAGGTGGACAAACTGAGTGTGAGTGATCGCCGTGACGCGTTCTGCGGCAAGATATCGGTTACCAACAATCTCTACCAGTACGGCATACCGTTTACGATAACGCGTCAACACACGATCGCCGTCGGAAGTGAGCAGTTTGCCGGCGAGATCGATCGGTTCGCGCGCGTCTGTCGGGTGTCCAACGGTCTCCGCTCGGCCCGAATAGGGGCGATCGGACAACGTCCCGCGCCGTTTCAGACGATGAGGGCGAGTGAGAAGCTCCTACAGGCCGGCGGAATCACGGTAGTGACGGTTGATCAGACCGAGATCTTCGGCGCCGCCGACCGAAGGAAAGATACGGACCCGTACGTGGTTGTGCGGTCGGAAGAGCTACGCGCGTACGGAGAAGTACCTCCGGAAATACCCGAAGAGCAAGTTCTTCGCCACGCGCGGTTGTCCGTGGCCCTCGATGAGTGGATTGCGGAGAACGAAATCGACGCGGCGGCGCTTATGTGCTGGGATTCCGTGCAGAAGAACTTCGGATGCGCTTTCTGTGCCTCGATGAGCATGATGGGTGACAAGAAAATGATTCCGGCCGCGTGCGAGACGGACATCGCGGGAGTCGTGTCGATGTATGCGCTCAATCTGGCAAGCGGCAATCCCTCCGCATTGATGGACTGGAACAACAACGTCGGTTCCGACCGCAGCAAGGTTGCCTGCACTCATTGTTCCAGCTATCCCAGGGGGTTTTTCGGCGGTCGGATCGAGATATCCCACCTTGATGTTCTCGGATCGGCATTGGGTCCTGAACGGTGTTTCGGTGCGGTGAAGGGGAAAGTCGCGCCGGGACCGATGACATTCTTCAGAATCTCCACCGACGACCGCAACGGGACGATCAAGTCGTATCTGGGCGAAGGCGAGTTCACGGACGACGAGTTCGCGATGGACGGAGGGATCGGAGTCGCGAAGATCGGCAACCTTCAGGGGTTGTTGAATCACATCTGCAAAAACGGCTTCGAGCACCACGGGGCTTTCGTCAGGAGCCACTGCGCGGATCCCATCGAGGAGGCCATCACCACGTATCTGGGATGGGACCTCTATCGCCACGGGTACAGTGATCGGGAGCTGAGGAACCATGAGTGACTATCTGCTCGGCGTCGACTACGGAACGGGCGGAACCAAGGCGTGCATCATCGATCTTTCAGGCGCCGTGGTGGGCTACGCGTTTTCGGAGTATCCGATCATCAGCCCGCAGCCGGGATGGTCCGAGCACGATCCCCATCGATACTGGAGCGCCTTCTGCGAAATGACGCGGAAGTGCATTTCACAGGCCGGAATCGCCGCACATCAGATACGCGGACTGGCGGTGTCGTCCGCTCTGCCTTCGCTCGTGATGATCGATCGTGACGGACAACCGGTCAACAACGCCTACAATCTTATGGACAGGCGGGCCAAGGAAGAGGTTCGGTGGATAAAGGACACTATCGGAGAGCGCGAGATATTCAGGATTTCCGGCAATCGGCTCGACGACCACCCCGTCCTGGTCAATCTGATGTGGGAAAAAAGGAACCGGCCGCGAGACTACGAACGAGTGTACAAAGCGCTCACGATCGAAGGGTACATCGGGTTTCGCCTGACCGGAGAGGTGTCGCTGGTTCATTCCAGCGCGGCACTTTTCGGCGTAGCTTACAATTTGGTGGAGCGGACGTTCGACACCGGGATACTCGCGAAGATCGGGATAGATCCCGTCGTGCTCCCGCCGCTTCGGGAGTGCGAGGACATCATCGGGGAAGTAACGGAAGACGCCGCGGAGCAGTCGGGACTCGCGGCCGGAACGTCCGTCGCCGCAGGACAGGTCGACTTCAACGCCGCCTGCATCGCGAGCGGTGTCATCGAGGTGGGAGACATCCAGAGCAACCTCGGCACGGCGGGAAACTTCGGCATCATCCACGACGATTCCGATTTTATGTTCGAAATGATCGCCCTCGGGTTCACCGTAAATCCTCGTAAATGCTTCATCACGATACCCACGACCACGACGGGCGGAATGGCGATCCGTTACATTCGCGACAGATTCGGCGATGCGGAACGAGAAGCCGAGCGCCTCACCGGCGTGGATTCGTACGACATCCTCAATATGGAGGCTGCGAGAATTCCCGCGGGAAGTGAGCGGCTGATCGTACTTCCGTTCCTGATGGGCGAACGGACCCCCATCTGGGATGTCTACGCCCGGGGTCTGGTGTTCGGATTATCGCTGAGCCACACCAAGGGGCACCTGGTGCGAGCTACGATGGAAGGGGTGGCGTATGCCATGTACGACTCGTTTCGGCTCTTCGAACGGTCCGGGAAAAAGATGAATCTCCCCATCGTCATGCACGAGGGCGGTGCGAAAAGCGTTCTGTGGCGACGGATCATCACGGACGTTTTCAACGTTCCCACGGTCCTAGCGAAGAAAAGGACCGGCGCGCCGCTCGGTGACGCGATACTTGCCGGTGTTGCTACGGGACTTATTCCCGATTACGCGGTGGCGAAGGAATGGGTGGAGTACATCGACGAGATGCAGCCCGACGCGGCGAACCACGAACTGTATATGCGGTACTTCGATCTGTTCAAATCCATCTACAACGGTGTGAAAGATCAATACCGGCGGCTGGCGGACCTATGAGCGACAGATCGCCCGAGCTTCGGACGTGCGTCTATATCGATTCATTGCAGCCGCAATTCGCGTCGTTCGTTTCGACGATCGCCCAGGGTTTTCTGCCGGTTCCCGGACAGGCCTCGCTGTGGGTGGAGATTGCTCCGGGCATGGAGATCAACCGTGTCACGGATATCGCGCTCAAGAGCACCGACGTCCGTCCGGGTCTGATGATCGTCGAGCGGGCGTTCGGCCTGTTGGAGGTGCACTCGGATGAGCAGGCTCAGGTGCGCGCCTGCGGGGCGGCCATTCTCGACGCTCTCGGGTTGGACATTCAACAGCGGCATCGCCCGCGCGTCGTCACGAGTACGCTGATCAAGAACGTCGACAAGTATCAGACGCAGCTGGTGAACCGGATGCGTCACGGGAACATGCTTATTCCCGGTGACACGCTCATGGTTGTTGAAACGGAGCCGGCCGGTTATGCGGCGTTTGCCGCCAACGAGGCCGAAAAGGCCGCCCGCATCAATATCCTGGAGGTCCGAGCGGTCGGCGCCTTCGGTCGAATCTACATCGGCGGCGATGAGGCGGAGGTTCTTGAGGCGAAAAAAGCGTGCGATCAGGCGATCGACGGCGTGGATGGAATCGAAGCAGGCGCGCGAAGGTGAAGGTCGATCGGGTCGATCGGGCAAGCAGCGTGGATGAGAAGGCCCTGGTCAACGAGGTCGTTCGACGCGTCGTTGAGCGGCTGGATTCCGAGAACGCCGGCGGCGCCGCACAAAGTGCGGGGTTCATCGCCACGGCCGCCCGTGCGGTGGGCGTCCGGTCGGTGGGGGCGCCGTCGCGCCCGGGTGTTTTCGACCGAATCGAAGACGCCGTCGAGTCCGCCGGCCGGGCCTTTCTGGATTTGCAGGATCTCTCGGTGGAAGCGCGCAAAGCCTGCGTCGCGTCGATTCGCGCGGTATTGACCCGTCACACGAACGAACTCTCCGAATTGGCCGTCCGCGAAACGGGCATGGGTCGGGTGTCCCACAAGGAATTCAAGAACCGGCTGGCGATCGACAAAACCCCGGGCGTGGAGTTCGTGGCGCCGGAGGTTTTCACCGGCGACAACGGTTTGGCCCTCGTGGAGCATCCTCCCTACGGTGTCATCGGCGCCATCACGCCTTCGACCAATCCGTCGGAGACGGTCATCAACAACGGAATAGCGATGCTGGCCGGCGGGAACGTGTGCGTATTCAACGGTCATCCTTCCGCGGCGGCGACGACGGCAAGGACGGTCGAATTGATGAATCAGGCCGTCGTCGACGCCGGAGGTCCTCCGAACCTGCTGACGTGCGCGATCCGGCCGACTAAAGAAACGGCATTGGCGCTGATTCGGCACCCGAGGATCCGGGTTCTCGTCGTCACCGGTGGTCCACAGATCGTCAAGATTGCGATGGCCGGCGACAAAAAAGTCATTGCCGCGGGGCCGGGCAACCCTCCGGTCGTCGTCGACGAAACGGCCGATCTCGACCGCGCCGCGCGAGACATCGTTGCCGGGGCGAGCATCGACAACAACATCGTGTGCGTCGCGGAAAAGGAGATCATCGTCGTCGAGTCGATCGCCGATCGACTAATCAAGAGGATCGAAGAGCAGGCGGCTTTTTTTCTCTCCGGGAACGAGACGAGTCGGCTCATGGACACCATCGTCGCGAAAACGTGCGACGGGGTCGTGGCAAGCAATCGCGAGTGTGTCGGTCGCGACGTTCAGGTCATCATGGAAATGGCGGGACTGCGCGCTCCCGACGATGCGGTGCTTGCGGTCGCCGAAGTGGAGGCTTCGCATCCCCTTGTCCATTGGGAACAGTTGATGCCGGTGATACCTCTGGTGCGCGTGCGGGACTTCGATGCGGCTCTCGACCTCGCATACCTCGCCGAAGGCGGGCGTTTCCATACGGCCATGCTTCACTCATTGAACGTGGACAGCATGACGCGAATGGCATGGAAGATGAACTGCACCGTATTCGTCAAGAACGGACCGTGCTATGCCGGGCTCGGACTCGGGGGAGAAGGCTACACGTCCTGGACCCTCGCGAGCCCGACCGGAGAGGGGTACACGAACCCTCTGACCTTTACCCGTCACCGCAGGTGCACGCTGACGGATCATTTCAGGATCATTTGAGATGCCCATAATACCTCTCGTCGATGTGCTGCGCACCGCTCGCCGTGCCGGAGTGGGTGTTCCGAACCTTTGGGGGGGAAACACGGAAAAGATTCTCGGTCATCTGCGTGCCGCCGAAGAGCTGAACATGCCGATAAGCCTGTGTTACGTCCGGGCGCTGTGTCCCGAACTACCCATGGAGTACGGGTTCGAAATAATGATAGGGGCGGCGAAGCGGGCAACCGTGCCGGTGGCGGTGATTCTGGATCACGGAACGAGTCTGGAAGAATGCGTCGCGGCGGTCCGTTTCGGAGCTTCCGGGGTGATGTACGACGGATCTCATCTGCCGTTTGAAAAAAACGTGTACAACACGCGCGAAGTGGTACGTGTAGCGCATGCGGCGAATGTTTCCGTCGAGGCCGAGTTGGGAAGCGTGGGGGGATCCGCGGTCGAGTACGGCGCCGACACCACGCTGCAGGGACAATTGACCGACCCGGAGCGGGTGGCGGAGTTCGTCGAACGTACCGGCACCGACGCGCTGGCGATATCGGTGGGCAATTCCCACGGGCCGTACAAAGGCCCCCCCGACATTCGTCACGATCTCATTCGAGCCGTCCGGGAACGGGTTGAAATCCCGCTGGTTATGCATGGGGCGTCGGGGCTTCCGGAGACCGAATACCTCCGCATTGTGAGGAGCGGCGTCACCAAGATCAACTACTACAGCGCAATGAGTATCGCTTCGGTCGAAGAGCACAGGAGATTTCTAGAGTCGGGCGACGGAACTATCGGATGCCACAACGTCCTTCGGCACATGATCGAATGGTACACCCGTGAGACGCGTCGTCTTCTGGTACTACTCGGCGCCGAACGCGCCGCCGATCGTTCGGGTCACTCTCCGGGTGGATTCAGCAGGGAGCAGATAGCGGCCGTAGTGGCCGACGTCGTAAGAAAATACCGCCGACAGTGGCGGCAGGAGTCAGAATGAAAGAGAAACGAAGAATGTCAAAGCCGGCGTACGGCATGATCGAAACCCGCGGGTTCATCGGCGCCGTGGAGGCGGCGGATACCATGCTCAAGGCCGCAAACGTCCATCTCGTATCGTGGAACAAAGTCGGCGCGGGACTGGTCATGGTGCTGGTTCACGGCGATGTCGCCGCCGTCAAGGCGGCAACCGACGCGGGTTCCGCGGCCGTCCGCAACGTGGGCGATCTGGTGTCCGCGCACGTCATCCCGCGACCGCATGACGAGGTGGAACGGTCCGTTTCGGCAATCGTAAACAGAGAGGTGTGGTAATCGTGGTAACCGAAGCATTGGGCATGGTGGAAACCATAGGTCTCGTCGGCAGCATCGAGGCGTCCGACTCTATGGTAAAGGCGGCCAACGTCGCGCTTGTCGGTTACGTCCGAATCGGCACCGGCTACGTAACGGCGGTGGTTCGGGGCGACGTGGCCGCCGTAAAGGCTGCCGTCGACGCCGGCACCTCCGCCGCGAAACGCGTCGGCGAGCTCGTCTCCTCGCACGTCATTCCGCGTCCGCACCATGAAATGGAGGATATTTTCCCTATCACGGCGGCCGTTTCGACGACGGAATCGGACGCAGACGAATGATTCTCGGCAGAGTCGTCGGGACCGTTGTCGCCACCAGAAAGGACGTTGCGCTTACGGGGAGGAAGTTGTTGGTTGTTCAGCCCTTAGACATCATTTCATTCGAGAACACCGGTACCGCCGTCGTGGCGCTGGACGCTATCGGGGCGGGGGAGGGCGAGGTGGTGATGGTTGTCGGCGGTAGCTCGGCTCGTCTGGCCGAAGGGCTTGCGAATAAGGTGCCTACCGACAATTCCATTACCGCTATCATAGACACGGTGCAGATTATGGGTACGACCGTCTTCGCGAAGAGTTCGTCATGATCCTCGCTCAGGTGATCGGACTGGTTGTGGCTTCCGCGCAGGATCCGCGCCTGTCCGGGAAGAAGCTGCTCGTCATACAGCCCGTTGGATATGACGGTTCTCCGGACGGAGACGCGGTCGTCGCCATAGACCACACGCACGCAGGCGAAGGCGACTGGGTGCTCGCGGCACGCGGAAAAGACGCCGGATGGCCCATCGGGCGGAATACCGCGGTCGACACGGGTATTATGGCAATCGTGGATGACATGGATTATGACGACGCGTCTGGAAAGGCGGATCATCAATGATCGTCGGAAAGGTGGTTGGTCGGGTCTGGTCCACGGTAAAGGAACCGAATTTGTTCGGTTTCAAGCTTCTCCTGGTCCAGGACGTCAACCACCTCGATTCGAAAAGAACAATCGTCGTCGTCGACCTTGTGGACGCCGGGGTCGGCGACAGGGTGCTTGTCGTCTACGAGGGCGGTTCGGCCCGGCAGTGCATGGACGCTCCCGACGCCCCGGTTAACGCGGCCGCCGTGGGGTTCGTCGATTCCGTTACCGGATATGCCGATGCCTGACGAGATCGCGCGGATTGTGGATGAGGTACTCTCCCGACTCGGCCGAGCTCCGGAAGTGGTTTTGCGGGCGGATGCCGGATCGGTCGCGGCGCGTGGGTCGGTGCGCACGGTACTAGTCCTCACCGAAGATCTCGGAAGGGTCGACGCTGTTCTGGGCGCCGCAAGCAGGCGACAACGGCAGGCGGTGTCCGTCTTCGTCGGTGGGCGGCCAAAGCACAGAGCCTGCGCGGTCGGATTCGGCGAGATCCTCTTTTCCGACGACGCAAGGCACGCTCGAATGGATCTCGTTTCGCAATTCGACCTTTTCTTTCTGCTCGGTCTGGCGCCTCCGACGATCGCACGCTTGGCGCAACTCGTAGTCTCGGAGCCGCTTGAGCTCATCGTGTTCCAGGCTCTCTCCCGAGCGAAAACGGTGCTGATGGAACCGCCGACCGAGGATCCGTCTTTTGACGGTCTGCCCTCCCGAATGAAGCGGGAGTTTTTGCGACTCGCGGCTCGTCTGGTCGATCTCGGCGTACGGGAGGAACAGGTCGGAAATATCTTTGAACTTGGTCTCTCCGGGATCGAGAACGCCGGCGAGTCGGGGGGCTTTCGGAATGACTCACAAGAGCCCGGATGCCTTCCCGCGCGCGGACGACCGTCGGCCGATTCCGGTCCGCCCGTCATCCTCACGGTTGCCGACATCCGGGAGAGAATCGGCCCCGGTTCGCGAGTGGTCGTGGCCGGGCGGTACCGTTTGACCGATCTTGCCACAGAGTATGTTGAAAAGAACGGGATCACAATTGAAGAACGGTGACGGCGCAAGGCGGACGGAATGAGTAGCGAGAGGGACCTCAGAGACGAGATGGTGGAGGCGGGCAAGCGGCTCTACTTCAAAGACCTCGTCGCCGCGTGCGACGGCAACATCAGCGCGCGCCTCGACTCACGTCAGGTCCTCCTGACCCCCAGCGGAGTGAGCAAAGGTTTTTTCCTGGCGGAAGATATCCTGAAGGTCGACTACGACGGGAAACTGATCGAGGGTCGCGGCAAGGTCACGCGGGAGATGGATATGCACCTTGGAATCCTTAAGGCCCGGCCCGATGTAAACGGCGTCGTTCACGCCCATCCTCCAACGGCGACCGCGTTCGCCTGCGCCGGTCGGGATTTTCATCGTGTGTTGCTGCCGGAGGTCATTTTCGAGCTCGGCGCGATCGCGGTCGCCGAGTACGCTTTGCCGACGACCACGGAGGTTGCACGGTCCGTCCTGCGAGTGTTGGACGCCGAGACCAACGCCGTGCTCCTGTCCAACCACGGTGCAGTGACGATGGGTGCGTCGGTGCTTCGAGCATACTACAGGATGGAAACGCTCGAGGCCGTCGCGAAAATCACCTCGGCCGCGGAGCAGATCGGAACACCCCGCTACCTCACCCCGACTGAGATCGATCGGTTGCACCGACTCATAGCGCCGCCGAACGAGCGGCGCCGTGCCGCCGCCCCGGTGCTGTCGTCGGTCGAGACCGAGTTCGTGGAGACGCTGGTGGACGAGGTGGTGCGGCGCCTGTCGGCCACGTGATCGACCGGTGCGGGTCAGGCCCGCCGAGACGTTTTATCAAAGGCGTTCGTCTACGGAAACTGCGGCGTAAACTTCATTCCCAGTGTGAGCGTTTCCGTCGGACGGAGAATCGGGACAATCACCGACGGATCCACATCTCCGTCATGATCGAGAGCCGAGGCGCCGATCTCCGGGCCGAAACCGTTCCATGGCTTTTTCATGAAATCGGCGTTCGGATCCTCCGGCAACGCGAACTCATCAGCCCCGCTCCCACCGGAGGAAAACCACGATTGCACGTACGGCGCAGCCGGAATCAGAAAAGTCGTACGGGCCCCGTCCCGATACAGGACCTCACCCGAGACGACCGACCCGAGGGCGGCGCATTTATTAAGCGGGCATCCTTTGTGAAGGTATCCGCGTTCCCGGCGTGGACCTGCGCGTTCACCGCGTCGCCACACGTCGAAGTCCGCCGGAACCTTTCCACCCCTTCGGACCGTCGTAACTTCGCTCGGGATTACGAGTCGTGCGCCGTCTTCCGCCCGAAACTGAACGTGGTATCCCCAGTCGGGAGAGCACGGTTTGTCCGAACGGTTGGTGATCGTGTCGAGGATCGTCATCGACACCTCCGGATCGCAGCGGACGGTGATTGTGCGCGCGATCTCCCATAGAGGGTTTCCGCGTTCGTACCAGCACCGCGGACCCTCTCCGCGCCGTGACCTGCCGTCCCTCATCGTGAAACGCGCGCGAACGGTTGCCGAAGCCCCGGTGACTTCACACACGACGCCGCTCACCGGAATGTTGGACGCGGTTCCATGGATGGGCAGCAACTCTCCCGACCGCGGGTCGACCGTGGGCATCCCCCAGTTCCGAAGGCCGAGGAGCTCCACGCCGCCTGTGAAGTTTTCCACCCATCGAAAACCGGGTAGTTTTTCGCCGTTGATCAGCATCATTCCGGACAGGTCCAATTCGTCCGGGTCGATGATTCGATCAAACGGCGGATCCCAGAATACGTGGCGCCCTCCGACCCGGAACTCTCCAACCGAAAGTCCTTTGGTCGGGAGCAGTTCAACGCGAACGTCGCACGGCATCGTAAGGACCAATCGCCGAACACGCGGACCGTCATGAGCGGCACGTGTTATTTCTACCGTCGAGTCTGCGAGTCGAACGGTTCGTAACGACCCCGACCTGAGCTCTCTTCCGCCGAGCTCACAGCGGTTTCCCGTTTCCTTCTTGTTCGGCACAATCGCTCCATGGTAATGTGACCCCGGTGGGGCGTCAACGATAGTCGCGGCCGACGGGAGAGTCGATCGACTCTTCCGCTACGAACACGGCGCGTGGCCCTCGACGCCCGAGGCGTTCCTGGATTACCTCGACATACTCAGGAGCTACGAGGCGGCGTGAGCGCTCCGCCGACGGCGGGCCCACCGACGGTAGCGGAGCCGCCGCGCCCGGCGCATCGACCCGGCGGCGTCGAGCGATCGGCCGGAGCGGCCCGTCAGGACCGCTCGATCTCGTCCAGGAACCCGATCTGAACGCGGTTGAAGCTCTCGAAATCTTCGACATACGAAGCGTGCCCGCACCCGGCAAAGAGATGAAAGATGCTTCCTTCGATCGCTTCATGGATTACCTGAGACTCCTGCGGCGGCAGCAGGATGTCGTCGGCGCCGGAGGTGACGAGCGTGGGGGCGCTCACCATGCCCAGCCGGTCGATCGTCGACACGCCGATCGACGCTCTGCATTGCAGGACGTATATTTGTTTCGAAACGCTCTCCGTACGTTTTCGTTGAGAGGCTCGGAAGGCGTCTATCCGCTCGGCGTCGGTCGTGAGCGTCCGGTCCGACCAAATCCACGGCGCGAGGTGCGCGAGAAAATCGGCCATCTCGAGACGGTCGAGCAGCCGGATCCAGGACTCGGTGCGCACGCGCGCGAGTTCCCTCGAGCGCGCCCACGTCGAGTGAAGCGACAATGAACCGATTCGTTCCGGATGCTCGGTCGCGAGAAACTGGGCGACCACACCGCCCATCGAAGTTCCCACGACGTGGACGTGCGGGACATCGAGTGTGTCGAGAAGAGCAAGCGCGTCTCCGGCGAGTCGGTCGAGAGTGTAGCGCTCGGTCGTGCACCAGTCGGGGTCGAGAACGCTGTCACCGACGCCGCGATAATCGAGCAGAATGCATTCGAAGCGGTTGCTCATCTCCTGAACCTGGTAGTTCCACAACGTGTGGTTTCCCCCGAGCCCGGTGAGAAACAGCACCGGAGGGCCCGCGCCCCGCCTGTCGTACCAGAGTAACGCCCCGTCAACGCCGAGATACGGCATCTGTCAGCTCCTTCGCCCAATTATACTCGCGTGGGCGACGAACGGGAAACGACCGCGACGTTCGAAAAAGCGCGCCGAGTCCGACGAAGCGGCCCGAACGGTGCGCTCACGAGGCCGTCACATCCACCGCTTCGATTCCCAAAACTTTGCCGAGAAGGAGCAGATCTTCGGCGTGGCGCCCGACACCAAGGGCGAAATGATGCGTGGGGCCCTCGGCGAGCCATCGCTTAAGAAACGACACCGGGTCCGGCGCGAAAAAAACGCGGGTGTTCGTATTGCCGGTCGCCGGGATCGGACCGATCCGCGACTCCGCTTCGGCGATGATGAACTTGAACGTTCCGTCGGCCTTCTGACCGATGCTCATTATCGTAATCGGCCCTTCTTTGATCGAAAACTCCACCCCGGCGCCCGAACCGGGTTTGCCGTGATACTTGACCAGGCTCCGAAGCACGGGAGTACCTTCGGCGATATTGATGTGATGAGGCCCGTCGTGGCCGACAAGGATGAAACCCTCGTTAAAATCGATCGGATGCAGCTCGGCGAAACTTCCTCCGATATCGAGTCGGTCGAAGACGAGCATGGCAACGCACGTCTTCAGGTCCGACTCGCCGCACATCGGGAATCCCGCCGCCGTCAGAAGCGAGTTGCCGACGATGAAGTTGGACACGAGGGTTCGCATTTCCGACCCTTTTTCGGCTTCGTAGTAGTACGCAAGCCCGTCGAGACGCTTTTCTTCGATGAAAGCGCACAGCGCGGCATACGATCTTGCGGCGACGCGAAGATCTTCGTCGGTGAGTTTTCGTGTATCCGGATCCGCGACGGGCTCCGGGGTGTCGAAAAACGACAGTATCTCGCGGGACCGCGCATCGATTTCTTCGGCCGAGACTCGCCGATAGTGCTTCATGACATCATCAGGTTCGGTATGGACAACGTGAAGTCCGAACTGCGCGGTAAAAGACGTCGGATCGAAATTCATATCGAGCATCGATTCCAGGGTGTGTCCCATGTGACCGATTCTCGCCCGCCGCAGGTCATGCAGCACTCGGGCCATCCGGTACCAGAGTTCAAGCTCACTCCTGACGCGGGGGTCTCCTTCAAGCACGCCGATAATGCACGGGGGCGAAGGTTTGCCCATGCGGACCGAAACGCCGGCAAACTCAGGCAGCGCGCAGATGGGATCGTTCACCAGCTGCCGGAACACGGTGGCGTTTTCGTAATTGAGCGCCCGGTCCGGCTGAAGGGCGACGAGTACGATCGGCGCGTCGATTTCGCGGGCGATTATTCCCCAGGTGGCGCTCGTGGCGTAACTGAGCATGTCGCAAAACACCAGGTCGGGATCCACCGCTTTGATTCGTTTCATGACGGCATATGCGGATTCAGCGTCGTCGGCGATGCCGAGCTCGATCACGTTACATCCTCCGTCGCGGACCGTTCCGAGAAACACTTCAAAGCAGCACGTGAGCACTTCGCGCAAACCGGGATACTGCGACCAGTATGCCTTGTGACAGACACCGAAAACCGCGATATCCGCCGCGAGAGGTTTTCTTCTCGCCATCGTCATCGCGTAGCCTCGTTTCGCCGGCTCGTATATTCGACCACGGGCGTGTCATACACGCCGAATCTCAAAAAAAAGTAGTCGTCGGTCCACATATCGGTTTCTCGCACCTCCAACCCCCACCATCCGGGGTTCTCTTGCCCGGTAACACGATCCGCGGCGCCGGACCACGGTTGTTCGCCCCAGGTGTTGTCTCCTTCGACGAGAGGACGATGATGCGGCCCGAGAAGGTTGCGAAGCGTGTTCGTAACCTCAAGGACGATCTCGTTTTCGCCGTCCCTGAGATAGTCCGACACGTCGGCTTCGAACGGCCGGCGGTAGATGTAGCCGGCATTGCGTCCGTTGAACAGCAGAGTTCCGACGCACGCCTCCAGTCCGGGAATGCGCAGTACGGCCCGCTCGTTCTCCCGCAGGCCCGGAAGCCGAACCGCTTGACGCAGTCGAATAGCGCCGGTGAAGAACGGATATCCCGATTCAATCAGCCTGCCGTCGGACAACGGCCGCTCCCGGGCAATGCGGAAGTCCGGGGCAAAACGAAGTGATTCAGGGCGCTGCATTCGTTTTGAGGGTTCGCCGACTACCGCGAAATCGCCGATGAGGTAGATCGATTCGACCTCGGTACCCGATAGATTGGCGAACAAGCGAGCCAAACCGAACTGCGCCGTTTCCAGCGGTTTGAAATCGTAAGCGAGGTCGACCACGTTCGTCCCCACCGTTACCCGGTCGGTGATGTCGACCGGAAGAAACGCCGGATCACTATAGTACGGCAGACCGTCGTACCCGACCGAGACTCCGTTTACTCGTATCGAGGTTTTGTTTGCGTCCTCGATGACCACCGAAATGCGCCGCGGAAGATCGTCGATTTCGAACTCGAACCGCAACACGATTCCACCTGAGTATCCTCCTCCTTCCCGGAGAATCTCCCGCACCGCGCTTATCGGAATGATGTCGGAGAACGGTTCACCTTCCCTTTTGAGCTTGCAGAAATCCAGGGTAAGGGCGTTCGGACCTTCCCGCGAAACCTGCCACTCACCCGACAGCGCGATTTCTTTTGTTTCCCGAATACGCCACTCGACGATCGGCGCCGGGACGCCGCCGACCGAGAATCGCAGAAGCCGGCTCGTGCCCGGAGGAAAATCAAGTATCACGGCGGTTTTCCCCACCTCGATTCGCGCCGGGACCGGGCGGACTTCTCCGGTCTCGGCGTCGAGTTCCTCGACCGCCCCTTTTTCAGGGAAGACGACCTCGACACGCACGTCGCCTTCCCGGCTGATATTGAGCAAAAACAGAAGGACGCTCCCGTCGTCGTCGCGTCGTTCGTGAATCCAGACGTCCGACGCATTGCCGCTTACCCGACGGACTTCGATCTCCGGCGGGCATCGCGCGTTCAACACGGCGCCGAGGGTATCGGCTGTATTCGGACATCGAACGAGTCGGCAATTGAAAAGGCCTATACGCGAATCGGCGACTCCGTCGATACGTTCGGGAAGCGCGCCGGTGGCGATCACCGTGCCTCCGGCATCGAGAAACGCCGTCAGCAAATCGCATGTCGATTCACGGATAGTAAGCAGGTCCGGCAGGACGATCGCCCGATAGGCCATGCGACCCACGCGCAAACGGCCGTTCTCCACGCTTCCGTCGAGTTGGAGCGAGTGCTCGTCGCCGTATTCGAATCCGCGGTGGACGGCCATGAGGTTTTCGCTCAACCGGCAGAACTCCTCCTGCAGCCGATCGAGATCACTCGATACCCGCGTCGGATTTCCTCCCGGACCTTCGGGAGGTTCGAACACGCAGAACGCCGACTCCACCGGATGGAGCACGAGCACATCGGCCCGGAATCGTCCCTGCCTGAGAGCATACCCGACTCGCCCGTAGTAATCGGAGAGGTAAGCGTTGTGGCCCCACCAAGGCTGCTGAAACGAAAGGTGGGGGACGTAGATCCGCTTGCGCCGCCCTTTGAGCGAATAGAACGAACCGTGAAGACAGACATAATTGACACCCAGAACCGCGAACCAGTCGAAGATTCGTTTTCTGTCGGCGAACCGAATGCCTTGAGTGCTCACCCCGTACATTTCGGCGAGGACTTTCTCCTTTCCGGTCTGGTTGGCGGCGCTCGAAGACTGCTTCGGCGTCATGATGAAGTAGTGCTTTCCTTCATCGCGCCGCCAATGCGACCATCTCAGATTGCCGGTCAGATGATCGATTCCGGGGATATGCATTTTCCTGTACAGCGGCATACACGCCGCGGTGAACGCTACCTGCGAGGTAAGGCTGTCCTCACCCATGAGGTGGCCGCTGAAAAGCAGATTGTTGCGTTCGCACCACGCGGAGACCTCATAGAAATAGCCGTTCAGGATCAGATCCAGCACCGTACGCCAGTAGTGATGCCGTGTCTTTTCCGAATCGTCGGTTCGGCGAAAAAGAGCCGGAACGGCGTCGACGATCGAATATCCCCATTGGGACCGAAACGCCGTTTCCAGAGAATCTCCCCATGGGAGGGCCGGAGGAGCAAAATGCGGCTCGTCGACCCAGATCGACTGGATCACATTGCCGAAGTACCGTCCGAATCGCCCCGACCATGGTTCCTCGTAAGCTTTTTTCACATAGCTCTTTGCGGCGTCGCGATTGAGGATATCGAGAACGTGGTCCAGAGTAATCACGACGTAATGAAACTTCTCATCCTCGGAAAGGATTGTCGCCTCATCGGGCGGATTCTCGCGTCGGGCAACGGCGACCAGCCCGCGATGCATGAGGGCGGAAGGCAGATCGGGAACCGCGCTCGGCATGTACCCGGCCTGGAAAAACACTTTCATGTCGAGGCGACCGGCTTCGCACACGATGAGATCGAGAATCTCCATCCACTCGTCGCTGAGATACTCGGTGCGCAATCCGTTGAAGGTTCTGGTGATGACCGCGTGAATCCCGGCCCGGTATAACTCGCCGAGTTGTCGGGCGATCTCGTCGGGTTCGAGTTTGTCGTTGAGCATCCACAGCGTAATTCCGTTGTATTCCCGTCCGGGGTTGCGAAAAGCTTCCGCGTTAATCATCTCTCTGAGCCTACTATGTCCGGGCATGATTTGCAGCCGCCGCCGACCGAAAGTCGGTCGGATTATGGACTCGGAGCGATGTCGCGGTTACGATGCTTTCATCCTAAGCAGATGAATATCAACCGGCGTCCGAACAAGCACACACTGCTACACCGAATCGGGAACCTTTCGGTATTCTACAAACTGTTGATCTGGTTCCTGGTGAGCATACTACCGCTGAGCATCCTCTTTTTGGTCATCAATTCCCGAAGTCGTGAAAACGTCAGATCTCACTACGAGCGATCACTCGAAGCGCGAACGAGGCACTACATCGATCTCCTCGAGCAGGAGGTCGCCAGTATTCTCCTTCTTCAGCGTGAGTACGTAAACGAACCCGATATTCAGATGCTCGCCGGAAGAGTGTCTATTATGAGTCCGTACTACGTTTTTCAGGCGGTTCGTAATATCGAAACTCGCCTCGCGTATCTGGTGAACTACAGCAGGTACATCGACGAAGTAAGCGTTTATCTTCCATTGTATGGCCGCGTACTGTCGGGGAACGCGCCGATACAATACGCAACTCAAGAGTGGCTCGATTTCATTCTTACGGCGAACAGCAACGCCTCCGGGCCGCTTTTTCTCTACAAGGGCGGGCTCTATCTCAATCTACCCTATCCCATCGCCAATCCATACCTGCCGAAGCGCGACCCGAACCTGGTTATCACTATTCGGCTGTCGGCGGACGAATTCAGGGCTCAACTGGCTCAGTTCGTCGAATACGAAAGCGGAGCCGCCGCGTTGTACTGCACCGGAACCGGATGGACGGCGGTCAATTCGCCCGACTGGATCGACGCAGGCGAGATCGCGGCTATGGCGGCGGAGAGAGTCGAGCACGAACCCGAGGGGGGAACCGCCGAGTGGAGATACGGGAAGAACCGCTACATGGTAATACATCGCTACTCACGCGTTCTCGATCTGGGACTCGTCGTTTTTTTCCCCGTCGAGTCCGCGCTGTCGGAGCTCAAGCGGTACCGATTCTACCTGTTCCTGATCAGCGGATTAACCGCGTCGTTTCTCGTGTTTTACGCCTGGATAATGTTTCGAACGATCAACATTCCGCTTTCGAGAATCGTTCACGGTTTCAAGCTGGTCGAAGACGGAAACCTCGACATCGACATGCCGATAACGCGTAACGACGAGTTCGGCTACGTGATGAAGCGGTTCGGGATCATGGTAGGAAAGTTAAAGGAAACCATACAGCTCGAATATGAGTCGCGAATTCACGCAAATCAGGCGGAACTTAAACAGCTACAATACCAGATCAACCCTCATTTTCTATATAATTCTTTATATATGATCCACCGGATGGCCACGCTGAACGACGTTGATAACATATCGAGGCTTTCCCGTCACTTGAGTCGGTACTACATGTATCTGAATCGCGGCGAGTCGCTTCTGGTCACGCTGAAAGAGGAGATAAGCCACGCTCAGGATTATTTGGCGATACAGGCGATGCGCTTTCCCGATCGAATTCGAACCGATGTCGAAGAACCGGAGGACGTGTGGACCGGTTGCCGAGTTCCTCGGCTGATCATTCAGCCGGTTCTGGAAAACGCGTTTCGACACGGTCTGGAGGCAAGTGAAGACGGCGGCCACGTCAAGTTGTTCTACCGGAGCGGCGGCCGAACACTCGATATCATCATAGAAAACTCGGGACGGATCGACGCCGGCATTCTGGAGCGACTGAATCGACGGCTCGATTCTCCGTACGACAGGCATGAATCCGTATCCGGGCTGGTCAATGTTCATCGACGGCTTCGAATTGCTTTCGGCGACAGGTGCGGCGTCAGACTCGCGAATACATCGTCGGGATTTCGCGTGACTCTGCGCGTCACGGACAAGACCGAGTTCGCATAGGCGAGGAGGCGTACATGCATACGTTGCTTATAGTCGATGATGAACCGGTCATCACCGAGAGCCTCTACGAGTTGTTCATCGGCTCCGAAATGGATTTCGACGTCTACACCGCCTTTTCGGGCAGAGAGGCAATGAGCCTAATGGACCGAGTCGGCGCCGACGTCGTGCTGACGGATATCCGTATGCCCGGAACGACGGGAATCGACCTGCTTCACTACGTTTCGAAGACCTGGCCGCAGTCCAAGGTTATTTTCCTCACCGGGCATGATGATTTTGCGTATGCGCAGGCGGCCATCCGAGGCGGATCGGTCGACTACGTGCTCAAATCGGAAGACGATAGTGTGCTTCTCGACGCGGTACACGAGGCGATAGAAAGAATCGAAGCCGAGCTTGTCAGCGCGGAACTCGTCGAGCGCGCTCGCGAACATCATGCTTTGGCGTCGGAGCTCCTGTGCAGTAAGTATCTCGAAAGGATTCTCAGCGGAGATCCTCCGACGTCGTCGGATTTCGGCGCATTGAAGCTCGATCTCGATCCTGAGCGGAACCTATTGCTGGTTGTCGGCGAGCGATCGAAACGCGACGCGTTTTCGGAGGCAGTCGGCGATTCCGTCGAGCCGATCGTGTCCGAATACCTCGATCCGGTGTTCCGGCTCGCAACCAACCGTCGGCCCAACGGTAGTTGGGTATGGTTGGCGCAACCGCGGGAGATGATTGACGATGAAGACTGGACACGCCACTACAGTTTTATTTCGAAGGCTCTGCAGAAGGCGCAGCGTAGCTGCTCCGAACTCCTTGGCGTGACGGTTTCATTCATCGTAACCGCGGAGAATTGCGCGTGGGCCGATATCGGCCGCAGGTTCGAACGGTTGGCGCGGCTTCTCAAGTGCTCCCGCATGATTGAAAGCGAGTCGGTCATTACCGATTCGTTCGCGGAGCGATTCCTGCAACAGACCTGCGACATCGAAAACCGACGTCTGCGAACGCTTATGAATACCGCGCCTCCGATCGAGGTGCTCCTCGACGAAGGCGACGCCCAACAGATCCATCGCTGGATCGACAAAGTAACCGATTATCTATCTGGAATTACGGATTATCCGACCATAGTGGAAACCTACTATACGATAGCGCTTTCGTTTTTGAAATACTGCAACGATTTGCGCCTGGAAGCCGGGTTGCCTCCGGAGTTTCACAGCGATCAACTCATGGACATCGAGAAGCGCGGATCGCTCGACGACATCCGGACCTATCTTCACCGTATGACCCGTGCGGTCATCGCTCACTCGTTTGAAATGCGCGGCACGCAGACCGATAAGCTTATCGAGCATCTGCATCGGCATATTTCCTCGAATCTCGACTCGGATCTATCCCTTGCCCGACTCGCGGAGATGGTAAGTCTCAACGCCTCATACCTTTCGCGACTCTATAGAAAGCTGACCGGCGGTACCCTGACGTGCTATATCAACTCCGCGCGTCTCAAACGTGCCTGCGAGCTGCTCAGGAACACGAAGAAGCACGTGTGCGATATCGGTCGGAGTGTCGGATATGATATCCCCGCTCATTTCACTCGGTTTTTTAGGCGGATGACCGATTCGACGCCACAGGAATACCGAAGGCTCCACGGCATGTAGACGCGGTCGCCGGCCGATGAAGTCAATAATTGGCAAAAAAGTAAAAAAGTGGTAATTGCGGGCGCGTCGAATCGGTGCGTATACTAAGCGACACATATCACCTTAATTGTAATGGAGGAAAAAATGAAGAAAACGCTGATGGTGGTGTTGATCCTGTCCGTTGTTTCAGGTCTCAGCGTATGGGCCGGCGGCGGCGGCGAAGAAGCGAGTAAGCCGCCGAGCAGGTCCGCCGTCGGGCCTCTGGCGAGGTACGATCCGCCGATCAAACTCGTCGCGGTGCGCGAGGTAAACGACACCTACAAATACGACCCGGGTGAAGACATTACCAACAACGCTTGGCAGCAGGCGTATCTCGACGAGCTCGGTATCGAGGTGGAGTACATGTGGATCGCGAGCGGCGCCGATCAGTTCAGACAGAAAATGAACGTGATGGTGGCCTCGGGCGACCTCCCCGATTTCTTGCCGATTAACGACCCGCTCGTCTTTCGACAGCTGGCCGAAGCCGATCTTCTCGAGAATCTCGATCCCTACTACGACGATTACGTGAGCCCGGCGCTCAACGAAGTACTCACGAAGCAAGGTCCGGCCGTTCTGGAAGCGGCCAGAGTGAACGGCGAGTTGGTCGCGGTCCCAAGGCCGAACACCGCGGTCGACGGCGCTCCGATGATCTGGATCAAACAGGATTGGCTTGACAAATACGATCTCGATCCTCCGACGAGCATGGACGAGGCGATTAAGCTCGCGTACTTCTTTGCGAAAAATGATCCCGACGGGAACGGAAAGGACGACTCCTTCGGCCTGGCCCTGAATAAGAATCTGTGGGGCGGGTTTGCCGGCCTGGAAGGTTTCTTCAACGGGTTCGGCGCGTACCCGACTATTTGGCACCGCGACGCGACCGGAAAAGTCGTCTACGGCGCCGTGCAGCCGGCCGCCAAAAACGCCCTCGCGGCGCTTGCGCGCGCGTACGCCGACGGCATAATCGATCCTGAGTTCGGCGTAAAACCCGGCGGCAAGGTCGGCGAAACGATTGCACAGAATAAACTCGGCATGGAGTACGGCGCGATGTGGAACTCCATCTGGCCGCTCAACGGAAACATCGACAACGACGAAACCGCCTATTGGCAGTCGTACCCCGCCGTATTCGTCGACGGAGTCGATAAGAAGCTGCAGGTATCGATCAATATCAGCAACTATTACGCAATGCGGAAAGGCTACGACTACCCGGAAGTGGTCTATAAGCTGATGAATTTCTGGCTGGAAAAAGGGTGGGGAGTCGGCCAGGAACCGGAGAAGTTCTTCTGGGCTGAGAACGGGATCGAAAAGTTCAAATACGCTCTCGCCGGCGCGTCACCGTATGGAAAAAACCTCATCGCGTATCATAAGGTCAACGAGGCTCTCAAAACCGGAGACAGCTCCAAGCTCAACGGCGAGGAGATGATCTATTACCAACACTGCGTTCAGTTCCAGGAAGGCGACCGATCTCAGTTCGGACATTGGGGGGTTTTTGGATACAACGCATCGTACATGACGATTCAGAACTACCTCGATAACGACATGCTCGTATACAATGTGTTGATCGGTGTCCCCGTGCAGGCCTGGCTCGATAACGGTTCCACACTGAGCGATCTTTTGCTGCAAGATTACACGAAGATCATAACCGGAGAAGAACCGGTGGAATATTTCGATACATTCGTGAAGAACTGGATGGATCTGGGCGGTCGTGAAGCGACCGCGCAGATGAATGAACGTTACCCGAAGTAGCAGCATCGGTGCAGCATCGAGCTCCGCGGGAGTTCGTTCCCGCGGAGTCTTATTTCCGCCCGGGATGCGTGTGTGATGCCGACGACACTCAGCAAGGAACTCAAGAAACAGAAAACGCGTCGGCAAATGCCGTTGCACATCATGATGTTGGCGCCGTTGTTTTTTATAATACTATATAAATATGTGCCGATGGCTGGAATCGTCATTGCATTTCAGAAATTCATACCGGCGAAGGGACTTTTCGGAGACCAGAAATGGATCGGTTTGGGCAACTTCCGATACGTCTTTCGTATGCCGAACTTCCTGACCGTGTTGGGAAACTCGATAGAAATCGCCTCGATGAAGATCGTCGCGGGATTGGTCGTACCCATCACGCTGGCGCTGCTTCTCAACGAAGTACGTCATACCGGTCTCAAGCGGGTGGTGCAGACGCTGGTGTATCTGCCGCATTTCCTTTCATGGATTATCCTCGGAGGTGTGTTGATCGACATACTTTCGCCTTCATCCGGCTTGGTGAATCGCTTTCTGGGGATATTCGGCATCAGGCCGATCTATTTCCTCGGCAGCAACAGATGGTTTCAACCGACCTTGGTCGCCACCAACGTCTGGAAGGAGGTAGGGTTTCAGACGATCATCTACCTGGCTGCGATAACAAGCATCAATCCGTCGTTATACGAGTCGGCCATAATCGACGGAGCGAACCGCTTTCAGCGAGCAATGAGAATAACCCTTCCGGGAATGGTGATGGTTATCGTGTTGCTGATGGTTCTGTCGCTTGGTAACGTGCTCAACGCCGGATTCGACCAGATTTTCAACCTCTACAGCCCTCAAGTATACGAGAGCGGTGATATTATCGACACGTTGGTGTATCGCGTCGGGCTTATCAACGCTCAGTATGGGCTGGCGACCGCCATCGGGTTGTTCAAGGCGGTGGTCTCTCTGTTGCTGATTTCCGTTTCGTATCTTTTGGCGTACAAAATCGCGAACTACAGGATCTTTTAAGGAGACGAGCGTGGCGAAAAAGAGGCGTGTCGGAGTTTCCCGGGGAGACCGGGTGTTCGACATCGTCAATACCACCGTACTGCTATTATTCGCGTTGCTCTGCATTCTGCCGATGATCAACGTATTTGCAATATCGTTGAGTCACAATTCGGCAGTGATGGCGAACAAGGTCATTTTCTGGCCCGTAAGATTCTCAACGACCTCTTATCGATACGTTATGCAGAAGCAACAGTTCCTGCAGTCCTTCGCTACGACGATTAAGAGGGTAATACTCGGATTAAGCGTCAATCTCTTGTTGATCGTCTTGACCGCCTACCCGTTGTCCAAGGAAACGACCTCGTTCAAGTGGCGGACGTTTTACGCGTGGGTGTTTTTCATAACCATGCTTTTCAACGGAGGTCTCATACCGACCTATATGGTGGTGAAGGAGACCGGTTTGCTGGACAGAATATGGGCGCTCGTGTTACCCAACGCGATACCCGTATTCAACGCGATCCTGCTTCTGAATTTCTTTCGGCAGGTGCCCAAGGAGCTGGAAGAGGCCGCCTTTATGGACGGCGCCGGCCATTGGCGTACTCTGTTCAGGATATATCTGCCCGTGTCGAAGCCGGCCATCGCGACGATAACCCTCTACATCGTCGTGTTTCACTGGAACCAGTGGTTCGACGGATTGATCTACATGAACCGGCCGTCGAACTATCCTCTGCAGAGTTATCTGCGAACGATTATCATCGAGCGCGATCTGGAGATGGTAAGCGAGGACCAGTGGCGCGACTTGCAGGAGATTTCCGATCGAACCGTCAAGTCCGCGCAAATCTTTCTCGCCGCGATTCCGGTGTTGATGGTATATCCGTTCCTGCAGCGATATTTCGTCAAAGGCATGGTGCTCGGCAGCGTAAAGGGTTGAGGCTCAGCGACTGCAATCGACATTCGTTCGAACTTTGCGTAGAGTGCGAAGATGACGAAAACGTCGACGGTTCCGCTTCTCTTCGTGCTTCTATTCTCCTGCACCTCCGACGTGCCGGTCGTCGAGAGTTATCCCGTCGAGCAGGCGCACCGGGTAACTATCGACGGTGTCGAGGTCCACTATTTCGATTTCCACCCCGACGCTCCGGGTACTCCGCTCATCTACATTCACGGCTATTCGGGCAGCGCCTTCGAGGCGTTCTATTTTCAGGACGATCTGGGGCCGGACTACCGGATTATCGCCCCGGATCTCCCCGGCGCCGGTCTCTCGGAGAAACCCGACATCGAATACACCGTCGACTATTACGTGGAGTTTGTCCGGAACTTCGCCGATGCGCTCGGAATCGAGCGGTACGACCTGATCGGCCACTCGATGGGCGGGCAGATCGCCACCGTGCTTGCCGCGCGCGGTGAACCGGCTCTCGATCGGCTGATCTTGATCGCGCCCTACGGCCTCGAAGGCGAGGCGAGCCGGGTGCTCGAGTTTCTTTCGAACGCCGGCGTCGTGGTGGACTACGGGTTCGTGCTTCACAACGAGACGCTCGTCGACATCGCGATTCGTCTCGAGGTGTTTCACAGCCCGCGGAAGATTCCGAAGGATTTCGTCGCCTATCTCGCGCTCGCCACGTTTCACACGGAGAACGCGATTCCGGCGCTTGCGAGCATCACGCGAAACATCATCGGCAAGGAACCGACCGACGCGCTCTTGCCGCTCATAACGAACGAAACCCTGATTATCTGGGGTGCCGACGACCGCGTACTCGATTTTCGCTACGCGGCCGATTTCAACGTCGGGATCGAGAACAGCCGGCTCGTGGCAATCCCGGACTGCGGTCACTTGCCGCAGGTCGAGCAGCAGGAAATAACGGCCAAGGCTATCAGGAGGTTTCTCGCCGGCGACTAGTACCCCGGCAGAAGATCATCGATTATCTCACCGAAGAGATCCGGGTCTACCAGGAACTTTGCAAAGGCCGGCGGCTCCGATTCAGCGATAAGCAAAGACGCAGACTGAGCATGAAGGCCAAAGCTCTGGGACGGAAAACACTCGATCAATTCGCTTCAATCGTCACGCCGGATACGCTTTTACGCTGGTTCAGGAACCTTGTGGCCAGAAAATACGATGGCACTGCCAAGCGGACCCTGGGGCGACCACGGACGCGAGATAGAATCGCTGATCTTGTCGTAGAAATAGCGAACGAGAACCAATCGTGGGGATACACCCGGATCGGAGATGCCTTGCACAATCTCGGAATCACCGTAGACCGGAATACGGTAAAGCGTATCCTCAATGACGACGGCATTGAACCCGCGCCGGAGCGAAAAAGGGCGGGGACGCCCTGGAAGACTTTTCTTACGGCACATTGGGAGGTTCTTGCTGCAATTGACTTTTTCAACGTCGAAGTCCTGACATTTACAGGAATTATTCGGTATAACGTCCTTTTCGCGATACGCCTTGAGACGCGAGAAGTGCAGATTCTCGGCATTGCCGATCAGCCATGTGAATCGTGGATGAAGCAGATGGTCCGCAATCTGACCGATCCTGTCGACGGATTCCTGCGCGATACACGATATCTGATCATGGACCGGGATCCGCTTTTTAACGCTTGCTTCAGGAACATGCTCAAGGATAGCGGCACGAAACCGGTACGATTACCCGCGCGAAGCCCGAATCTGAATGCTTTCGCAGAACGCTTCGTCCTGTCAATCAAGTCCGAATGTCTGAACAAGATCATTCCCCTTGGTGAAAAATATCTTCGCCTCGCGATCAGGGAGTATATGGAGCACTACCATGCCGAGCGAGACCACCAGGGATTGGATAGCCGCATCATTCACGCAGACGGCAACGCGGGAAGACACGACGGCCCCGTCGAGAAGAAATCTCATCTGGGCGGCGTCCTCAATTACTACTACCGCGACGCGGCTTGACGCCGCTCCTCCTGACAAACAGATAATCGTTCCGACA
>JAJRYZ010000224.1 GCA_024275515.1 Spirochaetota bacterium
CGGCGGCGGTCGGCACGACCGAAGCGATCACTCGACTCGACTCTGCTCGTCGAATCGAGTGACCGTCCGGCTTGACGCGCTGGAGACCGCGTTTCCGACGCGAAACGGGCGACGCGTGACGCGAAGGCGATCCGGGAAGCGGGTGCTGCATCGTCACCGAGAGTCGTGCGAGGGGCCGGGAATCGGCCTCTTTTTTTGTGAGCCTATCGACGATGAATGATTTCGACGAGCTGGATCTGTCCAAACCGCTCCTTACCGACACCCTGACGTCGATTGTCGGGTTGGTTTTTGCCGTCGTTTCGCTGGCGACCTACGGCAAAGCGAGCGTCGAGTTCGCAGACATGCGGCTTGATCGCGGCGTCGTCGTCGGTTTTCTCTTCTTTCTCGGTTCCGCGGTTCCGTGGGCGTTGCCGATGCTTTTTCGTCGGAGACGTCCTATCGTCCTTCGGTGGTTTCGACTTTTCTACATACAGATCTTCTATCTTGTCTTCTTTTCTGAAGCGATCCACCTGTCCTATCTCCTCCACGACGGCGCGTCGTACGATCGATTCTTTGCCGATCTCGACATGGCGCTCTTCGGTATGCAGCCTTCCGTCGAGCTTTACCGATTGCTCCCCCGGACGCGACTGGTGACCGAGTTCTTCTTCTTTTCCTACGCTTTCTATTTCCTGTTGTTCTCGGCGGGGATTTGGCTCCTTTTCTTTCGGCGGCGTGAAGCGTCGGCGTACGTCTTTCTCTCGACCGTCACCACCGGATTCTATCTTCTCTTTCTCTTCTACCTGATCGTTCCGGTGGCCGGCCCCAAGTACTTTTTCGATACCTTGCGACGTCAATGGTACGATCCGTTTGAAGGATTCCTTTTTACTCACCTTTTGAAGCGGGCTTTCGATTCAATGGACCTCTACGGCGCGGCTTTTCCCTCTTCTCACGCGGCTATCGCAACGGTGAGTCTGCTTATGAACTTCAGGTTCCAACGCACCGTCGGATGGGTGGTTCTGCCCTTTACTCTGTCGCTGCTCGTTTCCACCGTCTATATCTATGCACATTACGCGGTCGACATCATAGCCGGAGTTGTCGTCGGGCTCCTCTTCTTTTACCTGCTTCCGCCCGTGCTCCGGCGCCTCGGCGTTGCACACGATCGTGTGGCGGCGGCGTACGCGACGCCGCGCTACGGGACTCGAAAAGCGCAGTAGCAGGGGCGTACTCTGCGGAAATCATCTGTTTTGGTGAGAGTTATTGACAAATCACGCCGTACACGATACGGTGCGTGCCGTACGACGGAGGGGCGAGGTTCATGAAGACCTGTAGACACGCGCAACGAACGATGAATTTCTACGCGGGGCCTTCGACCCTGCCGCTCTCCGTGCTGGAAGAGCTGGCGGAGACGATCGTCGACTATCACGGTTCCGGTCTGTCGTTGATCGAAACCAGCCATCGCAGCCCGATGTACGATCGCGTTCACAACCGTGCGATCGACCTTGTCCGCGAGCTTCTCGGAGTGCCGCGGTCGTACCATGTCTTGTTTCTCGGCGGCGGTGCAACGCTTCAGTTTTCGATGGTTCCGATGAACCTGATCCCTCCGGGAGGCGGCTGCGACTTCGTTTTGAGCGGAACGTGGGCCGAAAAGGCGATGGAGGACGCCGAGAAGATCGGAAACGTCCGAGTAGTCTTCGACGGTCGAGCCGACGGGTACGTGACTCTTCCACGGGATGTCCGGACTTCGGAAGGGTCGTGCTATCTGCATATCACGTCGAACGAAACGATAAACGGCGTTCAGTGGAAACGCTTTCCCGCGACCGCCGATGTTCCGGTGGTCGCGGATATGTCGAGCGATATTATGAGTCGGCGGTTCGATGCGGAAGCCTTCGGTGTGATCTACGCCGGCGCGCAGAAGAACCTCGGCGCCGCCGGCGTCACCGTCGTCATCATCAGGGACGATCTGGTCGAATCCAAACGGCCCGGCCTGACCGCCTACCTGCGATACGCAACCCACGCGGAAAAGAGTTCGCTGTACAATACCCCTCCCGTTTTCAGCGTCTACACGTTGTGCCTCGTCCTTGAGTGGGTGCGCTCGCAGGGGGGAGTGGAAGAGATCGAGCGGATGAACAAGAAAAAATCCGCCGCGGTCTACGACGCGATCGACGCCGGCTGCGGCTTCTATTCTTCACCCGTCGACCGTGACGTCAGGTCGACTATGAACGTCGTATTCCGGCTGCCGACCGAAGAGATGGAACGGCGATTTGTCGCCGAGGCGGAGGCCGCGGGCATGATCGGCCTCAAGGGGCACCGGAGTGTCGGCGGCTGCAGGGCTTCTCTGTACAACGCGCTGCCCGAAGAGTGGGCGGACGCGCTGGCCGATTTCATGGGAGATTTTCTTCGGCGGAACGGCTGATGATCCCGCTCGACGCGACGAACCTGGCGATACTCGGCCATCTGCGCGACGGACGAAAGGCGTTCGGCGAGATCGCTCGATCGATCGGCGTAAGCGAGAACACCGTGCGGACGAGGGTGAGCCGGCTGCAGGAGAGCGGGATTCTGACGTTTTCTGGGTTGATCGATCCCGACGGCGTTGAGGGCGTGAAAGTCATATACGTAGGCGTCAAACTGTCTTCGATGGACCTCGGCGCGAAAGCCGAAGCGTTAAGTCGCCTCTCGGGCGTCGTGTCGACCGCCGTTGTTACCGGCCGCTACGACGTTATCATAACCGCTCTTCTCACCGAGAAATTCGGGCTTCTTCAGTTTCTCACCGAAGAATTGGCTCGCGTCGAGGGGATCGCGTCGGTCGAGACCTTCGTCGTGTATCGCGCGTTCAATCTCCGTGTTCCGATGATCTGGGGGGATGCGTGTGAGTCTTAAAACGGGACTTTTTTCGTGTTACTCCACCGCAGAAGGGGTGAAGATCGTCGATTATGCCGGATGGGCGCTTCCGATGAGATTCTCGGGTGGAATCGTCGCCGAGCATCGCGCCGTTCGGTCGACCGTCGGGTTGTTCGACGTGTCACACATGGGAAGAATCGCCGTTGAGGGCTCGGGTAGTACACGGTTCGTCGATTGGCTCACGACGAACACTCTCCCCGATGAGCGCCGCGCCCGCTATTCGTTCCTGTGCGCCGAGGACGGCGGCTGCGTGGACGACGTTCTGGTCTACCGTTTCGGCGAGGAATCGTACGAGTTGGTCGTCAACGCGGTCAATCGCGGCGAGGTCATGCTGCGACTTGTCGAATGCCGTCGAATCTTGTTCAATGAAGATGATCGCCCTGCGGTGATCGACCGGACGACCGAGTCGTGTCAAATCGCCGTACAGGGTCCTCGCGCGGCCGAGGTCGTTTCGTCGGTTTGTTCGACCGACGTGACGACGCTGCGGAATTATGAAGTCGCCACCGACGTGCGTGCGGCCGCAGGCCGGATCGTGATATCGCGGACGGGCTACACCGGCGAGGACGGGTACGAGCTGTTTTCGCCGCTTCCGTCGGGACCTCGATTGTGGAACGGGCTCGTTGCCGAAGGCAGGCGCTACGGAGTCGAGCCGTGCGGGCTCGGCGCCCGGGATTCTCTCAGGTTCGAGGCAGGGCTTCCGTTGTATGGACACGAGCTCGACAGGTGCACCAACCCCGTCGAGGCGTCTCTGGCACGTTTTGTCGATTTCACGAAGGGCGAGTTCTGCGGAAGGAAGGCGCTGCTCGCGGCCGCCTCCGGAGGTGCACGGCGCAAGCGAATAGGGCTTGAACTGGTCGACCGCGGAGTCCCCCGATCCGGGGACGCGGTCTACAGGCGTGGTCGTGAATGCGGGGTGGTTACCAGCGGGGGAAAGTGCCATACCGTGGGCATTTTCGCCGCGATGGCTTTCGTACCGACCGAAGGCGAGGACGAAGGGTTCGAAATCGCGGTGCGCGAGAAACTAAAAGCGGCCCGGTTGCGAAGTTTGCCCTTTTATCGGAGAAGGAGAGAATAGTATGAACATCCCGGAAGGTCTCACCTACACGCGATCTCACGAATGGCTCCGTTTCGCCGACCGGCGAGTTTATGTCGGGATTACCGACCACGCGCAGGATTCGCTTGGCGACATCGTGTATGTCGATCTGCCCGAGACGAACGTCGAGGTATCGCTGGGTGACGAGATTGCGACGATCGAGTCGGTCAAGGCGGCCGAGCCGATCTTTGCGCCCCTGTCCGGCACTATCGTTGAGGTAAACAACGACCTCGTCGAGACGCCGGAAAAAATCAACGAGGACCCCTACGCCACTCATATTTTCGTCATGGAGTTTTCCGACGAAAACGAAAAGAAGACGCTGCTCGATCACCTCGGCTACGCGAAAGCGATCGAGGAGAACGGCGACTGATCGAATGAACCGGTTCCCGTATCTACCTCACACCGATCAACAGATCGCGGCGATGCTCTCGGTTGTCGGTGTGGGGAGCATCGACGATCTCTTCGCGGAAGTTCCGCGGTCGCTTCGGGAGACGGGCGAAGCCGAGATACCCGAGGGCGTGTCGGAAATCGAGGTCTACCGGGAGTTCGCCCGGATCGCGGCGCTGGACCGTCGGCTCGTCTCTTTTCTCGGCGCAGGCTGCTACGATCACCTCATCCCCTCAACCGTGCCGTATCTTTCGGGACGTTCCGAGTTTCTTACCGCCTACACGCCGTATCAAGCCGAAGTTTCGCAGGGCGTCTTGCAGGCGATGTTCGAGTTTCAGACGATGATCCGAATGATCACCGGGTTACCCGTACCCAACGCTTCGCTTTATGACGGAGCGACGGCGGCCGCGGAGGCATGCGCGATGACGCTTCAGGCAAAGCGGGGCTCCGCCGCCGTCGCCGTCGCCGCGACCGTTCATCCCTACACGAGGGATGTCATTCGAACCTATTTTTCAGATCTTGGGACCGAGATCGTGGAAATCCCTGAGCGAGACGGCGAGACCGACCGGGCGGCGCTTGAATCGGCCGTCGGACCTGAAACCGCGGGCGTTTTGATTCAGACTCCGAACGTATACGGCATCGTCGAGAACCTTGCCGGCGTGTGTGCTATGCTCCGCCGGCGCGGCGTTCTTTCTATTATTTCGTCGAATCCGCTGTCTCTCGGCGTTCTGAAGAATCAAGCGGGCTGGGGCGCCGATATCGGTGTAGGGGACGCACAGCCTTTCGGGCTACCGCCGAGCTACGGCGGCCCGGGAGTCGGGTATATCGCAGCCGCCGAGGCGTTGATGCGTAAAATGCCGGGAAGGATCGTCGGGGAAAGCGTCGACGCCGCGGGCAACCGCGCATTCGTTTTGACGCTGCAGACGCGAGAACAGCACATCAAGCGAGAGCGGGCGACGTCGACCATCTGTACGAATCAGGCGCTCGCCGCGCTCTCGGTGGCGGTGTATCTGTCGACGGTCGGCAGGC
>JAJRYZ010000225.1 GCA_024275515.1 Spirochaetota bacterium
CAGCATGTTCGCGACGGGAAGATCGTTCAGTTCTACGCGACGCGCGAGTTCCGCGAGTCGCTCGCGGTGCTCAGACGATGGTACGAGAAGGGTTTCTGGGATCCGGACTTCATCAACCAGGCGCTCGAGCTCTACGAGAACTTCGCCGCGGGCAACTATCTGGTCATTCAGTGGATGAGCCGGGGCAACTGGGATTTCAACACCGGCGAGGATACGCGCTATCTCAACAACCTGCGGGACAACGTTCCCGGCGCGCGGGCGATCGCGGCTACACACCTCGCGGCGGATGAGAACACCAAGCCGATGCAGCGCGTGTGGAACCCCTTCCTGACGCAGTTGACGGTATTCGGCAAGCAGCTTGAAAACGATCCGGAGAGACTGCACAAAATCATGCAGGTGGGCGACATTCTTTCGCAGGACCGCGAGGCGAAGCTCCTGTCCGGAAGCGGGATCGAAGGCGTTCACTACTACTTCCCCGAGGGAGAGAACGTCCCGAAACCGATGCCCGAGATCGCGAAATTGTCCGCCGCCGAGCAGATGGACAAGTACGGGTTCGGCTTCTGCTGGCAGGGGAACTTGAGCACCTACAGCTGGCTGACGAAGCGCGCGAAGAAGGTCATCGACGATTACGTGCTCGATCCTTCAGGTCCGTACCACTCGAGCAAGCTCGACCTCTGGTTCCCGGTCGTTAAGGGACCGGTAACCGACGAGAGCGGCGAGCCCGTCCAGGTATCGACACCGACGAGCTGGTTCCAACTTGTGGTCGACGTTATGACCGGTGTGCAGCCGATCGAGTACTACGACGAATGGCTCCAGGCCTACTACGACTCCGGTGGTCGCGCGTGGGAAGAGAATGCAACGCGGCTCTACCTCAAATAGCTTCGGCGCACCGGCGCACTTCGATGCGCCGGTGTCGAGGCGTGCGAGTAGTTGACCGACCGATTGACGGCCGCCCGACGGGCGGCCGTCTCTCTCGGTCGACGGTCGTTTCGTTACGAATCTCTTCCGTTTTTCTTGAACATTGTCGGCAAATATCCTATAAGGGACGATCACACATGAGATCGAAATCGAATACTATGATCCATCGGACATTTTCGTTCGTCCTGTTCGCGCTGCTTGTTACCTTTTCACTCGCGGCTCAAAGCGGCGTGCCGCTTAAGGAGCGCTATCAGTTCCAGTCGGATCAGGGGGCTCTCGACTATTACTCGGCGCGCCTCGAGCCTTATTACGGCGAGGTGGCGGCGCGACTTCCCGAGTTGCCCGCCACTACCGACGTTCCCGCCGTCGTCGTGTCCGCCGACTCGGTCGATTCCGGAGGCAAATCGTCTCTCGACGTCATCGACCGCGTCGGCGGGCGCTCGGGTCGTTTCGCCGACTGGCACGACGGTGTCGAGTGGGTGGAATGGCGGTTCGACGTCGCCGAGCCGGGCGTTTACGAAATCGATCTCGATTACTATCTCACCGCAGGCGGCAGCAACGCGGCGGTGCGTTCGCTTATCGTCGACGGATCGGTTCCGTTTCTCGAGGCCTACAAGGTTTCATTCTATCGTTTCTACCGCGACGTTTCGGAACCCAAAATAAACAACATCGGCGACGAAGTGCGCCCGCGTCAGGCCGAACTGTCCGGGTGGCGAACCGAAACGCTCAGAGACAGTGTGGGCATGTACGATCTGCCCTTTCAGTTTTTTTTCGACCGGGGCGAGCACACGATCAGGCTTACCTACGTCGACCAAGATATGATCTTCGGCAACCTGACCGTTCGGCCGGCGGTCCGTGTTCCGATTTACGCCGAGGTCGAAGCGGAGTATGACCGGAGGGGCCATCGGTCCGCCGCCGGCGTCCTCCGGGTTCAGTCCGAGTCCGCGGTTCTTGAAAAGAACGACCCGACGTTGCGGCGTGAAAGCGACGGAGACCCGGAGACCGAGCCGGCGGCCGCCGGCTATCGCAGACTGAACGTGATGGGCGCGTGGCGGTGGAGGACCGGGCAGCAGGCGATTACCTGGTCGTTCACCGTTCCCGAAGACGGACTCTACAAGATCGGTGTTCGCGTAGCCAACTACTGGGGCGACGGCCTGCCGTCGTATCGGCAGATCGCGATCGACGGAAAAGTCCCTTTTCAGGAGCTCGAGTCATATAAGTTCGTGTACAGCCGGAAATGGCGAGTCGAGACGCTCGCCGATTCCAGGGGCGAGCCGTACCTCTTCTATCTCAGCGCGGGTGAACACACGTTGACGATGACCGTAAAGATGGGCGAGCTTGCCGACCTCATCTACTCGATCAACGACGACGTATTGCTGCTTTCGCGCGTTCTGCGTCAGATCATTATGATCACCGGGAGCGACCCGGACCCGAACTATCTCTACGAGCTCGACAAGCAGATTCCCGATTTGCTCGACAATTTTTCCTATCTCCGCGACCAGATGCAGTGGAAGGTCGATGTACTCACCGAGGTATCGACTAAACGTCCCGCGGTCGCCAACAATTTCCTTACCATTAAGAGCCAGCTCGACAAGGCGCTCGGGAATCCCGATCGTATTCACCGGCGGGTGAACGATCTGACCAACGCGCAGACGAGTCTGGGGTCGTGGTATCTGGCGATGCAGGAACGGCCGCTGATGATCGACTACTTCCTCATCGGCGGAGCGGAGGAACATTTCAAGCAGGACCGGTCCAACTTTTTTCAGCGCTTCGTCGCGACCGTCAGGAACCTGCTTATCTCGTTTCGCAAGGACTACGACAGCGTAGGGAGCGTCTACGAGGCCGACGAGACGGAAGACTCCACTCTCATCAACGTGTGGATATCCCGGGGAACCGAATGGGCCGAGATCATCAAGGAAATGGCCGACGAGACCTTTACCGCCGAGACCGGAATCATGGTGAACATGAACGTGCTGCCTCCCAGTCAGCTCAACGCCGGCGCCGTGAACGCCCTCATGCTCGCCATCACCTCCGGACGGGCGCCGGACGTCGCGTGCGGCGTCATCGCCACCTCTCCGGTCGAGTTCGCGATACGCGAAGCGGTGCTCGATTTGACGCAGTTCGACGGGTACGACGAGGTCGCCTCGCGTTTTCTCCCGCGAATAACGCAACCGTTCAAATACCGCGGCGGCGTATACGGCGTCCCCGAGACGATGGATTTTCGCGCGTTGTTCTACCGGAAAGACATCATTCAGGATCTCGGAATCAGGCTCCCGGACGCGTGGGAGGACGTATATACGCGGGTTCTCCCGGTGCTCTACCAGAACGGAATGGACTTCTACTACGCCGTTCCTACCGAGCTTGGCGCGATCGATCATAACTACGCGCCGTTTCTCTATCAGGCCGGCGGCGATTTCTATACCGAAGACGGTTCGCGCTCGGCTCTCGACACTCCCGAAGCGTATCAGGCGTTCAAGGAGTACTGCGAGCTCTACACCGGTTACGGACTCCCGATTATCGCCAACTTCTACAACCGAATGAGAACCGGTGAGATTCCGATCGGGATCGGCACCTACGGAGACTATATGCGGCTTTCGGTCGCCGCGCCCGAACTCGCGGGGCGATGGGGAATCTACAAGTTTCCCGGGCATCGCAGGGCCGACGGTACGATAGACCGCACCGTCGGCGGAATCGCGCTCGAGGCCGACGTCATTCTCGCCGGAACCGAACACCCCGAGGAAGCGTGGGAGTACCTCAAATGGTGGACGAGCGCCGAGACTCAGGAACGGTTCGGCAGGGAGTTGGAAGCGCTTATCGGCCCCGAGGCGAGATGGAATACCGCCAACGTCGAAGCTTTTCAGAGGCTGCCGTGGAAGAAGGAAGACCTCGAGATAATCCGAAGCACGTGGAAGTGGGCGAGAGACATGCCGGTGGTTCTTGGCGGTTACTTCACCGGCCGTCACATCGTCAACGCGTGGAACCGTGTGGTTATGAGCGCGCAGACGAGCGTTCTCAAGCGTCAGGCGCGGGCGCGGGTATTGGTGCGGGATTCGCTCGAGCAGGCGGTCAAGGATATCAACCGCGAGCTGCGCCAGAAGCAGGAGGAATACGGTGTCAGATCATCAATCCTTGACGAGTAAGGTCTATCGGTTCTGGCAGAAACACGGGGTCGGATACGCTTTTCTCGCGCCGTTCCTGATTCTTTTCTTCGTCTTCGTCATACTCCCGGTACTTGTCGCCGCCGGAACGAGCCTTACCGACTTCAACATGCTTCAATCCCCCAGGTGGTTGGGACTGAACAACTACAAGTTCCTGTTCATGGACGACGACGTCTTCCTCATCGCGCTCAAGAACACATTCGTCTTCGCGTTTATCACCGGGCCTATCGGATATATCATGTCTTTTCTCGTAGCCTGGGTGATCAACCAGTTGAAGATGCGGCATGCTTTTGCGTTGGCTTTCTACGCGCCCTCGATCACCAGCGCGATCGCGATGTCGATCGTGTGGCTCTATTTTTTCTCGGGGGACCGTTATGGTCTTATCAATAACGCGCTCATCAACATCGGCATCATCGCCGAACCGATTCTCTGGAACAGAGATCCGAAGACGATTATTCCGGTCATCATCATCATCTCGGTGTGGATGAGCATGGGCACGGGTTTTCTGGTGTTTCTCGCCGGGCTCCAGAGCGTCCCCAACGAACTGTACGAGGCCGGCGACATCGACGGGATAAAGAACAAGTTTCAGCAGCTGTGGTATATCACCCTGCCGTTGGTTCGACCTCAGCTGCTGTTCGGCGCGATCAACTCGATCGTCATGTCCTTTGCCGTCTTCGACGTTTCCGTCGGCGTTGCGGGAATGCCCAGCCCAAACTACGCTGGGCACACCATCGTTACGCACCTGTTCGACTACGCCTTCATTCGTTTCCAGATGGGGTACGCGTCGGGCGTGGCGGTCGTTCTGTTCGGGTTGACCTTTATTCTCGGTAGAATCTCGTTCCGATTGCTCGCGACAAAAGATCTGTAGGGGAGACGCGATGGTACTGGTAAAACGAGAGTTTTTCATCGGGAAGAAAGCGTTTCAACTCTATTTAACGCCAAGCTGGGTCGTGGTGTATCTCCTCATGACCGGACTTGTCGCGTTTACCGCGCTTCCGCTTATCTACGTCGTATCGACCGCGTTTAAACCGCTCGACGAGCTATTCCTGTTCCCGCCCCGCTTCTTCGTTCGACGACCGACGTTTACGAACTTCACCGACCTCATGACTTCGCTGTCGAGTTCGGCGGTGCCCTTTACCCGCTACGTGCTCAACAGCGTCTTTGTCGCGATAGCCATCGTCATCAGCACCGTGGTCGTCTCGGCGATGGGCGCCTTCGCGCTTGTCAAACACAAACCCCCCGGGTCCAAAGCGCTTTTCGCGGTGGTTATCGCCGCGCTCATGTTCAGCCCGCACGTCACGACGATTCCGCGGTATCTGGTGGTCAATTCTCTCGGGTTGATCAACACCTACTGGGCGCTCATCCTGCCTCGAATCGCCGTTGCGTACAATTTCTTCCTTATGAAACAGTTTACCGAGCAGATACCCGATTCGCTGCTCGAATCCGCCCGGATGGACGGCGCGAAGGAGTGGAGGGTGTTCTGGAGCATCATCATGCCGTCGATCAAACCGGCATGGGCGACGCTCATCGTGCTCTCCTTCGTCGCCGTCTGGAACGATTATTTCACCCCGCTGATATTTACGACGAGCCAGGCGATGCGGACGATGCCGCTGGCGCTGCAGACCATCGCCGGAGGGCCGGCGGCATCGAACATCGGGCGACTCGGGGCGGTCGCCGCCTCGACTTTTATCATGGTGCTCCCGACGATCCTTCTGTTTACCTTTATGCAGCGGTTGGTCATGCAGACGATGACGCATTCGGGGATCAAGGGATGATCACGGGCTGCGGGTGGCGCCGCTCCGGGTCGCACCGACGATGCGGTCGGCGTGTCGCGTGGATCGGCGCCTTTCTTCTCGCGACGGCGACGTCGCTCTACGCGCGCAATTTTCAGTTCGATTACGTCTGGTACGAGGGGGCGGCCGACCGCTACGTTCCGGTTCCTCGCAGCTATATCATGACGGGCGCTATCCGCTATATCGGCGAGGAGTACGGAGATTTCAAAGGTGCGCAGGACCTGTTTATCGATTCGAACGATATGCTCTATATCGCCGACACCGAGAACGACCGCGTTCTCAAAATGACCCCGGAAGGCGAAGTCGTTTTCGTGTTTACCGGAGACGAGCGCGGATTCAACAAACCGGGAGGCGTCTACGTCGACGAGTACGGCGATGTCTTCGTGGCGGACACGGAGAACTCACGCATCGTTCACCTTTCCGCCGACGGGAAGTTCGTCGAGGAGTTCGGCGAGCCGCGATCGGGAATTCTCGGGGAATACTTCACCTATTATCCACGCAAGCTCTATATCAGCCGGACGGGGTTCATGTACGTCATCCGCGGTGAGACCATCATGATTCTCGATGCTTACAACAACTTCCGGGGCTACCTGGGTCAGACCGATGTAGGGTTCAGCTTTTCCGACTGGCTTGTCAACATGGTCGCTTCCGAGGAACAGAAGGCGATAATCGCCAACCGGTACGCCGCCCGCTATACGAATCTGCTCGTCGATAAAGACGGGATCATCTACGCGACGAGCCTCGACCCGCGATTCGGGCAGATCAAAAAGCTCAACGCGATAGGCGAAAACATCTACAAGGAGCAATTCTACGGGGAGCGCGACCGGGTCGAGGGCGGCCCGCCGCGGTTGCCGCAGTTTCTCGATCTTGCGGTGAGCAACGACGGGATCATCACCGCTCTCGAGCACAATCAGAGAAAGCTCTACCAGTACGATCAGGAGGGCAACCTGATCGTCGTCTTCGGCGGCGAGGGCACGACGAAGGGCAGGTTCTCTCTTCCGACGAGCATCGCGCTGGATTCTTCGGATCGGATCTTCGTTCTCGATTCGACCGCTATCCAGATACTCGAGCCGACCTATTTCATCCGCACCGTCCACGCCGCGATCGCGGACTACGCGGAGGGACGCTACCAGGACGCCCTCGCCCTGTGGCGCGAGGTGCAGCGGATGGATGAGAACTACCGGCTCGCCGCGAGCGGTATCGCCAAGGCGCTGCACAAACAGGAACGCTACGACGAAGCGCTCAAACAGTATCGCGCCGCGGAGGACAAGAGCGGGTACTCGAGATCGTTCGTCGAGTACCGGCATGAGCGGTTTCGCCGCTATTTCGCGCTGGTCGTTCTCGTGCTCGTCGTGCTCATGATTCTGGTGTTTCGTCTGGTCGTGCTGACGTATCGGGCCGCGACGAAAATACTCGACGACGCCGGCGCCCGCTTCCGGAGGTTTGTGTGACCGATCTGTTGAAACTTCCACTGTCCGTACTTTTTCGGCCGGCGGAGACCTTTCGTATCATCAAGCAGTACCGCGACAGTTTTACCTATCTGCCGGTTTTCATGCTGCTGTTTTTGACGATTCTGGTGCGCGTCGTTTTCATCTTTCTCGTCCATTTTCCGTTGGCGGAGATACTGCCTAAGGATGCCAACATTTTTCTCGAGATGATAAAGTTCTTCGTTCCGCTGTTCACGTGGGCCGTATCCTGCTACGCGGTATCGAGCATCATCGGGGGTGAGGCGCTTTTTAAGGAGATTCTCACCGCGTCGGCTTTCGCGCTGGTGCCGTATATCGTGCTAGCCATTCCCGTCGCCCTGGTGTCCCGGGTGCTGAGCTCGGTCGGCGGCGAACAGAACCTGTTCAACTTTATGAATCGGGTAATATGGATGTGGGTCCTGCTGCTCTTCTTCGTCGGCGTAAAAAGCCAGCACAACTACCACATCGGTACGACGCTGGTGGTGTGCTTTCTCAGCCTTTTCGGAATGGCGCTAATCTGGTCGCTGTTCGTCCTTGTTTTCGCGTTGACCGGAAATCTCACCGCATTCGTCAAGGGTCTCATTCTTGAGATCTGGATGACGTTCAGGTACGGGTGACAGATGAGACGAATCAGATACGGTGCGTTGCTGCTGACGATGTGGCTTGCCGTGGTCCCGCGCATCCCGGCGCAGGAGGCGGCCGCCGCTGCGCTGGTGGTCGACGGTCGCGAGTATCGGCAGGTGGCCGAGACCGACCAACTGCGGCTGCTGATCGAAGAGGAGACGGCGACCTTCGTGGTGGAGGATCGCCGAAGCGGGCGGCTGTGGACTTCCTTCGTCCCGCAGAGCGAGGACGCCTACCGGAATACCAACCGGGTGTGGCGGCGAAACATGACCTCTCTCTTTATTTTTTCGATCGTCAATCTTCGGGACGAGTTGGCAACGCGTCGCAACGTGAACATGCTGACGCCCGAGCACACGATCGAGACGGTGAGTGTTCCCGGCGGCGTTCGATTCGTCGTATGGTTTCCGGGGTACCGGCTCGGCGTGTCGGTCATCGTTGCAATCGAGGACGACGCCCTTGAGATTCGCATTCCTGAGGAAAGCATAATCGAAGAGACCGATCTGGTGTTTGTCTCGATTTCACTCCTGCCGTTCTTCGGCTACGCCAAACCGACCGACTCGGGGTACATCGTCGTTCCCGACGGTTCCGGCGCTCTGTATCACTACAAGCCGACGCAGTCAAAAGCGATGGCGAACGAGAAGCGGGTCTCGTGGTACGTTTACGCTCCCGAAGAGGTCGATTTCGAGCGTTATTTCGAAATCGAGGACGACATGCTCAAGACCGCGTATCTTCCGGTGTTTGGAGTGAAGAAAGGCGACGACGCCTTCGTGGCGTCGATCGACGAGGGGGACACCGACGCCTACATTCACTTCAACGAGTACGGTTTCGCGGTCGAGCTCAACCGCATCTACGCCGAGTTTACCGTTCGCCACGCGTACGAGCTTTTTCTCTCGGAGATCAGCGTGGAGGGATCGCTTCCGAGCCGCGACATCGTTCCCACGCGGTACGATCGGGACCGTATTCCGATTGATCGCGCCGTTCGTTACCAGTTTCTAACCGGGGAGAACGCGACCTACAGCGGGATGGCGCGCGCCTACCGGAATCATCTGCGATCCACCGGCGTGCTCACGAGCACGCTTTCGGCCGGAGAAATCCCGCTCGGCCTGTCGCTTTTCGGCGGTATTTTCGAGGAACGTCTCCTCTTCGACAAGTTCGTTCCGATGACTTCGTTTACCGACGCCGCGCGGATAATCGACGCGTTGCTTGATCGCGACGTGTCGTCGATTCGCGCCAATCTTATCGGATGGTCGCGGAAGGGCTACGAGCGGTTCCCGATTCGCTGGCCTCCGGACCGGAGACTCGGCGGAAGGCGCGGGCTGCGGAGACTGGCCGACGAGGTTTCCGGCAACGCGGTGAAGCTCTACGTGCAGATCGACCCGGTGCACGCGATTCTCGGGAACGGCAGGTTCAACCGCAGGAACGACGTGGTCAAGCAACGTACGAATCTTGCGGGGGGTGCCAAACTTGCGGGCATGTTTTTGCTCAACCCGGAGGAGGCGTATTTTCGCGTTTCGGAGGTCGCCGACAAGTTGCGGCGTTTCGGAATCGACGGAATCACTTTCGAGGCCATCGGCGACATCCTGTTTCACGACTACAACGGCCGGGCGCCTTCCCAGCGCAACGAGACACTCGACACGTGGAAAGCGATGACCGAGTTGTCGAACGAGGCCCTCGGCGCTTCGGCTCTTGTTCGCGGGAACATTCGGCAGGCGGACGCGGTTGATTTGATCTTCGAGTTGCCGATGGAAACGTCGGGGTACATGGTGATCGATGAGATGATACCGTTTTACCAAATGGTACTTCACGGGAGCGTCTACTACACCACCGATCCGGAGAACCTCTTCTACGATACGCAACGGCAGTTTCTGCTGTGGATCGAAACCGGCGCAATACCGTACTATGTTCTGACGCGCGAGCGCTCCGAGCGTCTGGCCTACACCGACTACAACCATCTTTTTACGTCGTATTTCGAAGACTGGATCGACGTTGCTGCGGAACGGTACCATGAGTTCAATACCGAGTTCGGTGATTTCTACTATCTCGACATGGTCGATCACAAGCGTCTTTCCGACGACGTGGTACAAGTGACCTTTGGAGACGGATCGCGCATCATTCTGAACTACGGAGATGAACCGATCGTAGTGGACGGAATAACCGTCGGTGGTGTTGATTATCGGGTGGTGCGCGGCGGCGCGCCGGTTGCAGGGAGCACACAATGAGACGTCGATTGAGCTATCACCACAGACGGTGGGTCGAGGCGTACGTATTCATCAGCCCGTTCGTTCTGGGGGTGATTATGTTCTTCGCCTATCCGCTCTTCACCTCGATCCGGCTGAGCTTTAGTCAGGTGGTCAGCTTTCAGGGCTGGAAAATGGAATGGGTGGGAATCGAGCATTACAGACGCGCGTTCGTCCTGGACGTCACATTCATTCCTCTTTTTGTCAACGCGATCAAATTTACGCTTATCAATACCCCGCTTATCGTTGTTTTCGCGCTTATCTTCGCGATCATTCTGAACAAAGACCTCAAGCTCAAATCGTTCTTCCGCGTCGTCTTCTTTCTTCCTTTTTTACTCGGCGCGGGCTACGTCCTCGAAGCGCTTCTCGGGCAGGGGGTAAACGAACAGTCGATGCGGGTCGCCCGCGGTATCCTGTTTCCGGAGGATGTCGTCTTGTATCTCGGCCCGCGGGTCTACGGCACCATCAACGATTTTCTCAATAGGATTACTATTGTTCTGTGGAGACTCGGCGTGCAGGTTCTGCTTTACTTGTCGGGTCTTCAGGGGATATCGCCGCACCTGTACGAGTCGGCGAAGGTGGACGGCGCCACCGAGTGGGAGATGTTCTGGAAGATCACGCTCCCGATGATGTCGCCGGTAATTCTCCTCAACATCGTGTACACGATGATCGACTCGTTCGTCGACATCAGCAATCCGATCCTCGCCTACTTCAACGAGCAGGCGTTCGAGTTGCTTAATTTCGACTACGCCGCGGCGCTCACGTGGATTTACGCGGTTTTCATACTCGTCGTCTTGGGAATCGTGTTCGGGTTCTCCAAATACTTCGTATTCGACGTAGGTAGGAAGTAGTTATGGCCGACATTACCGCCCGACTGCGCGAAGCGCGACTCGCGATTACCGATCGTGCTCGCCGTTATCACATTACCTGGCGTCTTCTCTACCGCGCGGCGGTGTACCTGCTTCTTTTTGATATAGCCTATGTGTTTTTGTTCCCATTTCTCTACATGCTCATCACCTCGGTCAAGAGCCCGCAGGATCTCGCCGACTTTACGGTAAACTGGGTTCCGCGGAGCATAGAATGGCGCAATTACTCCCTGGCGTTTACTACGCTTCGGTTTTGGCTCCATTTCAAAAACGCGCTTATCATTACGGGAATTGCGGTTATCGGACATTTGGTGAGCGGTTCGTTCGTTGGATACGGTTTCGCGCGGTATCGATTCCCGGGAAGCAGGGTGTTGTTTACGCTGGTTATCGTCGGCCTGATCATTCCGACGCAGACCTTGATTATTCCGATGTATATCGTCTTTTCGAAGCTGGGGCTTATCAATACTTTTGTGCCGTTGCTTCTTCCGACCTTTTTCGGCTTCGGCCTTCGAGGCGGTCTCTACATCTTTATTTTCAGGCAGTTTTTCCTTCGACTTCCGCACGAGCTCGAAGACGCCGCCAAGATCGACGGGTGCAATTTCATACGTACGTTCTGGAACATCGTCATTCCTATTTCGCAACCGGCCATTCTCGTTTCCGCGATTCTCGGACTGGTGTGGCAGTGGCACGATTTCTATGAACCGTCGGTCTATCTGCAAAACCCGCGATTGCTCCCGCTGACTTCGATGCTTCCGCGGTTGTGGCAGATGATGCAGATGCTCGAGGACGAGATGATGCAGGCGCTCGCGATGCAGGATGAGTTTTTCCAACTGTTCAACGATGCGATGTACATGGCGGCCACCGTCATCTGTCTGCTTCCGGTTCTGATCGTTTTCGCCGTCGTCCAGAGATACTTTATCCAGGGTGTCGAGCGTAGCGGGCTCGTCGAGTAGATCGAGCAACCGATCGAGGAACGCGAGCCACCTATTCGATGAGAGAACGAACGATGCTCACCCAGCGCGCGAGTCGTCCGGGGTCACCCCGCACGGTTTCGATGTCTTTCAGGCTGATGTGGACGTACCGTCCCTTGCAGTAGTCGAGATCGCGCGAAATGATTCGCCTGATTCGTTCTTCATCCCAGTCGGCGCAGACCATATCGGTCGGGTTGGGTCGATACGATATCGAGTAGTCGGGACCGATCTGTTCCGCACAGGCGCGTACGTCGGCCGCCGGGGCGACCGCGATGGAACGGAGGTTGGGAAGCGCGCGCAGCATATCGATCTTCTTCGTCAGGTCTTCGCAGCAACCGTAGTGCACGAGACCGAAATGTTGGTAGATCGACTTCTGGTACTGAAAGATGAACTCATTGTGAAACTGAGGAGATATCAGCGTCATCTCTTGCGCCGCACAGAATCCCCATAGCTCGGAGCGCTTTCGCCCGCCGGCGTTCGGCGTCGGCCGCGGAAGTTCCTTCGCATAGGGCATCGATTGGTTCGACTGCGTGGTAAGCGAGAAACTCCCGGCCTCTTCGGCTTGACGGTGTTCCTCGAGAATCGCGTCGCGCATAAAGGCGAGCAGACGATGGAGCTCCGCGGGCGATGAACACATGTCGATCATCACTTGCTCGAGCCCTCGCAGGCCCGCGACGGTGGTGGAAATGTCGGAGCCGAAGGTGTGGAACCCCGGATGCCGCCCGGCGTCGACGGTGACGATGTCTCCGATCGCCTCGGTGAGGCGCTCGACGTTCTCGCGTGTTTTCTCTACGTCGAGCCGGTGACCCGGTGCGGTGAGCCGGGCGACATCGTCCCACGATGCGAGCGGTCCGGTGGCTTTCCACGCGCCGCCGTCGTCATGCGTACCGGTCACCTCGCGACGCAGGCCGAAAGCCTCGCCGAATATTCCGTACGATACCTTGAACGCGCACGGGGCGGTAATCCACGGTTCGAAGATGAAGTCGTCTCCGACGAGATCGTGGAAGATGCGCATCCGGAGCCCGAGCTCGATGTTGCGGAAAAACGGATCGGCGCATTCGAGCTGCGAACCGAAGTATTCCTTGACCCATGTGTTGTGCCAACCGAAGTTGACGAGGATCGGCACGCGCGTCGAGGCGAGGCCGTGGTGAGAGCTCCAGAGTTCTCGTCGCTCCTCCTGCACCGGTCTCGCCGCGATTTCGGCGTACTTTGCGGCGAGCGGGCGAAGCACCTCGGTGTCGTTTTGCCGCCTCTTCATACGGTAGCTCCTCGTCCGATTCGGGAGTGCGTCGCACCCGCGGCCACGAACGCTTCGTAGGCCCACGCGTCCCACTCCGCGGCGATGCCGATGCCGGCGATATCGGGATAGTTTTTTGCGACAAAGCCGCCGCCGAACAACTCGACCAGGCGACGGCTTTCCCGCTCGATCAGTCGACGGTTGCCCGTCGGAAGGACCGCCTGTATGTCGCACGGCGAGAAAAGTCCGACGCCGTGCCGCGCGAGTTTTTCGGCGAGCGCGGGAAGGTCGTAGACGAGAGGCTGGTCGAACTGCAGGCAGTCGATTCCGGCGTCGCACAGATCGTCGATCAGATCCCAGTTATAGCCGCACGAGTGTTGAATCACCTTCATGCCGTAGGAATGCGCCCGTGCGGTCAAACGTTCGTAGTACGGGCGGTGAACCGAGTTCCAGCGATCGCGACCGATGATAAGTCGATCCTGCAGTCCCAGATCCTCGCCGAACATGATTCCGTTCATTCCCGCTTCTCCGAATCTGTCGATAACGCCTTCTAGAAGCGTCGCGACACGCTCATGGAGATCGGCGACGCGGTCGGGATACTCGATAAGATCCATGAGGTATCGGTCCATTCCGCGCACGCGCTCGGGGATCGTAAAGATCCATCCGATTCCCCAGAAGTCTTTAAGCAAAAATAACATCCCGTATTTGATAGCTTGTTAAAACGTTAATACCCCATTTGTAGTATTGCTTGTCTATTGATGCACCATGTACAGTGTAATATGGATTCACAGATCATCGATTGGCTCCATGCGCTCTTTACCTTTCATGGAACGATCGTGTAGTTCCACTCGCCGTGAAAGTCGGCTTGGACGAGGTTTACTGTTGCCAATTCCTCGTCGGTAACCTTAATGCCTTTTTCATAAGCATTTTCATCGAGCATCGCTCGTATCTCAAGTCCCTTTGTCGTTCTTGTGCTCGCAATGAGCTTTACAACCGTCTCTCGCGAGATTAACGGTTTGCCGCGCCAGTTCTTCGTGATATAGCTGAACATCTTGTGCTCGATCTTGTTCCATTTGCTCGTCCCCGGAGGAAAATGGCATACGCTGATTTCCGATTTCAATTCCTTCGCTAGTTTCTGCAACTCTACCTTCCAGAGCCGCACGCGATGCCCGTTGCTCCCTCCGCAATCGGCGGTAATGAGTAGAGCCTTGCTACGCGGGTACGCTTTCTTTCCCATGGTGTACCACCAACACCGGATACTATGAACGGCAAACTCGGCAGTATCCGCGCTGATCCCGACATTTACCCATCCCTTGTTTCCCGATATATCATACACGCCGTACGGCGAGACTTTCCCGAGGTGTTAATCCGCAAAATCATGCACATTCACCTCGATAGGTGAGTTCTTCTTGTGATACTCCCTGCCTTCATTCTTGAACTCCCCGATGTTTTCTTTCTTCTTGGTGTCTACCGAGATGACCGGGTTGTTATGAGACTGAAAATATTTGACCCGTTCGTAAATATACTGGAATTGCGCGTCCCGATCAGGATGATTCGTCCCTTCCTTCGTCTCCTTGTTCGACTGAAGACTGTAACCAAGGTCCGTAAGCAGACTATAGACGGTCCGCTGACAGACGCCATAACCTTTCTTCTTCAGTTCTTCAGACAGCTTGTAGGTGTTTTTCGATGTCCACCTCAACGGAGATTCCGGATCACCACGGCTATCCGGATCTACCAGCGATTCCAGATCATCAAGCAGGCTTGCATGTCTCTCGGTCAATTTCTTTCTGCCGCCGCCGGCGGCACGGATACGATTCGCCGGAATCGGTTTTTTCTCATCCAGTTCCAGCAGTCCTTTTCGTATCGTTTTTGGATCAATCCCGGTTGCCTCCGAGACTAACGTGATTCCGCCCCATCCAAAGCTCTTTGCTTCCGTCGCGGCCCATATCCTGCGGCTTCTTTCATTGAGGCAGTACGAAAGGTCTTCATATTTCGTTTTCAGATTTTCCAACGCTTCCGCTTTTTGAACATCCACGGAACCAGGATATCATAGTAGATAAGTTTACGGAAGTTATTTTTACTTGTTTCCTTAGTAGTTTCGGTAATAACTTTTCTCTGATTTTGTAGCTGGATTATCTTCAGTTTTTTCAGTTCGTAGATGATTTCTTCAAGAGTGTATTGACTTGGGTTTCACAAAAACCCATGAGGACAGGGTTCTACGCTGCTACACGCCGCTTTGCCTCTTTCGACAACGCTTCCTTCAATTCCCTATCCATCGGCTGCAACGCCTTAGGAAACAAGTAAAAATAACTTCCGTAAACTTATCTACTATGATATCC
>JAJRYZ010000226.1 GCA_024275515.1 Spirochaetota bacterium
ATCAATCCGTCGGTTGGCTACTTGGGGAGCAGCAATCTTACCCAATCCGGTCTTTCCTATCAGGGTGAACTGAACATCGACGTGCTGGATCACGACGCCTGTCAAAAGCTCGCGAAGTGGTTCGAAGATCGCTGGGATGATCGTTGGTGCGTCGATATTTCGGACGAACTCGTCCAGATCATCGATGAAAGCTGGGCACGGGAGGAGTCGATCCCGCCATACCATATCTACGTCAAGATCGCCTACCACCTGTCGCAGGAAGCACGGGCTGGTTTGACCGAATTTCGCATCCCCAGGGATTTCGGCAACAAGCTCCTCGATTTCCAGACAGCCGCCGTAAAAATTGCGGCGCATCACCTGAACAAACGTGGCGGCGTCATGATCGGCGATGTTGTGGGGCTGGGCAAGACGCTCATGGCCACCGCCCTGGCTCGTGTGTTCGAGGACGATCACGGCCTGGAAACGCTCATCCTCTGCCCGAAGAACCTCGTCCCCATGTGGGAGGATTACCAAGCGCAGTACCGCATGCGTGGTGCTCGTGTTCTGTCGATCAGCCGCGCCATCAAGGAACTACCCGAGATGCGGCGCTATCGGCTGATCATCATCGACGAAAGCCACAACCTGAGGAACCGTGAAGGCAAGCGATATCGGGCTCTCCAGGAATACATCCGGAAAAACGACAGTAAGTGCATCCTGCTGTCGGCGACTCCCTATAACAAGACGTACGTGGACCTCTCCAGCCAGCTCCGTTTGTTCGTGCCCGAAGACGAAGACCTGGGGATTCGACCGGAGCGCCTGTTGCGCGAGATCGGCGAGACCGAGTTCATTCGCCGACATCAGGCTCCGGTCCGTTCCCTGGCGGCGTTCGATAGATCGGAGCATGCCGACGACTGGCGGGAACTCATGCGCCTCTACCTCGTGCGCCGAACCCGCAGCTTCATCCAGGACAACTACGCCGTCACGGACCCGGCGAACGGGCGGAAATATCTGACGTTCGACGACGGCACCCGATCTTACTTTCCGGTTCGCGTTCCCAAGACGGTTCGATTCGATATCGACGAACAATATTCCCGGCTTTTTGCCAACGACGTGGTGGACGCCATCAACGGATTGGAGCTCCCGCGCTACGGCCTTGGCAACTACGTCGCACCGTCTCCCCACACACCGCCAACACCAGCCGAGGCCAATGTTCTTGACGACTTGTCACGCGCCGGTAAGCGCCTCATGGGGTTCTGCCGTACCAATCTCTTCAAGCGCCTCGAAAGCAGCGGTCATGCGTTCCTGCTATCGGTGGGGCGGCATGTCCTCAGAAACTTCATCTATCTCCACGCCATCGAAAACGAAAAGCCGCTTCCAATCGGAACGACCGACGCGGGACTCCTGGACCCTCATTCCTTCGACGAGGACGCGGAAAGCGCCATCGGCGACATTTTCGACGACGGGGAGGACGATGAGAACGGAGAACCGGAGGTGTTCGCGCCGCTGAGAACGGAAGAGGATTTCCGAAAGCGAGCCGCCGAAATCTATAGGCTGTACGCCGATCGATACAAAAGGCGGTTCCGATGGCTGGGATCACATCATTTCGTCACGGACCTGGGGAAGGACCTGATGGCCGATGCCACGGCCCTGCGCGAAATGCTGGTTCGATTTGGCGATTGGGACGCCGCCAGCGATGCCAAGCTCGGGGCGTTGTATAAGGTGCTCATGGGCGAGCATCCCGATCAAAAGGTTCTCGTCTTCACGCAGTTCGCCGACACGGTGCGATACCTAGAGCATCATCTGAAGGCCCGCGGGGTGGAAAGGATGGCTGCCGTTACAGGGGACTCCGCCGATCCAACGAGGCTGGCTTGGCGGTTCAGCCCCAGAAGCAACGAGAAAGAGGACCGCGTCCCCCCCGAGGAGGAACTGCGGGTGCTGGTCGCCACCGATGTGCTGAGCGAAGGGCAAAACCTGCAGGATTGCGCTATCGTCATGAATTACGACTTGCCGTGGGCCATTATCCGCTTGATTCAAAGAGCCGGTCGAGTAGACCGCATCGGGCAGCAGGCGCAAGACATCTTTTGTTATTCCTTCCTTCCAGCCGACGGAATTGAGCGTCTGATCCGGCTTCGGGCGCGTGTCCGCTCGCGCCTTCGCGATAATGCGGAAGTCGTTGGAACCGACGAAGCGTTTTTCGAGGATGAAAGCAAGCAGACCGTTCTCGATCTCTACAATGAGAAGGCAGGAATCCTCGACGGCGATGACGAGACGGAGGTCGACCTCTCCTCCTATGCCTATCAGATCTGGAAAAACGCGACGACGACCGATCCGTCGCTCAAGAAGAAAATCGAAGACATGCCGTCCGTCGTCTATTCCTCGAAGGCCTACAAGCAAAAGCCAGAACGGCCCGACGGCGTTCTGGTCTACATGCGCACAACACAGGGGCACGACGCTCTGGCCTGGATGGACCGCGACGGCGGCAGCGTGACAGAAAGCCAGTTCGAGATTCTCCGGGCCGCACAATGCTCCCCCGACGCGTCCGCCCTACCGCGCCATGAAACTCACCACGAGCTTGTACGGAAGGCGGCGAAACACATCGCCCATGAAGAAAAGCAGGTTGGTGGCCAACTCGGGCGCCCCTCGGGCGCACGATTCCGCACTTACGAGCGGCTCAAGAACTATGCCGAGAGCGTCAAGGACACGCTGTTCGACACCGAACCACTACGAAGG
>JAJRYZ010000227.1 GCA_024275515.1 Spirochaetota bacterium
CCTTCCTTTATAATACAGAAAGTATTCGCCTTCGCGGACGATGAGGCAGCAGTCGTCGACACGGTGGCTGTCGAACGCCGCGGGATCGGAGGAAGGCGTCAACACGGGCCGGTGCGTCACACGTCGCCACGGACCGTCGGGCGAATCCGCAACGGCGAGGCCGATTGCGGTGGGATTGCCGCCGGGGCCGCCGCCGTCGTTGGTAAACGGCGCCGACACCGCGGTGTAGTAGAGCCATAGCGAGCCGTCGGCAAGGAGGACGGAAGGCGTAAATACCGCGTGATCGTCGAAAGAGCCCGGTTCGCCGGCGCCCAGCGCCTCGCCGCGTTCGCTCCACACGCGTCCGTCGGACGAGACGGCGTGGAAGATCGTTGCCGAGTAGCCGTCGCTCGACGTGGTCGTCCGCGAGTACCAGACGTGAAAAACTCCGTCGATCGCGACGACCGGCGACGGGTCCCGGCGCGTTACACCTCGTTCGTAGCCGAGGTTGCGCGCCTCCGAGAAGCGGGATCCGTCGAACGAGTCGAACACGAGTGGAGTCAGGAAGCCGGAATCCCGGTATCCGGGCGCGTTCCGTACCGTTCGATCACGTATTCCTCGGAAGCGCCTTCAATAGTAAGCACGATTCTTCGGATCTTGTAGTCGGCGCCGTCGAGTTTGAGTGTGAAAACGACGGTTCCGGCGACTGCAAATCCGTTGCTGAAATCACAGGTGGCGACCTCCGCGTCACCGACGGTGTCGATGCTCGACGGCTCGCCGATCACGAAAGGGGCGTTCGAGTATCTAAAGGGGCTGGTCGAAACGGTGATCTCGGCGAGCATTTGGTCGAACGAGTCGAGGTCCTCCGGGTGAAAATGGGTGGCGACGAGCTGGGAGCGGTCCTCTTTGTTCAGGTCCTCTTCGAACAGATTGATGCGCTCGGTGACCGTCACTCCCCCGTCTCCCAGGTCGAGCAACGACATAAGCAGATCGCACGATGAGAAGACGACGAGCGTTGCAAACGCGAGAGCGGTGATTCGAACGATTCTCATGATTCCTCCGTGTGCTATCATATGTCCGCTTCAACGAGATGCGGCGTCACCGCCTCTTCAAAACGGGCGATGATCCGCGCGTAACGATCGAAAAAGTCGCGGTAGAGGTCCGCGCTTCCTTCGACGAGCGCGCGTGCCTTGATCTTGAGATACATCGAGCCGAGGACGAACCGGCGATAGGAAAGCGCCGAGAGCGCGTAGTAGCGAATGTTCAACGCCAGGTAGCTCGTCTCTATTTCCAGGGGAAAGATCGTCTCGGCGTAGAACCGTTTTCGGGCGTCGGCGTCTTCGATCGATTTGAGTCGTTTGTCGGCTTCCACGAGTCTCCCGTTCGACTCATCGAAACGGGGCACGAGCGATTCGATCTCGGCTATCAGCGACTCGAGTCCTTTCGCGATCCGCTCGATCGCGGATTCGGGATCGGTGAGCGAGCGCGCCAGCCGCTCGCCGTTCCAGCTCGAATAGTCGAGACGACCTCGCAGAACGGCGAACTTCTCCCCGGGAGGCGAACCCGGAAGGACTTCGACTCCTTCGTTTGCCGTGAGCGACACCCGAACCTTCTGCGCCTCCACCTCCACGCGTCCGGAGTGGACCACGACGAGAGTTGCGCCGTCGGACCCGGCAAAAATCTCAACTTCGGTACCGCGCACGCCGGCGACCGTCGTCGGCGTCCCGAGGAGCGGCTCCTTTTCGACGAATCGGGTAAACTTGAAACCGGCCGAACCGACCACCGTGCCGAGCACGGTCCTCTTCACTCCACCGCGTTCTATTTCCTGAACGGTGAATACCGTGTCGGGCGAAATGCGGATAAGACCGCCGGCGGCCGGCACGAGCTCGGCAAGACCGTCGCCGCCGGTTATGACGACGTCTCCCACGCGGACCCGGTCGCCGATAAGCGCTTCGGTCATCTCGCCGCCGGGGAATCGGAGGTCGACGGTCCCGTCGACGTAGACCACGTCGGCGCCATTTACGCCGACCGGGAAGGCGAGCGCGAGAATCACGGCGAACGGCGCGAGGCGGCGGATCATGGTTTCACCGCCAGAGCGAGAATCGATCGGTACCGGCCGATCCGGTCGCCGAGCAGCATCGCGGCGCGGTATCGGTCGGTTTCGAAGTCGAGGAGAACGGCGCCGTCGGGGACGTACTTCCTCGCGAAGACGGTAACCTCGTAGGAGGATCCGAAGACCGCGGCGAACGCTTCGGCGCCGTCCTGGATCGAGGTGATCGCCGCCGGCGCGAAATCGATGGACGAGTTCTTGAGCGCGGAGACGATCGTACGAAGGTCGGATTCGCGGACGATGATTTCGGCGTCGAACAGGAACGGCATCGCGGCGATCGAGACTATTTCGCCGACCGTTCCCGACGAGAACAGCTCGACCGTACGTTCGATTGAGGCGGAAGGCAACGCCGTGTCCGTCGACACGCACGAAACAAACGCAACCAGGGAAAACGCGAGGCCGACGGCGATAAGGCCATGAACGCGATTCATGCCGGCATTGTACGACATTTGCGCCCCTGCCGGTAGCCGGCGAGGACCTCGAAACCCGGTTCGCCGGATTTCGAAGTGATGCTCGGCGCAGGTTGCCGACGTCTCAACAGGTCCGCGCCGGCGGAGCGGCGCCGTACCGAATTGAGGCGTTCTCGTGGCGATTCGCCGATCGAATCGACTAAACGACAGAGAGCGCCGAAACGGGTGCAAGTTTCAGTCTCAAACTGAGAACAGCTGGGCGGCGGGGGAGCACTATTGACCGCTCGATCCGTGCTTCGTACAATCTGACCACATCCAAACCGTTTTTACAAGGAGATATGGAAAGTGAGCAGACGACTTATCGCGGTTCTCGTCGGGTTCGCCCTCATGTTCGCGACGGTCGGCGTGTTTGCCGGAGGCTCTTCGGAGAAGGCCGGCGGGAGCGCCGGCATGAAAGTCGGCATGGTGACCGACGCCGGGACGATCGACGACAAATCGTTCAATCAGGGAACATGGGAAGGGATACTCGAGGCGCAGAAAGACCTGGGCGTCGAGCCGAAGTACCTCAAACCCGTCGGCACGACCGAGGCGGATTATCTGAAAGAGATCGGTAATCTCTACGACGCCGGGTACAAGTTTATCGTCACTCCCGGCTTCAAGTTCGAGACCAGCATCTATCAAGCGCAGTCGAAGTACCAAGACGCGAAGTTCGTGCTTCTCGACGGCAGCCCGCACCCGGGCGACTACAACGTGGTCGTGGGAGACAACACCGTCTCGATCTTCTTCGCCGAGCACGAGTCCGGCTTTCTGGCGGGCGTGGCGACCGCTCTGCAACTAAAAGAGGGCGAGGTCGCGTTCCTCGGCGGCATGGAGATCCCTCCCGTGCAGAAGTTCAACTGGGGTTTCCAGCAGGGGATTCTCTACGCAAACTCCAAGCTCGGGACCGACATCACGATGAAGGCGGAGAACTTCGTCTATCAGGGGTCGTTCGATAACGTCGCCGCCGGACAGCAGATCGCCGCTCAGATGTTCGACAAGGGTGTCGACGCCGTCTTCTGCGCCGCCGGCGGCGTCGGTGTGGGCGCGATCAACGAGGCGAAGTCGAGGGCCGCGTCGGGTCAAAAGGTGTGGATCGTCGGAGTCGACGTCGATCAATACGCCGAAGGAATCTATGACGGCGACAAATCGGTCATTATCACCTCGGCGATGAAGCGGATCGATCAGGCCGCCTACGACATGATCAAGGCGGAACTGGAAGGCAAGTTCCCCGGTGGCCGGACTCTGGTGTTCGACGCGAAGAACAACGGCGTCGGCATTCCCGCCGACAATCCGAACCTCGATCCCGACGTCGAAAAAAAGATCGACGAGATTTTCCAAATGCTCGTCGACGGCGAGATAACAGTCTCCGCCGAACGGGGCGACCTGATTCGGTAGTCTTTTTGACAAGGGGGACGCAGCCGCGCCCCCCTTTTTTGCGTAAATCGGTCCGCTTCACCTTTCTTTTCTCAGGAGGCTCGCCGTGGATCACGTCGTAGAGATGCTTAACATACGCAAAGAGTTTCCCGGAGTCGTGGCGAACGACGACGTTTCTCTGAGCCTCCGGCGCGGAGAGATTCTCGCGTTGCTCGGCGAGAACGGCGCGGGTAAATCGACGCTTATGAGCATCCTCTTCGGGCTCTATACGGCCGACTCGGGCAAGGTTCTGGTCAACGGGCGGGAGGTAGCGATACACAACCCGAACCAGGCCGGCGAGCTCGGGATCGGGATGGTCCATCAGCACTTCAAACTCGTTCACAACTTTACCGTAACAGAGAACATCGTCCTGGGGCTTGAAACCCGAAAGGGACCTGTGCTCGACATCGGTTCGGCGGCCCGGCGGGTCGAGAGGCTCTCCGAAAGCTACGGACTCAACGTCGATCCCCACGCCAAAATCGAAGACGTGTCGGTCGGCATGCAGCAGCGCGTCGAAATCCTCAAGATGCTCTACAGAGAGGCCGAGGTGTTGATTTTCGACGAACCCACCGCGGTGTTGACGCCCCAGGAGATTCAGGACCTCGCGCGAATAATGCGAAACCTGAAAAACGAGGGCAAATCGATCATTCTCATTACGCACAAGCTCAAAGAGATCAAGGCGATCGCCGATCGATGCACCGTCATCCGCCGAGGCAAGTTCGTCGGTACCGTCGACGTCGCTTCCACCTCGACCGCGGAGATGGCCGAGATGATGGTCGGTCGGGAGGTATCGTTCTCGGTGGAGAAGGCGGATCGAACGCCCGGCGAGGTGACCCTCGAGATCGAAAACCTCTCGGTGATGGACGTTCGAAGGGTTCTTGGTCTGAAGAACGTGTCGCTTCAGGTCCGCGCCGGGGAGATCGTCGGTGTGGCCGGCGTCGACGGCAACGGGCAGACCGAACTTGTCGAGGCGCTTACGGGACTTCGAAGCGTCGAGAGCGGAACGATACGGCTCGCGGGGACCGACATCACCCACGCGACGGTGCGTGAGCGGATTATGCGCGGAATGGCGCACATACCGGAGGATCGTCAAAAGCGCGGGCTGGTCCTCGACTATTCGGTCGAGTACAACATGGTTCTCGAGCTTTACTGCGAGCCGCCGTATTCCAGACGCGGATTCCTGCGGCGCGGGCCGATTCGCGAACACGCGGAGAGGCTCATGCGCGATTTCGATGTGCGGGCGGGGCAGGGGCCGGCGGGGCCCGCCCGGTCGCTCTCCGGCGGAAACCAGCAGAAGGCGATCGTCGGACGCGAGATCGATCACGATCCGGTATTGCTCGTTGCCGTCCAGCCGACCCGAGGGCTCGACGTCGGTTCGATCGAATATATCCATGGGCGGCTTGTCGCGCAGCGCGACCGGGGGAAGGCGGTGCTGCTGGTATCTCTCGATCTCGACGAGATCATGGATCTGTCGGACAGGATCGCGGTGCTGAGCCGTGGGGAGATTGTCGGTGTGCTCGATTCGAAGGCGACCGACGAAAACGAGCTCGGGCTGATGATGGCGGGGGCGGCCGGATGAGCAAGCGGCCGTCTATTCACGTTCCGAAGGAGCTCGCGGTCGGGCTCATCTCGATCGCCCTCGGTCTGGCCGCCGGAGCGGTGCTGATGGCGGTGACCGGAAACAACCCGTTTGCCGGTTACCGACATCTGTTCCGCGGCGGGCTCATGAGCATCGAACGCGTCGGAAACACGTTGGCGACCGCCACGCCGCTGATCATGACGGGTCTTGCGGTGGCTTTCGCGTTCAATACCGGACTGTTCAACATCGGCGCCTCGGGACAACTCTTGTTCGGAGGGCTGTGCGCGACCGCCGTCGGGTTGACGTTGAATCTTCCCAAGCCGCTGCTGCTTACCGTCATGCTGATCGCGGCGACCGTGGGGGGCGGGCTGTGGGGTTTTGTTCCGGGATTGCTCAAAGCGAGATTCAACGTTCACGAGGTGGTCTCGACGATCATGATGAACTGGATAGGCTATTGGGTCGTCTACTACACGGTGCCCGCCTACTTCAAAGGGCAGTTCCTCGAGACCGAGTCGCGGAAGATCCCCGAAGCGGCTTCACTCAAGGTCCCGTGGCTCACCGACCTCTTCGACGGGTCGTACATCAATCTGGGGCTTTTCGTCGCGCTCGGCGCGGTACTCGTCGTGGCGGTGATTCTCAACAAGACGGTGCTCGGATTCGAGCTCAAGGCTGCAGGTTTTAACCGTTACGCATCCGAATACGCCGGAATGAAAGTGCACCGCAACATCATCCTCTCGATGACGATATCCGGAGCGCTCGCGGGTCTCGGCGGTGCGGCGCTTTACGTCGGGTACGCGTCGAACGTACAGATCGGCGTTCTCCCCGTGCAGGGCTTCGACGGTATCGCCGTGTCGCTTCTCGGGTCGAACACTCCGCTGGGCGTTCTGTCGGCCGCTGTTTTCTTCGGCATCCTCCACTCGGGTAAGGGGTTTATGAACGCGATGACCGAGATCCCTCCGCAGATCGGCGACACGATTATCGCGACGATCATCTATTTCGCCGCGACGAGCGTACTCATAGAGAAGTTTCTCGATCGAATCCGACGAAAGATCGCGAGGGAGGTGTAGCATGTGGGCCGTCGTCGTCCAGATTTTCCCCTACGCGATCGCTTATACCGTCCCGCTTCTGATTACCGCGCTCGGCGGGTTGTTCAGCGAACGGAGCGGCGTGGTGAATATCGGGCTGGAAGGTCTAATGATAGTCGGTTCGTTTACCGGGGCGTACGTCATCTCGACGCTTCAACCAATACTTCCCGGGAACGCGGTGTGGATCGGCCTGCTTTTCGCGGCCCTGATCGGTGCGGTATTCTCATTGCTTCATGCCTTTGCGAGCATCAACCTCAACGCCGACCAGGTCATCAGCGGCACGGCCATCAATATGATCGCCGGGGCGCTTACCGTGTTTATCGCACGGAATGTTTCCGGAAGCGGGAACATACAGATCGTCTCGGGTCTCGCCCGACGAAACATACCGATCCTGCACAAGATACCGGTCGTCGGGAGACTCTTCTTTACGCAGACCTACGCGACGACGTGGGTGGTTTTGTTGATCCTTTTCCTCGGCTGGTTCGTCTTGTACAAGACGCCGTTCGGCTTGCGCCTTCGCGCTTGCGGCGAGCATCCCGAGGCCGCCGACGCCGCCGGCGTCAACGTGCTCGTCGTTCGCTACGTCGGCGTCGTCATCTCCGGCGCCTTCGCCGGGCTGGGGGGAGCGATCATTCTGGTGACTTATTCGGGAGAGTTCAACGGTTCGGTCGCGGGGCTCGGATTTCTTGCGCTCGCCTCGCTCATCTTCGGTCAGTGGAAACCGCTGGGCATCCTCGGCGCCACTTTCTTCTTCGGTTTCGCGAGTACTCTGGCCAACGTGTCGCAGGTGATTCCCGCGCTCGCACGGATTCCCGGGCTGCTTTTGAAGGCGTTTCCGTACGTAGTAACGCTTATCGCGTTGATCATGTTTTCGAAGTCTTCGCAGGCGCCGAGAGCGGCGGGACAACCTTTCGACCACGGCAAACGGTAGCCGAACGGCGAGGTGTCACAAACGCCTGCGCTCTGATACGCTGCTGCGCACGTGAGTCCGTCAAGCAGCCCCGCATTCGAACACCTGTCGCCCGATCTCATCGCGAGCGGCGTCGAGTCGGTCTTCGATCTTCGGTTGACCGGAGTGATGACGCCTTATTCCAGCTATATCAATCGCGTGTACGGCCTCGAGGACGAAGAGGGCGACCGGTTCGTCGCCAAGTTCTATCGGCCGGGGCGCTGGAGCACCGAAGCGATTCTCGAGGAGCACCGTTTCGTAATCGACTGCGCCGAGGAGGACGTGCCCGTCGTGGCGCCGCTGCCCAACCGCGACGGTACGACGCTGCAGTCGGTCGTCGTCGAAACGGACGCCGGCGAGGCGCGATACAACTTCGCGCTCTATCCCAGCCGGGGAGGACGACTCTTCGACGCCGAAGGAGAGGAGGAATGGGTGCGCCTCGGTTCGCTCATCGGGCGAATGCACGCGGTCGGAAAACGGAGTGAAGCGCCGCGTCGGCTCGTGTGCACTCCTTCGGGCACGACCGAGCGATTCGTCGCCGAGATAGAGGCGGCCGGCGTCGTACACCCGGAGCTGAACGGCGAGTTCCATCGCCTCGTCTCGGGAGTCCTCGACCTGATCGGACCGCTGTTCGACGGCGTGCGGCTTCAACGGATACACGGCGATTGTCATCGCGGAAACATCCTCGACAGGCCCGGGGAGGGACTGATGCTGATCGATTTCGACGATATGCTTGTCGGGCCGGTCGTGCAGGACATCTGGCTTCTGCTTCCCGACTACGCCGAATCCTCCTATCGTGAGCTTGAGCTGATAATCGAAGGTTACGAACAGTTCGGCGTCTTCGAACGCGAGACGCTCGCGCTGATAGAGCCGCTCAGGTTTATGCGGATGATCCACTACCTCGCGTGGGCGGCGCGGCAACGGGACGATCACCGGTTTCGCGAGTCCTTCCCCGACTGGGGGAGCAAAGCGTTCTGGATCAAGGAGATCGAGGACCTCCGCGTCCAGGAGCGGGTGATACGGGCGGCGATCGGATAGGGCGCCCGGCGACTCGACATCCGGCGCGTCGGATGTCGAGTCTCTTCCAGGGCGCCACGTCGCCTTTACAGCCGGCCCGCGCCCGTTGTATAAAGCGACGACATGCAACTCGACCAGTACGAAATCGTGCGGGCTCTCGATTTCGAGCGACTCGGCGGGTCCGAGGGGGAGCGCAAAGCTCTCGACATTCTCATCTCGTATATTGAAAAGACCGGACTGCCCGTCTCCATCCATCCGTTCCAGATTCACGGGTTCGATACCGGCGAAGCGAGCCTTGTCGTCGACGGGCGGAGTTGGACGCTCCATCCGTACGGGCTGGAAACCGAAGTGGAGATCGAAGGGGAGCTGTGCTACCTCGAGAACGCCGACGCGCTCGAATACAACTTCGGCGCCTATCGCGGCAAGATCGTTCTGAGCTTTACCACATCGCGCAGGGTGACGGATCTGCTGATCGGGTCGGGAGTCGCCGCCTACATCGGTATCTCGCCGCCGCACAAGGAAGCGCTCAACCTGTCCCATCGACAAAAAACCTTCGAGGTCGGCGAAGCGGTTCCGTCGGCGACCGTCGGATACGCCGACGCCACCGAGCTCATACCGCTCGCCGGACGCATCGCGCGGATCGCGATTCGGCAACGTGTCGAGACGCGGATCGGACACAACATCATCGTCACCGCAGGCGCCGCGGAGCGCGACGAGACGCTGACCTACCTCGTGGGACACTACGACTCGGTGGCGAGATCCCACGGCTCGATCGACAACGCCGCCGGAACGGCGAATCTCGTCAAAGCGTGCTATCATTTCGCCGAGCATCCGCCCGAGCGGGAGCTCAAGATCATCTTCTTCTCGGCGGAGGAGCTCGGGCTGCTCGGCAGCTACGCCTATGTGCGCGATCACGACGAGGAGGTCGGGCGACGCGGCCGGCTCGTCGTGAACGTCGACTTGAGCGGCGACCCCATCGGTCAGAATCGCTTTACGGTACTTGGAACAAAGCAGTTGCTCGGCTACGTCGCCGGAGTGGCGCGGGAGAATGGTCTGATGTTCCAGGAGTCGCTGGGCATCTACTCGAGCGACTGCATGCCGTTCGCCGTTCACGAGCTGCCCTCGGTCAATATTCTCAGGTCCGGCGGCCGGGGCATTCACCACGTTCATACCGCCGGCGACCGGGCTCGGAACGTAACGCCCGAAGGACTCGAAGACAGCTACCGCGCCGCCGAGGCGGTTCTCGATCGCGTGTTGGCCGGGGAGATCTATCCGGTGAGAAAGGAAATCGACCCGTCGCTTCGCGAGCGGATCGAGAAGTACCTGTGGCAGTCGTTGCGCGAAAAACCCGAGCTCCGTTGGATCGAGTCGTACAAGCGATAGCACGAACGCCCCCGAACGATTTCGGGGTGCGTACGCCCCGGAGAGATGCTGCGGCGCCGACCGATCGTTTGCGTCGTTCGTTTTGTCGGTCGGGCTACGAGTTGCGCGCCCCGAAGAGCCGCCCTCCGAGAACGCGGCGGAACATGTAGGTGTCAAGCCGGTTGACCACCGCTTCCTCGAATGTTTCAAGAGACGAGACGGCTTTCTCCCATGCCGCCGCGGCGCCCGGCGCGTCTCCGAGAGCGCGCGCTCGAAGCGCGTCGGCGACGAACCTCATGAGCGCGTTGTGCCTTTTCAGTACCAGCCCCGGCTCCCCGTCGAGTTTTTCGACCAGTTCGCCCGACTCTTCGAGGAACGCTCGCGCTCGCGCGAAACGTTTTGCTGCGTCCCCGGGCGCCTCCTCGTGCTCTCCCCGAAGGGAGGGAGGGTCGAACAGCTCCGAGACCCGGTAGAGATAGCGCGATACCGTTTCGGCGTGCGGGCCGAAGGCCGCCCGGTAGTATTCGTCTCGAATCGACTGAAACGAGCGGTTCGGGTCCCAGAGCGCCTCTCCCATGACGTACATGCACAGCCCCGAAGGAAAAAAAGCGCGCTGTACCTGGCAGCTCATGAAACCGTTCAGCCCGAGCCGTGATAGGTTGACCACGTCCCGATAGAGGATGTCGCTTATCTGCTCGTATCCCGGGTCGAGATAGTGGTCCCACATCATATGATAGTCGAAATCGAATCCGTCGCCGGAGAACACGTCCTGCCACGCGCGCAGGTGTGAGATGTTTCCTTCGACGGCTTTGGGGAAGGTGAGTTTATTGCGTACGAAGGGACCGAGAGGTGGAAGCGCCCCGGCCGGTTCGAACGGTTTCGAGTAGCTGCGGGTAATCGGCGCGAACATCAAAACGAATCGGTCGGGGTTTTCGAAACGCTCGTGCTCCGGCGGCCAGAGCAAGTCGACATAGGCGAGAAAGACGATCTTGGTGGGGAGTCCGCGATCGGTGAGAATACGGTCGATGCGATTGAGAATCATAAGGTAGTAGTCGGACGGTCGCATTTTGCGGCATTCGGCGCATTCGCAGTTGTTATTCGCGCCGTCTCCGATCCATACATGAAGATAATCGACCAGAGGATGCGTTTGAGCGTAGTCGGCCACCGCTTCGCTCATCCGCCTCCGGACCTCCTCGGACGAAAAACAGAGATTGGTGTTGAGCGCGATTCCCCCGAAAAGCTCGCGTTTGCCGTCGATTTCGGCGAAGAAACGCTTGGTCTCCTTGGGTATCGGCTCCGCGTGCTTTTCCCAACCGAGCCCCGGTACTCCGAACGGCTCGCACGTCCATCCGTGCCCCACGGCGTGGAAATCGAGCCCGCGAAGAGCGATCTCCCCGGCCAAATCTTCGACGATATCGGCCGCTTCCGTGCGCGTCAGCGGTGTGCCGCGTCGCGGCGCGTACCAGCGGTCGAAAAAGGTATGACCTTCTCGAAACTGGATGAAGTAGGCGTTGAACCCCATCTTCGGCGCCCAGTCGATAATCGAGCGGACGTGTTCGCGGCCGACCGACCCCTCGATGCAGATTCCACGGTGGCGGTAGGGCGGTCGATGCGCATACGACCACGGCAGTCGGGCGGCCATCTCGTTCGCCGGCGGAGCGATTTCGACGTACGGGTCCGGCCATCGCCACCCGAGCCGGCGAAGGACGCGGTAGACGGCGATAAGCACGCTGCGCCCGTTGGTTCCTGCGATGTATCCGACCAGTTCGTCGTTGCGCTCGACGATGTCGATTCCCACCGCGTCGTCTTCCCGGCGACCCGACTCACCGGACGGTCCGCCGGCGTCGTCCGGGAGGAGGTCGGAGTTTTCAAGCGCGCCGAAAGTGCCCACGTGGAGTCCGCCGCCGGGCGCGACGCGCGAAACGAGGCCCCCGACTTTCGAGAATCGACGCGCCAACTCTTCGGCGGCGAATTGTACGGTTCGATCGGTTTCGGCGAGCGATATCAGTATCCGCTTCATGGCTCTCAGCCTATCACCGTCGCGCGTGTTGTGCCACGGCGAATCGGCCGTCTACGGCTTCTGCAGTCCGCCCAAGACCCGTATACTTAGGAAGCGATGCGCGTTCTATTTGTCGAAGATGATCGGGAAATCGCCCGATTCGTCGAAAAGGGCTTGACCGAGTCGAGTTTTGCGGTGGATCACGTCTGCGACGGAATCGAGGCGTATCGGATGATATCCACCGGCAGCTACGATGCACTCATCATCGACATTATGCTGCCCGGAATCGACGGCATCGAACTCATCAGACGAATTCGAGCGAAGAACGTCGACACACCGATACTGATACTCAGCGCAAAAAGCGCGCTCGACGACAAGATCGAGGGCTTTAAAGCCGGTACCGACGACTACCTCACCAAGCCGTTTTCCTTTTCCGAACTTCTGATGCGGCTTCTGGCGCTGATCCGCAGGAGCAAGGGCTCATCCGCGTCAACCGTCCTTCGGGTCGGCGACCTGCAGATGGACCTGCTCGCGCGAACCGTAAAACGTGCCGGACGCGACATCGAGCTTCAGCCGAGGGAGTACTCGCTGCTTGAGTACCTGATGCAGAACGCCGGCAACGTCGTAACGAAGACGATGATCCTCGAGCACGTCTGGGACTACCACTTCGATCCGCAAACCAACGTGGTGGATGTACTCGTTCACAGGCTTCGAAGCAAGGTCGATCGCGATTTCGATACAAAGCTGATTCATACGATTCGCGGCGTCGGATATGTACTTAAAGTCGCTTAAGGTCAGACTGACCACCGTGTTCTCGATCGTTTTCATTATTGCGGCCGCCGCGTTCTACGTGGTTTCCTACATCCTTATCTCCTCATCGCTTCAACAGGAGGAGCGAAGACTGCTGCGCGCCAAACTACTCGAGTTTTGGGCGGTATACCAGACGGGAATGACGCAGGCGGTCCAACAGCAGCTTACGCTGGAGAATTTCGTCTCCGAATCGACGGCTTTTCTCGTTCGCGTCGCCGACAGGGACAACGCCACGATAGTCCTGTTTCGCCCCACCTCCTGGCGGATCTATGATCTCGATGTACTGGCCGAGATAGATCCCACGCACGACGGGGGATTCGCGACGGTCGCCGCCGCCGACGAGGGGTCCGTGCTGACGATCGCCACGGTGCGGCTTTTCGACGGAAATATCCTCCAGATCGGCGTCGGTAACGCGCAGCGAATCGAGCTTCTCGCCAACCTCCGGCGAGTTTATCTTCTCGTCGCCGCGCCGCTCGTGCTGCTCGCGGTCGCGGGCGGCTGGATCGTTTCTTCGCGGACTCTTGCGCCGGTCAAGAAGCTGTCGACGCTGTCCCGGCATATCATAGACACCGGCGAGCTCTCCCGTCGAATACCGGCCACCGGCTCCCGAGACGAGCTCGACGAGCTTGTCCGGCTGTTCAACGGAATGCTGGAGAAGATCGAGACGCTGGTAACCGGAATGCGTTTGTCGCTCGACAACGTCGCTCACGACTTGCGAACGCCTATGACACGGCTGCGGATGCGCGCGGAGGACTCGATTCGTCACGCCGACGATTCGGAGAGGGTCCGGGAGATGCTCGGGTCGATCGTTCTCGAAACCGAGCAGATGCTCACCATGCTTACCACTCTGATGGACATATCGGAGGCGGAGGCGGGCGTGATGCGGCTCGATAGAAAAACGATCGACATGAGCGACCTGGTTCGAGACATCGCCGAGTTGTACAGCTACACGGCCTCCGACGCCGACATTGCGCTGCACGTCGACTCCGACGGATCGACATTCGCGTCGGTCGACGTCAACAGAATGCGTCAAGTTGTCGCGAACCTACTCGACAACGCGGTAAAATACACCGATCCCGGCGGACGGGTGACGATAGCGGTTCGCGGCGACGGAGCGGAGGTCCGCATCAGCGTCCGCGACTCAGGCGTCGGGATCGACGAGTCGGACCTTTCCCGAATATGGGACAGACTCTACCGCGCCGACCGCAGCAGGACCAAACCGGGACTGGGGCTCGGGCTCGGGTTGGTAAAAGCCGTCGTCGAGGCTCACGGCGGCTCGGTTTCTGCGGAATCGACGCCGGGTGCCGGCTCCACCTTCTCCGTCGTTCTGCCCGCCTCCGACACGACCAGCCCGGCGTAGCGAAGCGCGGCCGCCGCGTTCCTCGCCATCATTACACATCTGTAATCTGCGTGAAATTCTCCCGTAACGGTGCGGCGGTACCTTTGAAGCGAAAAGAGACAATAGGACAAGGAGGAATAGCAATGATGAAACACTTTACCGCATCAGGCCCGGTAGCCCTGCTTCTGATTCTATCGCTCGTCGTCACCGGCGCGGTGTTCGCCTCCGGAGAGAAAGAGCCGGACACAATCGTTACCTACGAAGCGCCGCCCCGACAGCAACCCCCGACGGCGAATCCACAGGAAGGGTTGAGCGTTCTGGAAGCGATGCAGAACCAGAACCGCTACGTTGCGCAGCAGGTTCTGCCGGTTGTTGTCGAGGTCAACGTCGTCGACATCATACGGCAGGACACGACCGCGATATCGCCGTTTAACTTCTTTTTCGGGCCTCACAACGGAGGCAATACACAGCCCCGCGAGTTCCGACAGCAGGGGTTGGGTTCGGGCGTTATAGTCGGCAGGTCGGACGGTACGGTTTACGTGGTCACCAACAATCACGTGGTCGAAAAAGCCGATGAAATCGGCGTGAGCCTCTATGACGGCAGGAAGTACGAGGCTCAGATCGTCGGAACCGATCCGCGCAAGGATCTCGCTCTCATCAGTTTCGAGACCGATGAAGAGGTTCCTGTGGCGGTGCTGGGCGATTCGGACGCTTTGATGGTCGGCGACTTCGTATTCGCCGTCGGGAATCCGCTCGGGTTCGAGTCCACCGTGACCTCGGGAATCGTCAGCGCCCTGGGCCGCAGGGCGGCGAACATGCCGAGCTTTACCGACTATATTCAGACCGACGCCGCCATAAACCAGGGGAACTCCGGCGGCGCTTTGGTAAATCTGCACGGCGAGGTCGTCGGGATCAACTCGTGGATCGCAAGCAACTCGGGCGGCAGCATCGGGCTCGGTTTCGCGATTCCGATCAATACGGTCAAAGGCGCGATCAAGGACTTTATCGAGTCCGGCGCCGTCGAGTACGGATGGTTGGGAATTACGGTCGGAACCTTGAACGACGAGACCAAGCAGGAGATGGGTTACGCCGGCATGAACGGCGGATTCGTCTTCAACGTGGTGGAAGATTCACCGGCCGAGAAGGCGGGAATCCTCCCCGGAGATTTCATTACCCGGATCGGTGAAGAGGATGTCGGCGACGCCAACGAGCTCACGATCGTCGTGGGCAACCTCGCTCCCGGAGAGACTCGTCGATTTCAGATCGAGCGTCTCGGAACGTCGCTTTCGATCGACGTGACGATCGGACTGCGCGATGAGGAGAAAGTCGCCGCCGGGCTCAACGTATGGCCGGGACTGAGCGTGGTGACCATCAACGACGCGATGCGCGAGCAGGCCGGTCTGCCGAAGGACGCGGGTAACGTCGTCGTCGGATCGGTTGAGCCGAACAGCCCGGCGGACATCGCGGGCATCCGCGGAGGCGACGTTATCAAGGCAATCGACGGGAAGCCGCTTGAGAACATGCGCGACTTCTATAAGCTTCTCAACGAGAACAGCCGCGGCAAAATCGAGTTTACAATCTTCCGACGAGGCGCCGAGATTACCATCGGAATGTCTCGCCGTTGATCTCTCCTCCCAGTGCGTTGCCCGCCGTCCGCCTTCGGGCGGACGGCGGGCCCTTTCTCCCGATTGACATTACTTCGCCGACGCTATATCACAAACCATGGGTTTAGCTAATCAGGTAAGTCTCTCGCGGGCGTTTCTCGCGCCGATATTCTTTCTCTTCTTTTTTCTTCCCGAGTGGGTCGATGCGTTTCTTGTTCCTTCGACGATACTTTTGTGGATCGTTTTCATTCTTATCGAAGGATCGGATGTATTCGACGGCTGGTTCGCGCGGAAGAAGGACGAGATAACCGAGATGGGAAAGATCCTGGATCCGTTCGCGGATGTGGTCAGTCGTATTACCTACTTCGTGTGCCTCGCGGCGGTCGGTATCGCCGCGCCGTGGATGCTCTTTCTTATCATCTATCGCGAGCTGAGCTCGATCTACATTCGCCAGGACCTGTACAAAATGAACTACGCGCTCGCGGCGAATTCGCTCGGAAAGACGAAAGCGATATCCTATTCGATCAGTTGCGCGCTGGGCTTTTTTCTGCTTTCTTTGCAGCGATTCGGGGCGGCGGGACGCTTTATGGAGATCCTCGGCGTGGTGACGCAGGCGGCGCTCGTCGGAGCGGTCGTGCTTTCGATCTTCTCGCTCGCGAGTTATCTGCGGATCTACGTCCGCATCAAATCCCGGGTGCGGCCGAAACGAGGGCGCCCTTTCTCGCTTCGTCTATCCGGCCGGCAGCGGCGGCTGGTCAAAGGTTAGTCCGATAACCGGAACCGTCGACACCGGAACCCGAGCAACGAGGCGCTTATGAATGCGCCGTTACGGTTCGTGCTCTGCCGTCCGCAGGATGATCGGAACGTCTCGGCCGCGCTCGATGCGCTTCGCGCCACCGGCGCCGGAGAGTTGGTCCTCGTCGATCCCGGCGCCCGGGTGCGCGACCGGTCGTGTTCGGCGCCGGCGGTTCGGGTATTCGAATCGCTCGGCGACGCGCTCGCCGGGTCCGATATCGCCGTGGCGCTCACCCGCAGGCGAGGTAGCCGTCGGAAATCCGTTGTTTTTTCACTCGACGAGATAATCGCGCTTCTGTCGGTCCGGCGCGGGCACGCCGAACGCGCGGCGTCGTTCGTCTTCGGAAACGAGCCCGCCGGGCTGTCGGTAGAAGAGCTCTCGCGATGCAACGTGGCGGTCTCTATCCCCGCGGCGCCGGATTTTCCGTCGCTCAACCTTTCGCACGCGGTCGCGCTGGTGGCCTGGACGGTGGCGACCGCCGACGGTGCGCGGACGCGCCGTGCCGGCCCGCCGGTGCTTCTCGCCGACATCGATCGAGCGCTGTGCGAAATCGTAGCCGCGCTCCGGGCGCGCGGATATCGAGTGCAGGAGGGTCCGCAGGGGATGCGAACCTTTCTTCGCGACGTTTTGGCACGATTCGGCCCCGACGAGGATGAGCTTGAGTATTTCGCGCGTCTGTTCGTCGCCGCGCGCGGGTGACCCGAGAGCGACGCGCGGGAGTGTCGAGCGCGCTACGCTCCGGAAACTCGGGGCATCGGCAGCGGGGTCTTTCCCATTTCGGCGTGCAGGAACCTGAGCAGCAGCCGGCTCTTTGTTTCACGGTGCTCTTCGCTGTCCCACAGGTTGACCAATTCGCCCGGATCGTTCTTCAGATCATAAAGCTCCCCGTAGTCGCGGTTGTAATGCACCGTGATTTTGTATCGCTCTTCGATGAACGTCCTCATGTTCATCGTCGTCGGCTGATGTTGATTTTCAACGATGACGTGATCGCGAACGGAGTCGCGTCGCCCGTACCAGACGTCGGAGACGTCCATTCCCTGCATCGTCGGCGGGACTTCGCATCCGGCAATCGAGAGGAACGTCGGCGCCAGGTCGACGGTCGACTGCAGCGAGTTGTTGACGACGGCCGCCGGCGCCGAACCTGTGTGACGCACGACGAGCGGGACCCGCAGAAGGTCTTCGTAGTGATGAATCGCCTTCTTGGTGAGCCCGTGCTGGCCCCAGAAGTCGCCGTGATCGCTGGTAAAGCACACGAGGGTCTTTTCGGATAGTTCGAGCTCGTCGAGATGGTCGATTATTTTCCCGATGTAAGCATCGAGCATCGTCATCATGCCGTACATAGTCGCGATGTGTTTTGCGAGTGTGTCGCGATCGATGAGATGCGACCCTGCCCCGTGTATACCGTTCCCGCCGGGCTCCGCAAAGGCCGAAAAATCGGGGTTTTTTTCGCGGGCGAGCCGGAAATAGGGAGGCTTATCGTCGAACTCGCCCTCGCTGAACTCAGGCACCGTCACGTCGGCCGGGTCGTACATTCCGGCGTACGGTTCGGGAACCATGTACTGCGGATGCGGATCGAAAAAACTCGCCCACAGGAAAAAAGGTTCCTCGGTTCCGCCGTCGACGCCCGCGTAGCGGTCGAGAAGCGCGTTGGCACGTTCGGCTATCCAGGCGTTGTAATGTATCTCCTCGGGTATTTCCCACGCTTCTCCGGGAGCGCGCCGGCGATGACTCGATCGGGTGAGCGGATCGCCTGCGACGGTCTGGTCTTTTTGGTTGGGTAGAAAGTAGGTGCGCCAGTCGGCGTAACCTTTCTCTTCCATCCATAGCGCGTAGTGCTGCCCGGCGTGTGACTCGTCGGTATGATTTCGTGCGAGCTCAACGTGGTCGAACCCGTAGAACGGGCCGGAGAACGACCGCCAGAAATCGAGATCGTGCAGAATCGGATACGCCTCTATCGACGGAAACTCCTCGGTCCCGAGAAGAGGCTGAAAATGGGCCTTGCCGACAAGAGCGGTTCGGTAACCGGCGGGGGCGAGATAGTCGCCGATGGTCGGTACGTCTTCGGGGAGTTTCGTCCCCAGCGAATAGGCGCCGTGTCGGCTCGGGTAGAGACCGGTAATCCAGCTTGCGCGGGTGGGGGTACAGGTGGGATTGACCGTATAGGCTCGGTGAAACGTCTGCCCCTCCCGCACCAACCGGTCGAGATTCGGGGTGCGTACTTCGGGGTTGAGATAACCCATTGCCGACCAGTGCTGCTGGTCGGAGGTGATGAAGAGTATGTTGGTCTTGTCCATGGCGACATAGTAGGCGAAACCGGGAGGCGTTCCAACACTCGATGCTCACCGACGGCGGAGCGCCGGCGGGCGGGACGGCTATCTACGTTTTTTGTTTTTCAGGTCGGCCTCCGAAGCGGGCCCCGGCGGCAGGATGACGATTCGATCACCATCTTCGGTGAGTTTGACGCGATCGGTTATTCCGCGGCTCGCGAGAAGCTCACGCGGTATTTGAAGCCGACCGGCCGAATCGAGGAGTGTATAGAGTTCATGTGTTTCTTCCTCGTCCCGGTCGGTGTCGGCTTTTCGTCCCCCTTCACCCGCCTCGCCGACGGTCGACAGCAGCGCGTCGCTGCGACGGACCGCTTCCCTGCTCGTCTTTCCGTCGCGGATCTCGACGTAGCGGTCGACCGCTTTGGCGATGTCTCTGTCGTGAGTGACGATGATGACGGTGACTCCGAGCGTCGATCGCACCATATCGAAAACCTGCAGGATTTGATCGCGCGTTCCGGTGTCGACCGACCCGGTCGGCTCGTCTGCGAGCAGGACCGAAGGCTCGTTGGCCAGGCCGATCGCGATGGCGACGCGCTGCTGCTCGCCTCCCGACATCCGCGCCGGCGTGTGGTGCACCCGGTGCGCGAGTCCGACGATCCCCAGAAGTTCGGCGGCCCGGCTCTTGCGATAGGTTCCGGCGAGGATCATGGGCATTTCTACGTTCTCAATCGCGGTGAGGTACGGAATGAGGTTGCGTGTGACGTTTTGCCACACGAACCCCACCGAAGAACGCCGGTATTCGCGCCGGGCGTTGTCGTCCATTCGAAGCAGGTCATGGTCTCCGACGCGTACCTTGCCCGCGCTGGGAGTGTCGAGCCCGCCGAGAACGTTGAGGATGCTCGATTTGCCGCTTCCGCTCGGCCCGATGATCGAAATCATCTCCCCCCGTTCGACCGACAAGTCGAGCCCCTGGAGCGCGAAAACCTCGATCTCTTCGAACTTGTAGATCTTGACGAGGTTTTCGCACCGGATAAAACCGGTTTCGTCGCTCATTCTACGCCTCCTCGCCGAGCTTGATCGCCTGGTGAATCTTGAGCCTCGACAGCAGGACCGAAAGCACGCCGATCGCCGCGACAAAGAGCGCTCCCATGACGATAAGAGAGAGGTATATATCTCCCCGGCTCATAACCAGTATGAAAGGCGGAGCGGCCTGAAGATCGGCGGTTCGGTACTGCAGAAAAGGGAGAAAAACCGACGCGGCGCCGATGCCGAGCCCGAATCCGAGCGCGATTCCCGCGCCGACGGTAAACACAAGCTCGACGGCGAGCAGCGCGACCAGTTGTATCGGCATGAGCCCCATGCTCCGCAGCGCACCGAATTGGACCGTGCGTCTGCGGAGCGAAAAGAAAGTGTGGAGGAAAAAGCCGAGCGTCGTGACGATCGCCGCCGAGATAAAACCCAGTCCAAGCATCCCGAAGAAGCCCATTCGGTACGGCTCTCGTTTCATCGCGAGAATCTCGCTCTCGGCGTCGCGGTATTTGGTCACGTATACCCCAAGCGAAGTGAGGCCGTCGATAACCTCGTCGATCGCGGTTCCCGGTTCGAGGTCGTACCACACCTGGTAGGGTTCGAGGACGGTGTAGTCCTGAAAATGTTCGATGTTCATAATAAAGAACGGACGATCGTACGGGTCTATTCCGGGCCAGAAATCGATATACCCGACGACGTAGACCGGTATCTCCTGCCCGCTGTAGGTGACGATCAGCGGTTCTCCGAGCTCCAGTTCCGCCTGACGGAAGATCGGCGCCGCGACGATTATTCCCTCGCGGTGCTCGCTCATGATCCTCAAGTAATCGACGAAGTCACCGACGCCGAAATCGTTGCGATACCACGCGGTCTTCGCGAACTCGTACGGTTCGATCGCCATCATCTGCGCATTGAGTCGCCGGCTCCATCGTTCCGGCCGGCGCAGATCGGCCCGTCCGCGAAAAACCCGGGCGGCCGATAAAACTCCGGGGATCTCGGTACGTTCGTAGAACGGCGGTTCGCGAATCGTCGTGTCGAACCCTTCGGGATCGACCCACTCTTCCACCGTCGACATATCCGCACGGATTTCGTATCGAATGGTGTCTTCGAGATTCACCGCGAGCGTTCGCGCGGTGGTCGCCGAATAGACGCCGAGCGACAGGGTGACCGCGAGCAGCAGCATGAGCGGGACGTAATCGACGGTGCTGCGCGAAAGTCGCTGCAGCGCCAACCTCCAGATGATTCCCGGCGCCCGTCCGGTCGCCCAACGAAGAAGATGAACCAGAAGCGGATATATCCGCAGGATGAGCAGCGCGACGCCGAGTATTCCGATA
>JAJRYZ010000228.1 GCA_024275515.1 Spirochaetota bacterium
CGGACGAATCGAACCGTTCGGTTCTCTGTCGCGGCTCAAGCAGATGGTCAATTCCCGGACGCGAAGCGACCACCGATCGCTGATGGATTCGATGATTAAACTTTACGCGGCGTGCCTCGAATCGCAGGAAAAGAGATCGATGGGGTTCCGGATGTCCGAATGGGACACCAAGCTGCTTCGGTACGGCGAGATTTTCGAGCGGGAAATGATGGATCTATCGTTGAATATCCCGCTTGAGGACGCGCTCGATCGCGGGTGGAAGATCCTCGCCGAGTGTTTCACCCGCGAAGAGACCGCGTTGCGGTCGGAGTTGCTCGACGAGTACTGGCCGGACAAGTAGATCGATGGCGAAGATCAAGCTGACGAAAAACGAGCTGAAGGCTCAGAAGGACGCGTTGAAGCGTTTCGAGCGCTATCTTCCGACTCTCGTGCTGAAAAAGCAGCAGCTTCAGCTCGTCGTGCGTCAGGTCGAATCGGAGATCCGCGTCAAGGGAAACGAACTGGACGAGATGCGCAGGGCGCTCGACTCGTGGGTGGCGGTTTTCGGTGAACCGGTCGATATCCGTTCTCTCATCGATGTCGGACCGATCAAAACGTCGATCGGGAACATCGCCGGGGTGGACATACCGGTGTTCGAATCGGTCGATTTCCGAACGTACCGATACGATCTGCTGAAAACCCCGCTCTGGGTGGATCAGGGGATCGTGCAACTTCAGGAGATTCTCAAGCTCGACGCCAAGCTCGAAATCCTGGAACGTCAGCGCGATCGGCTTGCCTACGAGCTACGTATTACAACTCAGAGGGTCAACCTGTTCGAGAAAGTCAAGATTCCCGAAACCCGCGAGAACATCCGGCGAATCCGTATCTACCTGGGAGACGAACAGACCGCGGCGGTTGTCCGCGGCAAGATCGCAAAGAGAAACCTTACGCGCAAATCCGACGGGTCCGAAGCGATCGAGACCGCGTCCGTCGGGGCGGAGTAGCGGCATGATCGTCAAGATGCGAAAAATATCGCTGGTGCTTCTCGAGTCCGAAACCGATCGGGCGCTCGAGGAGTTGCGTCGGCTCGGCGTGCTTCACGTCGAAACATCTTCGGAAGGCAGCGAGCGTCTCGAACGGCTGCAGGAGCGGTTGTCGAGGCTGCAGCGGGCGCAGCGATCGCTCGACGGCTACGACGTCGCGCCCGCTTCCGATGCACCGAGACTGCGGCCGGGCGATCTGCTCGACAGACTCGACGAGCTCGATTCGGAGGAGGAGCGCCTGGTCGAGGAGCGCGAGCGGCTGCAACGCGAACGGGATCGATTGAGCTTCTGGGGCGACTTCGATCCCGACGACCTACGTCTGCTTAACGAGTACGGTCTGTCGGCGCGATTGTATCTACTTACCCGGGACGAACTTCGCGCAATCCCTCCGGAGGCGCCGGTTTTCGAAGTCGCGCGGCGCGGTTCGCTCACCGGTGTCGTGTCTTTCGCCGCCGAACCGTTTGCCGATATTCAGGAGTTCGAGCTTCCCGCGGCGAGCCTGTCCGCGGTCGAGGAAGAGCTCGAGCGGCGCCGAGCGCGGCTCGATTCGATCGAGAGAGAGCGCGCCGCGCTCGCGGGGCACATGCCTTTGATCGAAAAGACGATTGCCGCGACCGGCGAAGAGATCGAACTCGAACAGGCCCGCGTCTCGATGGGCGTCGACGGAGCGCTCTCGCACATAACCGGATATGTGCCGTCCGAACGCGTCGACACGGTAGCGGCGGCGGCGAGAACGAGCGGATGGGCGATGGTGGCGCGCGACCCCGCTCCCGACGATCCGACCCCGACGTTGGTCAGGAATCCGAAACCGATCTCCATTATCAAGCCGGTGTTTACGATGCTCGGAACGATTCCCGGATATCGCGAGTACGACATCAGTTTCTTTTTCCTGCTCTTCTTTACGTTGTTTTTCGCGATGATCATCGGAGACGCGGGGTACGGATTCGTATTCCTTGCAGGAACTCTCGCGACCGTCGTCCTCGGCAAACGCAAAGGCCGCCCGGTCGGCCTCGAGCAGGCGCTGCTTCTGGTTTTGAGCGTCGCGACGATCGTCTGGGGAGCGCTCACCGGTACGTGGTTCGGGTCGGAGGCGATCGCCCGGGCGGCGCCCTTTCGCTTCTTCGTGTTCGAACCGATCGCGACGTTCAATCCGCGGAGCGGCGAGAACGTCAAGTTCTTCTGCTTCGTCGTCGGAACCGTTCAGATCGTTATCGCGCACCTGTGGAACTTCACCACCGGGTTGCGGTCGCGTCCCCGCATTCGCGCCTTCGGGCAGATCGGGTGGCTTGTCATGATTCTGGGAATCTACTACCTGGTGCTCAACCTCGTGCTGGATCCGGCGCTCTACCCGCTCCCCGACTTCGCTCTGTGGTTGATCGTCGGCGGGCTCGGCGGCGTGGTGCTTTTCTCCGAACAGGAGGGAAACTTTCTGAAAGGAATCGGAAAGGGATTTGCCGGTCTGCTCACGACTTTTCTCGATTCCATCGGAGCATTTGCCGATATCATTTCCTACATCAGACTGTTCGCCGTCGGACTCGCTACCGTTGAGATAGCGAAGAGTTTCAACGGGATGGCATCGGACATGGGCGGTTCGATCGTCGGTATCGTCGGTTCGATTCTTATTCTCGCGCTTGGTCATACGCTGAATCTCGCGATGGGAGCGCTTTCGGTGGTCGTGCACGGCGTCAGATTGAACATGCTCGAGTTCTCCGGACACCTCGGTATGGAGTGGACCGGGATCGCCTACAATCCGTTGCGAAGACATACGGAAGAGACACAACTACAGGTCGAGTCGTAATCGGCTGGAAAAGGAGACATACGCAAGATGAATTTCGGACTAATTGGTATCGGAGGCGCGCTGGCCTTTGCGGCGATAGGCTCGGCCCTGGGGATGGGCGCCGCCGGAATGGCCGCGGTCGGCGCATGGAAAAAATGCTTTGTGCAGAACAAGCCGGCGCCGTTTATGATCATCGCGTTCGTGGGCGCGCCGCTCACGCAGACGATCTACGGTTTTATCTTGATGAACGCGCTTCGCGCCGCCGAATCGGCGGATCAATGGCTGCTGCTGGGCGCCGGGATATTCGGCGGTATCGCGATGGGAATGTCGGCATGGTTTCAGGGACGCGCCGGCGCGAGCGCTTCGGACGCGCTCGCCGAAACGGGGAAGGGCTTCGGTAACTTCATCATGGTACTCGGGCTGATAGAGACGGTGGCGCTGTTCGTCATGGTGTTTTTGCTCGGCATCCTTTGATCGGTCCGTCGTGATCGATGCAGCCTGACAGAGCGCCGCCGGTCCCCCGGCGGCGCACGCGGGAAGTCCGCGTCGGGTCGCTCATTCTCGGGGGCGAGGCGCCGGTCCGGATACAGACCATGTGGAAGTCTCCGCTTGCCGACCGCCTCGGGGACATACCGCTTGAGATCGAGCGGCTCAAAGCGTTAGGTTGCGAACTGCTTCGATTCGCCGTTCCCGATCTCGCCTCCGCGGAGCGACTCGAGGTGGTCTCGCGCACGAGCGTTCTGCCGCTCGTCGCGGATATCCATTTCGACCCCGATATCGCGTTGCGATGCCTCGATTTCGTCGAAAAGATTCGGTTGAATCCGGGAAACATCACTTCGACGCGACGCAAAAGGGAGGTGCTCGCGAAGGCCGCCGACCGCGGCGTACCGATAAGAATCGGTATCAACGCCGGCTCCCTCCCTCACGATCTGCGTCGGATCGAAGATCGCGCCGAAGCGATGGTCGTCGCCGCCGAGCGCGAGCTCGATCTGTTCGAGCGACACTCGTTTTCGAGTGTTGTCGTCTCGCTCAAAGCTTCCGATATTGACAGTACGGTGCGCGCGAACGAGCTGTTCGCCGAACGATACGATCATCCGCTTCATCTCGGGTTGACCGAGGCGGGTCCGATCATTCCGGGCCTCGTCAAAAGCAGCGCCGCGCTTATTCCGTTGTTGCGGCGGGGAATAGGAGAGACCGTTCGGGTGTCGCTGAGTGCGCCGTGCGCGGAGGAACTGGCGGCAGCGAGAGAGATTCTTCGCGCCTCCGGTCGGTCGAGAGGCGGCGTCGAGATTATTTCGTGCCCGAGGTGCGGAAGGGCGGGGTTCGATACGCACCGTTTTCTCGAAGAGAACCGAGAGTGGTTGGCCACGATCGGCTCGGACGTGTCGATAGCGATTATGGGATGCGAGGTGAACGGTCCCGGGGAGGCGAAACACGCCGACGTGGGAATAACCGGCGCCGGCGGGAAAGCGATCGTGTTTCGAAACGGAAAGATCGTCGCGCGCGTTCCGGTTTCCGAAGGCGGCGATCTTCTCAGGAGCGAAGTGGAGAAGCTGTGCAACGAATAGGGCGGCGCGCGCCGCTTGCCGCGCTCGTGATTTTTCTTTTCCCGGCGCCGGCGCGTCTCGCCGGACAGGACGCGTCGTGGCTGCTTTTCGAGCGCGCGCGATACGCCTTCGAGCAGCGTGAGTTCGGCGAGGCGTTGCGAATGTTCCGCGCGGTCAAAGAGGCGAACCCCGACATGCCGGAGGTCGATATGGCGATCGGCGAAGTATTCGCGGCCGAAGGCGAGTACGCTATCGCGCTGCTTCAATACGAACGGGCCTACGAACGGCGGAGGCTGCTCATCGTTCCGGACGATGCCGTAGAGATTCTCTACCGAATGGCGAATATCCACAAGCTCCTCGGCGAATACCTGCAGTACGAATCGTTGTTGCGCACTATTATCGAGCGGGTGGATGCCGGGTATGATCAACCTCCGAGTCGGATCGAGGCGCCGATGTACAGGATCCTGCTCGAAGACGGGCTCGACAAGGTGTTGCTGCTCTATCGATTCGACGATCGCGGCGCTCAATACGCGCAGGCGCTGCTGTCGCGTTTTCTGCTCTATCGGTCGCACCGGTTCGCCGAGGCGTCCCGCGCGGCGGCGTACTCGATAGTGATGACGCTTTCGGAAATCATCGCCTTTGTACGAACGATCGATCCCGAGTATCGCTACACGGGCGTCGAGCAACTCATGTACGATACCCGGCGGTTCCCCGAGGTGCGCGACTATCTGGTTCGATCGGATCTGTACGAACAGTTGTTCATCCTCGGGCACTCGCTCGACGCATCGGGGAAGGTCGCGCCGGCCGAATCGATCCGCCGACTGCTGATGCGGATCGACCCGACCGGCGCCGCCGGAATCCGAGCTTCGCGCGGTTTTGCGCCGCTCCCGTAGCACCGTCGGCGTTTCGCGGCGGCGTCCGGCGCCGCTCCGTCTCGTGGGTGTGGGGCGCCGCGCCGGGCCTCGCGGCAACGTCGGTCGCCCGGCGGGCGTTGCCACTGCCGGGAGAATGTACTACCGTTCCCGGGAAATATGAAGCGCATCGTCGTCCGCGGCGCCCGAGAACACAACCTCAAAGACATCGACGTCGACATTCCGCGGGATTCGCTCGTGGTTATTTCCGGTATGAGCGGTTCGGGGAAATCGTCGCTCGCCTTCGACACTCTCTACGCCGAGGGGCAGCGTCGTTACGTCGAGTCGCTTTCGGCCTACGCGCGGCAGTTTCTCGGACGACTCAACAAGCCCGACGTCGACTACATCGGGGGGCTGTCTCCGGCCATTTCGATCGAACAGAAGACCACCCATCGCAATCCGCGGTCGACCGTCGGAACCGTCACCGAAATCTTCGATTATTTGCGGCTGCTGTACGCTCGGATCGGAACGCCGCACTGTCCCTCCTGCGGCCGTGAAATACGCGAGCAGTCGCTCGACCAGATCGTCGAGGCGGTCATGTCGGCGCCCGAGGGGACGCGGCTTACGATTCTCGCGCCGGTCGTTCGGAGTCGCAAGGGCGGGCACCAACGCATCTTCGACGACGCGCGCAAGGGGGGATTCGTTCGCGTACGGGTCGACGGTGAGATGCTGCTGCTTGACGAGCCGGTCTCGCTGGACAAGCGAAGGAAGCACGACATCGAGATCGTCGTCGATCGAATCGTTCTCGACGCTTCGGCGCGTACCCGGCTGGCCGAATCGATTGAGACGGCGCTTTCGACCGCCGACGGAAGGCTCGTCGTCCGCTTCGACGGGGCGGGGGAGAGCGAGGAACGTTTCTTTTCGCAGACGAGCGCGTGCCCCGAGTGCGGGATCAGCATCCCGGAACTGCAACCAAGACTCTTTTCGTTCAACAACCCGTACGGGGCGTGCGAAGCCTGCTCGGGGCTCGGAATGACGCTCGAGTTCGATCCCGACCTCGTCGTTCCGGACAGATCGCTTTCGTTCAATCAAGGCGCCGTCGCGACGAACAATCCGAATGCGGCGTGGCATCGCAGTTGGTTCGAAGCGCTTGCGCGGAAGATCGGCTTCGATCTCGACACCCCCTTCGACGAGCTCCCGAAGGATGTGTTCGATATGATCCTCAACGGGAGCGACGAGCCGATAGAAGTCCGTTACGAAAACCGGAACAACACAGGGCGGTTCGAGTTTTCATCTACTTTTCGTGGAGTGCTCAACGAGCTCAAGCGTCGGTATCTCGAAACGCAATCGGAAGGTATCAAGGAGTGGTTGGAGCAGTTCATGCGCCGCCGCGAATGTCCCGCCTGCCGGGGAAAGCGGCTCAAACCGGAGAGTCTCGCGGTGACGGTGGGCGGCAAGAACGTGAGCGACACGACCGCGCTGACCGTCGAGGAGGCCGTCGAGTTTTTTCGGAATCTCAGCCTTTCCGAAACCGAACGGCAGATCGCGGCACAGATTCTCAAGGAGATACTTTCGCGACTCGAGTTTCTCTCAAGCGTGGGGCTCGACTACCTGACTCTCGAGCGGCGCGCTTCGACGCTTTCCGGGGGCGAGGCGCAGCGTATTCGGCTGGCGACTCAGATCGGTTCGCAGCTTGTGGGAGTTCTGTATATCCTGGACGAACCGACCATCGGATTGCACCAACGCGACAACGAGAAACTTATTTCGACGCTCACCTTTCTGCGCGACCTCGGAAACACGCTCATCGTCGTCGAGCACGACGAGCAGACGCTCATGGCGGCCGATCACCTTATCGATCTAGGCCCCGGCGCGGGTGTCGAGGGCGGTTATGTCGTCGCCCGCGGAACACCCCGGGAAGTGATGGAGTGCTCCGAAAGCCTCACCGGGCAGTATCTTTCGGGCGCGCGCACGATGCCGCGGAGAACCGAGCGCAGAGCCGGCGCCGGGAAATCGCTCATACTTACCGGCGTCTCGGAGCACAATCTCAAACACATCGACGTGTCCTTTCCGCTCGGCGTGCTTGTCGCGATCACCGGAGTCTCCGGGTCGGGCAAATCGACGCTCCTCTCCGACGTTCTGTATCCGGCGCTCGCAAACAGGATCTCCCGAACACGCCTTCCCGAAGGGGCGTACGAGTCGATCGGCGGAGTCGATGAGATCGATAAGGTAATCAACATCGATCAGTCTCCCATCGGCAGGACTCCCCGGTCCAACCCGGCGACCTACGTTGGGTTGTTCACGATCGTCCGGGACCTGTTCGCTTCGCTGCCCGAATCGCGCGCCCGCGGATACAAGCCGGGACGGTTCTCGTTCAACGTGTCGGGCGGCAGATGCGAGAACTGCAAAGGAGACGGGACGATAAAAATCGAGATGCACTTTCTCCCCGACGTCTACATTCAATGCGACGTATGTCGCGGGAAGCGGTTCAATCAGGAGACGCTCGACATCCGATATCGGGGAAAGAACATTCACGAGGTGCTCGAGATGAGTGTCGAGGAGGCGGCGGAGTTCTTCGAACGGATTCCCTCCGCGTCGAGGAAGCTCGAGACGCTTCTGTCGGTGGGGCTGGGTTACGTAAAACTCGGTCAATCGGCGCTGACGCTCTCCGGCGGCGAGGCCCAACGGGTCAAGCTCTCGCTCGAGCTCTCCAAGCGCAGCACCGGGAGGACTCTCTATCTGCTCGACGAACCGACGACGGGGTTGCACTTCGAAGACGTGCGCAAGCTCATGGAGGTTCTCGATCTCCTCGTCGATCGCGGCAATACGGTGGTTCTTATCGAGCACAATCTCGACGTCATCCGGAACGCCGACTACGTCATCGACCTGGGGCCCGAGGGCGGAGGCCGCGGAGGCGAGGTGGTCGCGACCGGGCCGCCGGAGGCGATAGCGGAGCACCCCCGCTCATATACCGGTCGTTTCCTGAAGTCGACGTTCCGGTCCCGTGCCGCGGCGGCTTCGGCCGTATCGCGGGCATGAGGCGGGGATTTCTCCGGCGCGCGGCGGCAATTCTCACCGCGGCGATTCTTGCGGCCGCGGGCGGCCCGCGTCTCTCGGCCCAGGAGAACCCGGCATCCGCGACGGGTTCCGAACCGGATCTGCTGATCGACACGCTCGAGCTCGATATCCGCACGGCAAGCTACTACGAGCTGCTCGCGTGGGCCGAGCGGCTCGATCTTCCCACCCGCGGTTCGCGGAGCGATCTTCAGGCGCGGTTGCGTCTGCACTACGGCGTGGAGGCGCCGGCGCCGCCTTCGGATTCCGGGCGGGAGTCGAGGCCTATCACGATAGAGTCGGCAAACTCGACCACCTATTACACCCTGGAGGAGACCGGCGAAGACTATGTCGAGCTCAACGGCAACGTCGTATTGACGATGCGGGATGAGAAGAGCGACTCGGTGCACACCATCGAGGCCGACCGGATCGTCTACAACCAGGACAGGAACGAGCTGACCGCCTCGGGGAGTCTGACGTACACGCTCACGCAACCCGACAAGACCGAAGTCTTTCGGGGCGACAGTCTCTCATTCAGTCTCGACGATTGGCAGGGCGTTTTTTCCAACGGTACTTCCACCGCCGACCGCAGTCTCGAAGAGAACACCGTTACCTTCTTCTACAGCGGGGAAACGATCTATCGGCTTGCCGACGATATCATACTGCTTCACAACGGGACCATCACCTCTTCCGACCCGGAGGACCCGTACTACCGGATCGACGCGACGTCGATTCGGATACTCGCGCCGCAGGAGTGGGCGCTCGAGGACGCGGTGCTCTACGTCGGCCATGTACCGATGTTCTACTTTCCTTTCTTTTTTCATCCGGGCGACGAGCTCCTGATGCATCCCTCGGTAGGACTCGATGATATTCAGGGCTACTTTCTCCAGACCACCACCTATCTTGTCGGGGCGAAACGCGACTCGAGCGGATCGCTTTCGTTTCTGCGCGTGACCGAGGAGACCTCCGGGTCGTACGAAACCGAGCGCGAAGGGTTGTTCCTGAAAAAGGTCTCTCGCGACGGGCGCCAAGGCGACCAACCGCCGCCGAAGGAGGACTACTTGAAAATCCTTGCCGACGTCTATAGCCGCCACGGCCTTTTCGTCGGACTCGACGGCAAGTTCGGGGCGAGGGGGATTCTGCGGACATTCGACCTCCTTTTCGGTGTGGCGAGAAGCCGAAACATCAGCGAGCTTTCCGGCGGCGGATACTCCTATCTTGAGCAGGCCGCCGACGGAACTTTCGCGAGCGTGTGGAACACCGGATCGTTTTTCGGCGTGGAAACACCGCTGCGTTACGGCGGATCGGGGCGGCTCGGCGTCGGCGCGCAATGGTTCAATCTCGATCTCAACCTCGCCGCACATTCTGATCCTTTCGTTTCGCGCGATTTTTTCGATCGAAAGGAGGAGATCGACTGGGCGAAGCTGCTGGGAATCGAGGAAGAACAGCCGGGGACCGGCGCCGGCGGCGGCAAGCGCACCGACAGCTATCAATGGAAGCTCGCGTCGCGGCTCACCCTTCAGTCTCCGGGACTGGCGCCCTACATTCAGACCGCTCAGCTGAGCAGACTCGATTTTTCGCTCAACTGGCGCGCGAAGACTCGACCCGACTCCGACTTCGGCGCCGACGCGACGTTCGAGCCGTTGGGATATCGGTATCCCGACCGCTATTTCTTTTTCCCGGAGAGCATGAGCGCGCCGAGCGCGGTCGCCCGCGTCGCGGGAACGTTGTTCAGGCGGACCTTCGGCGGCGCCCCGATGAGTGCGGGCGGCGGCCGGCCGGATCGTTCGGGAGAGCTGCCCGAATTGCGGCCGCCGTGGGCGTTGCCGGGGAGAGACGGCGAGAAAGCCCCGCCGCCGGCCGAGCCGCCGCTTCGAGTACCCGAACCGATCGACGCGGCGCCGGTCCCCCGCAGGCAGACCGTCCCCGTTTACGATCACCAGCTCTCCTACACGATCGCCCCCGAAGTGACGCTCGACACACGGTTTAACTCGGGATCGTGGTTGCGTCCGTCGGACATAAGACTCTTCGACGATTCGTCGAACGAGTACTCGCTTTTCAGCGGCAAAACGAACGCGCAACTGAGTTACCGGGGAAGTCTCTACCGCTCCGCGCTGACGATGAACGAGTCTTTTGCGTTTCAGGGAACGTTGCGAGAGCATTTCGACCCGATCGATCCCGACTCCGACGGGTGGCGACGCTTGATCGAGCAGGATCGGAGTACGACGCTTCTCCGATCGAGTAATGCGATCGGATTGGTCGCGAAACCGCTTTTTTTTGCCGACGCCTGGAGCGACTCGACCGTCTCGTATGACCTCGCGACGACCGTTTTTCGGCGGACGTTCGATTCCGATGCCGGCGACTACGCGAACGAATGGGCCGAGTGGTCGCCGGATTTCGTGACGACGCATACTCTTACTCTTTCGGGCAAGTACGACTCGCCCGTCGGAGTGCAGTCGCTTTCGACGACCGTGAAGCTGCCGCCGGCCGACCCGGTAGTCGACCTCAGGGGCGTTTTCGTGACGGGGGTGGTCACCACGACGGCGACCGCCGGTTTCGAGAAGCCCGATTCGTGGAAATACAAGCCGATTACTCTGACCGAACGCATCGCACCGGAGCTCCCGCTCTTCGCCGGAAGCTATCTCGAGAGCGGAGTCAGCTACGATCCCGAAGAGCGACTCTTCGGCGAGAGCACGAGCAGCCTGGTTCTCCGGGCGATGGACGGCCTGTTTTCGCTCAACCAGACGCTCAGATACGACATCGAGGAGAAGCGTCCGGTCGAAAGCCTCACGGCGTTGCACATCGCCTTCTTCGACGCTCGTTTCACCGCCGCGAGAACGATGCCGCTGGAGTTCGTTCCCACGATCGGCTGGCGGAGCGTTCCCGACTCCGAGGACGTTTTTTTGCCTTCTCTGGCGAGCTTTTCCCTTCGCTATTCGCTCGACAAACGGCGATTCTGGAAGGACCGCGTCGAAGTATCCGGGAATCTGACGTCGGCCTGGAATCTCAACCTGCTTCGGGTTACCGATTCGTCGCTCAGTCTCGAGTTTCGTCTGTCGCTCCGAGTGGCCGAGTTTCTCGACCTTAATTTCACTTCACGTTCCGAGCAGCGGGGAAGCTACCGCTATGTTCCCGCGCTCAGCGAAAAAGTGGGTCTTCCGTGGTTGAATCCGATCGAGGATATCGCAAAGTCGATCAACTTTTTCTACAGGCGGGCGCGCATCGAATCGGATTTCAATCTCAGTTCGATCACGCTCGATGCGGTGCACTATCTGCGGGATTGGGAGCTCTCGGTCAACTACACCGGAAAACCGATCATTCGCGATGAAGGCGAGGGGAACCGCTACGTGTGGGATTCGTCGTTCTCGATCTTCGTGCGCTGGTATCCGATCCCGGAGATAAAGCGCGAGGTCACCTATTCCGACGGAGATCTGGGGATATGAGTCGACCGTCGCGCTTTTCGCTTCTGTTGACTTCGCAAAGGGCGCGTCTGTACAATACGCCGTAGAGGAAACGCCGTTGCCGAACGCCTTGAGTATCGTTCTCGATGACCGGCATGTGCTGCAGGAAGTGTGCGGAGTAAACGACAGCAACCTGCGGGTCATGGAGGTTCTGCTCGATTCGCGAATCCTGTCGCGCGGAAACGAGCTGCGTATTGAGAGCGACGACGACAAAAAAAAGATCCTTTTTCGCGATCTTGTCGAAGGTCTTCGGGAACACGTGGAAGCCGGACAGGTTCCGGGGCCGGATCTGATTCGTGCGGAGTACCGCCTGATCACCGAATCGTCGGCCGGAACCGCCGACGCGCTCCACCGGCATCATATCGTTCTTCCGGCCGGCGCCAAAGTATTCCCGCGCAGCGCCCGCCAAGCCGAGTATATCGAGATGATGGACCGGTCCGACCTGGTGTTCTCGGTCGGTCCGGCGGGAACCGGAAAAACCTATCTCGCGGTGGCGCACGCGTTACGGGCGGTTCTCGGGCGCAGAAAGAAAAAACTCATTCTGACGCGCCCCGTCGTCGAAGCCGGGGAGAACCTGGGGTACCTGCCCGGCGATCTCGAGCAAAAGATAAGTCCGTACCTTCGGCCGTTATACGACGCGATGGACGCGTTCGTTCCCATGGAAACGATCGGCAGGCTGGAGTCGAACCGTGTGATCGAGATTGCGCCGCTTGCGTATATGCGCGGGCGAAGTCTGCGCGACTGCTACATCATCCTCGATGAGGCGCAAAACACGACGCAGGAGCAGATGAAGATGTTTCTGACGCGTCTCGGCGAAGGGTCGAACGCGGTGGTCACCGGCGATATCACACAGATCGATCTGCCGAAGAGGACACGTTCGGGGCTGATCGACGCGATCGAGGTGCTGTCTTCGATAGATGAGATTTCGGTAATACGATTCGACTCCTCGGACGTGGTGAGGCATCCGCTTGTGCGGAAAATCGTACATGCATATGAAACTTCGGCGCGATAGTCTCTTTCGGCGCCTGCGGACCGCGGTTTCGCGGGCGGGGTGGAATCGGCGCCTCCTGTTTCTCATCGCCGCGACTCTTCTCATCGAGATGATGCTGATCCTGACCGCCGCTCAGTTTCAAACGCTTTTTTTCAGAACCAGCTTTGAAGGCTTCATCGTCGGCGAACCGGCGCCGAGGGATCTCTACGCCGACAGGACGGTAACCTACGTGGACGCCGAGGCGACCAAGGCTCGCGTCGACGCGATTGCGCGGCTTGTTCCTCCGGTGTACGTGGTCAACTCCGAAATCGGACTCCACAACTTCTCGTTGTACGAGGATTTCGCGAGGATCGTACTTTCCGATCGGAACGAAACGGCGAACGCTCAAACACTCTATTTCGAGCTGCAGGCGGAACTGCCCAACGTGGTGCCCCGAGAAGTCGTTGCCGACCTGGTGGAGGTGAGTAACCTGGCTTCGGTAGTGACGGAGGCGGGACGAATACTCGACCAGGCGTATCGACTCGGCGTCGTCGACAGTCGGTCCGGCCTGCAGTCGATTACCGAAGTCGCGGCGCACCGCGTCGACGATTCGGGCGAGCCCGTCATCGTGATTACTCCGGCCGAAGAGCTCGTCGCCGTCGATGATATCGAAGAGTTCGTTCGCAGCCGGCTCCGCGAAGAGGACCTCGCCGCGGCGGGAATCATCACGCGCGTGATCGCTCCGTTTCTCCAGACCAATGCTTTTTTTCATGCCGAACTTACCGAGCAGTCTCGCCGGCAGGCGGTCGGCAAGGTCGAGCCGGTGGTCCGCAAAATCGTCAAAGGGGAGCGGTTGATCCAGGAAGGACTCATCGTTTCCGAGGAGATCGCCGAAAGAATCAAGGCGCTCTCCACCGTTGCGGTGTCGAGAAGCAGCAGCAAGATTATCGGTACGGTGCTGTTGGTCGCGGCGGTTTTCGTACTCGCGCTCATTCTTTTTTCTCAGACCGGTTCGGCGCTTCGACTCACGAGCGAGGAAGTGCTTCTGCTTCTTTCGGTCTCGATCGTCTACGGCGTGTCGCTCCTTCTCGTGCATCGATTCGTCGAGCTCCCGCGACATATCCCGACGTCGGTACTGCTCCCGTCGGCGCTTGTCGCGATGCTGCTGTCGGTGCTGATTCATCCGCGCATCGCGCTGTTCATGGCGCTGATCGACTCGCTGCTTGTGCTTGTAGCGACCGGGTTCGAAGCGTACGGCGCCGTGTTCGCGCTTGCTTCGGGCACAGCCGGCGCGCTCGTGGTCGTCGGCGCGAAGAAGCGACTCGATCTCATGCGTGCCGGTGTGCTTCTCGCCGTAGTGCATGTGGTGATGTTTGCGGTTGTCGGGGCTTTTCGCGCCGACAGTTTCGCGGAAGTCGCCGCGGCGTCGGGGTGGGGGATCATTGCCGGTTTCGTCGCCGGCGTTCTCAACCTCTCGCTTCTTCCGTTTCTCGAACACGTGTTCAACGCGGCGACACCCTTTCGTCTCATCGAGCTCTCGGATCTCAACGCCCCGGTGTTGAAACGGATGCTGACTCTCGCGCCGGGAACCTACGGTCACTCGGTCATGGTGGCGAACCTCTCCGAATCGGCGTGTCGGGAGATCGGCGCCGACCCGCTGCTCGCGCGCGTCGGGGCCTACTACCACGATATCGGAAAGATCGACCAGGCCGAATATTTCGTGGAAAACCAGACCGGCGCGAACAAGCACGACGACCTGAAGCCGAGTCTCTCGGTGGCGGTGATAAAATCGCACGTTAAGATCGGGATCGAAAAAGCCAAGGAGTTGGGGTTGCCGCGAAAGGTCGTTTCCATAATCGCGCAGCATCACGGCAGTCAGCTCATCAACTATTTCTATGCGCAGGCGTTGAAGGACGGGAGCGCGGCGGGAATAAACCGGAAGGACTACTCCTACGGCGGCACACCGCCGGTGTCGCGCGAAGCGGCGGTGGTCATGCTCGCCGACGGCGTCGAAGCGGCGTCGCGCACGCTCAAGAAGCCGAGCGTTGCGAAGCTCGAGAAGTTCGTCTGGAAGACCATCCTCGACAAGTTCTCCACCGGGCAGATGAGCAACTGCGAGCTCACCTTTCGGGACCTTGACATGATAAAAAAAACATTTGTACACATTCTCGCGGGGCAGTTTCATTCCCGTATCGAGTATCCGGAGGTCGGGGATGAGCTAAAACGGAAACGTGGAGTCTCCTGACGGCAAGCGTCCGTTTCGCATGGAGCGTTGCTGAGGCGCCGGTGAACGAAGTCGACATATCCGAGCACAACGTCCCCTCTCCGCAATGGAAACCACGGCTCAAGCGCTTCGCGCGTGCGGTCTTGCGCAAGCTCGACAAACGGCGATGGTTCGTGTCGGTGCTGTTGTGCGACGACGCGTACATGCGAACGCTCAACCGGACCTACCGCGGAATCGACGCGCCGACCGACGTGCTTTCCTTTCGGCAGGCCGACTCCGACACGGTCGGTCTCGTCGGCGCACCGTCGAGTCGGACGGTCGGAGACATAGTGATCTCCCTTGACACGGTCGGCCGGAACGCGCATTCGGCCGGCGGCGCGTTCGACGAGGAACTCAAGCGGGTGCTTGTGCACGGAGTGCTCCATCTCGACGGAAAAGATCATGACGAGGACAATGACGACGACCCGATGATCCGTCTGCAGGATGAACTGCTCTGCGAGTTGTCGAGGAGAAGAATAGTTTGAAGAGATTGAGTTTTCTCGAGCGACTGCTCGGACGCGCGGACGATGCGGATCAGATGGACGGGCTCGAATTGCAGGAACGCGACATGATTCGGGGTATCGTCAAGCTCTCTGAGCTGACGGTCAAGGACGTACTGGTGCCGAGGATCGACGCGACCTTCGTTCCCGTCGATACTTCCGCCGAGGAGCTTGTGGAGATCCTGACCGATTGCGGTCATTCCCGCGTTCCGGTGTACGAAGGGACGATCGACAACGTCGTAGGCATGCTCTACGTGAAAGACCTGCTTCGGTATCTCACCACGCGCGAACCGATCGACGTCGCCTCGCTCGTGCGTAAACCCTACCTGATTCCGGAGAGCAAAAGGCTCAATTCGTTGCTCCGGGAGTTCCAGAGGCGACGCGTCCATATCGCGGTGGTGGTAGACGAGTACGGCGGCGTCTCCGGAATCGTGGCGTTGGAGGACATCATCGAAGAGATCGTCGGCGATATTCAGGATGAATACGACAACGAGCGCGAAGACATTGTCGAAATCGGAGACGGCGTCTACCTGTGCGAGGCGAGAATCGATCTGGAGGAGCTGGCCGAGCACATCGGAAGCGAGCTCCCCGTCGACGATTTCGACACGCTCGGCGGATTCGTCTTCGATCTCTTCGGCAAAATACCGGTCAAGTTCGAGAAGGCGAGTTATCGCGGAATGGATTTCGTCGTGCAGGATATCGAGGGAAACAAGATCAAGAACGTCAAGATCGTGACCAAGGCTCACGACGCCAAGAACGGGGCGAATGAAAAGTAGCCGAGTCGCGGTGGCACTGCTTACCCTGCTTATCGCCTTCGTTGCCGTCCCGGTCGACGGGCGACAGACGACGGTCAGAGACCTCTATCGCGTCGGCGAGGAGGCGATGCTTCGCGGGGATTTCTACGGGGCGATCGAAAGTTTCAAACTCGCGCTCGCGCGGAATCCGAAATACCTGGAACCGGTGGTCGGACTGGCCGAGAGTTTCTTTTTCCTCGGTGAATACTCCGAAGCGCTCGACTACGTGCTTCGCGCGCAGGAGCTCGACCGCGGAAACCCCGATCTGCTCAATCTCGAGGGGCGTATCCGCGTCGGGCTGGGCGATTTCGAAGCCGCGGCGGCCCTCTTCGATCGTGTACTCGAGCAACAGCCCAACAACCTCGACGCGTGGTTCGGCATGGCCGAGCTCGACCTTGCGTTCGGAAAAACCACGCGCGCCTCGGAGCGATACGAACAAGCGCTTCGGGTCTCGCCGCAGAATCGTAGAGCGTTGCTGTCGCTTATTCTCATTCTCGACGAACAGGGCAAGCGCGACGATGCGGCCGTTTTCGTCGAAGACGCGCTGCGCTATCATCCGCGAAACGCGCAGGTTCGATTCATCGCCGCGAAACACTACCGTCGCGAAGGCGACTTGGCCGAGGCCGAGTACCAGGCGCTGCGGGCGCTCGAAATCGATCCCGGCAATCGTGAGGCGAAGCGTCTTCTCGGCGAAATCTATCTCGAAAGCGGAGCATACGAACGCGCGCTCGGCGTGCTGGAAGAGTTGATCGGCGCCGAACGCGAGCAGCCGCTCGTCTGGTACACGCTCGGGGTGGCGTATCGAGCGCTCGGACGCGTCGAGGAGGCGATGAACGCGTTTGCTTTCGCGTTTCGGTATCAAAGCGACGACGAGATCGCCCGGCTGTCGCTGGAGCGGCTGATTACCGACACGCTGAGCCTCGACGACCCGCGTCGGTCCCGCTTCGCGCGCTACCACTTTGCCCTCGGCAAGCAGTACCAGGAGCGAAACTTCCTCGACCGCGCGCTGCGATCGTACCGTCGCGGATTGTTGATCGATCCGCACTCCAGAGAGGGACGGTTGCGGTACGCCGAGGTGTTTCGACTCAAAGGCTATTCGGCGAAGTACTTGAACGAGCTCAAGGTGTTGCTCGATCTCGGGTACGAAGAACCGGCGATCCTCGACAGCGTCGAGATTCAGGAGAGTCTTCGGAAGGGGAGCGTCTCCGAGGTATGGGGGGTCGATCAGTACGCGCTCGTTCGTCAGGTCTACGTGCTTGACGTCTTCGTTGCCGAGGCGCAGACCCGGCATCCGGCCGCGGAGGGAGACCTGGGCGAGTATTTCCGAAGCCTGCTCCGGCACCGGGAGCGGATTCGGGTTCCGCGTGCCGTCCGCACCGGCGTCGGCTTCGGCGAGGCTTTCGGCGCCGCCAGGAGCAACAAGAGCGACTACTTTCTTACCGTCGACTTCGTTGAAACCGAGCGCCGTTTCGCGGCGCACGTCGCGGTGTACGGTGCGAGGACCGGCGAGCTTCTCGATGAGTTTCAGGTGGTTCGTACGGGCAACCGGCGCGTTTCCGACGCGCTCAACCTGCTCGCCGATCGGATCGATTCGATTCTCCCGATCGCCGGCGAACTTATCGACCGCGAGTTCGACACCGCCCTCATCGATCTCGGGCGGTGGGACGGCGTGGCGGAGGACGACGAGTGGCTCATCATCAAACGAAGCGCGCTTTCTCTCGCGACCGATCGAGTCGGCTTTTTCTACAAGCCCGACGACGTCATCGGGACTTTCACGGTCACGCGGACCGACGAGCTCATTTCGGAAGGGACGCTCGCGCAGAGCCGTTTTTTCGACCTGGTCAACATCGGGGACAAGGTGATCTACGAACGTACCGACGAGGCCGGCGGCGAAATAGAAACGCCGGCGATGCCCTCGGATCTCTATCGGCGCATTATCGCGATTCGATGACGGCTTCGCTCGGCCGGCTTCCCTCGCGCGCATGCGAAAGGCGCGCCGCCGGTCCGAATCGAGAGTCACCGGCGGAGGTTTCGATTCGATTGACACTCGCCGTCCATTATTACTATAGTCACACCACATCCGAGACAGCAACAGGCGCCGCCGCCGGCAATCAGCGACGTGTGACCGGTTTCGCGTGCGAATCGAGTGAGTTTTCGTCCGGAGCAACGATTGCTTATGGTAGTAAAGACAGTTAAAGACATCGATCTTGAGAACAAGCGGGTCCTCGTGCGAGTCGATTTCAACGTGCCGTTGGCGAACGGCGCGATAACCGACGACACGCGGATAAGGAAGGCCCTTCCGACCATCGAGTATGTCCTTTCGCAAGAGGGCGCCCGTTTGGTTGTTATGAGTCATCTGGGCAGGCCGAAGGGAAAGCCCGATCCGGCTTTGAGTCTCGCGCCGGTCGCACGACGCCTCGGCGAGTTGCTCGGAGTCGAGGTTCGGATGGCCTCCGATTCCGTCGGAGCCGAGGTGGAGCGGGAGGCCGCCGATCTGCCCGCCGGGGCGGTCCTGCTTCTGGAGAACACGCGGTTTCATCCGGGCGAAAAGGCGAACGACGACGAACACGCGCGAAAACTCGCGGCGCTCGGGGACGTTTACGTCAACGACGCTTTCGGTGCGGCGCACCGGGCCCACGCGTCCACCGAAGGCGTGGCGCGCTATCTTCCGGCGGTCGCCGGTTTTCTCATGCAGAGAGAGATCGAGTTCTTGTCCCGCGTCGTTAAAGATCCGGCGAGTCCTTTTGTCGCGATCATCGGCGGCGCCAAAGTTTCGTCGAAGATCGGCGTTCTCGAATCGCTTTTGCCCAAATGCGATACGCTCGCGATCGGCGGCGGCATGGCGTACACGTTTCTTTCGATTCAGGGCGCCTCGATCGGCGACTCACTCGTCGAAGAGGAGTATTTCGAGACGGCTCGGAAGCTTCTCGATACCGCTCGGAAGCTCGGCAAGGAGATCATACTTCCGGTCGATCATGTCGTCGCATCTTCTTTCGACGAAAACGCCAAACCGGAACCGATCGACCGCGTCGATATTCCCGACGGAAAGGTCGCCCTCGACATCGGTCCGAAGACCGTGCGGCTGGTCGGCGCGGCGATCGAGTCGGCAAAGACTCTCGTATGGAACGGTCCGATGGGGGTCTTCGAATTCGAGGCTTTTGCCGCCGGGACACTTGAGATCGCGCGGCTGGTCGCCGGGTGCCCGGGCGTGACCGTCGTAGGCGGCGGGGACAGCGTGGCGGCGGTCAACAAGTTCGGCCTGGCCGACAAAATCGACCACGTGTCCACCGGCGGCGGGGCTTCGCTCGAGTTTCTCGAGGGCAAGGACCTCCCCGGTATACGGCCGTTGCTCAGCACAAACGGGCGCCGGAGCTGAGGAGCATCGTAGTGGCGGAGAAAGAAAGACGACTCTATATCGCCGGGAACTGGAAAATGCACAAAACGAGCGGCGAGGCGCGTACGCTTGCCGCCGAGGTCGCGAAGGCGGTCGGCGGTTCATCTCGCACGATCATGATTGCGCCGCCTTTTACGGCGCTCGCCGCGGTGCGCGACGCGCTCGACTCGTCTCGGGTGCGGCTTGGCGCCCAAAACATGGCCTGCGAGGAATCGGGAGCTCATACCGGTGAAATCGCGCCGGCCATGCTGACCGACCTGGGAGTAGAGACCGTGATCCTCGGCCATTCCGAGCGTCGGGCGATCTACGGCGAGGACGACACATTGATCAACCGGAAGGTTCGCCTCGCTCGTGCGCATGGGCTCGAGGTAATTCTCTGTGTCGGCGAGACCATCGAACAGCGCGAGGCGGGCGAGGCCGAGACGGTGGTCTCGTCGCAGCTGGAACAGGGACTTGCGGGCGTCGAGGAACTGAGTGGCGTCGTCGTCGCCTACGAACCGGTGTGGGCCATCGGTACCGGCCGGACGGCGTCGCCGTCCGATGCGAACGCGATGCACGCGTTGATTCGAAGCAACGTCGAGTCGTGGTACGACCGCGACGCGGCCGAGGCGCTGATTATCCAGTACGGCGGGTCGGTCAAGCCGGGAAACGCGGCCGAGCTTCTGTCGCAGCAACATATAGACGGCGCGCTCGTGGGAGGCGCTTCGCTGGAGGCGGATTCTTTCGTCGCGATCGTTCGGGCGCTCGAATAGATCGGAAACGGAGCATATATGGGATTCTTGAGTGTACTATTACTGGTCATTTTTGTTATCGCGTCGTTTTTGCTTATCGTTGTCGTACTGATTCAGGACGAGCAGGGAGAAGGAATCGGCGGTCTCTTCGGCGGCGGGGGCGCCACGTCGTTCGGCTCGCGATCGGGGAATATTCTGACCAAGGCCACCTCGGTTCTCGGCGCCGTTTTTCTCGCCGGCGCCTTCATCCTCGCGTGGCTCAACAAGACTCCCGAGGCCGGCGACCTCCTCGGCGCCGCTCGGCGTGGAAGGGTGGCGGAGCAGACCGTCGATGAATGGTGGATCGTCGACGATAAGTCCGCCGCTCCGGAGGCATCCGTCTCGACTTCGACCGAATCGGACGGCGAAACGAGCGATGTCCAAGGCGACGCATCCGAAGGCGCCGATTCGGGGCGGACGCAGAGTTCCGATTCCGCCGACTAGCGGGCGAGTCGATGCGCGTAGCCGTCGTTTTCTTTGAAGGGAAGGGTCAGAACCGCAACAAGACCCTTAACATCGCGAAGAGTCTCGCCGACGGAATCGGTGAAAACGGACATCAGGTCGATCTGATAGACGGCGACCGGGACGTCAATACGAAGCTTACGATTTATCACTACATCGCCGTCGGCGCCTCGGCGATCAACGGATTCGGCGGAAAAATCTCGGAAAACGTGGCAAAATTCCTTTCGAACTGCGGCGTTGTCTCCGGAAAGCGCTCCTTCGCCTACGTCGTCAAAGGGGGAATGAGGCTGACGAAGACGCTCGGCGTTCTGATGAACGCGATGGAGCACGAAGGGATGTTTCTGAAGTATTCGGAGATACTTACTTCGCCCGAGGAAGCAAAAGCGATAGGACGGCGGCTCCACATTGAATGACGGGGAGAGATCGACGATCTTGTTCTTCGCCCTGCCCGCAATGGAAGAGAGGATTTGGTGAACAAAACGATCACGGTGTCGGCGCTCATCCTGTGGGTAGCGTCGGTCGCAGGCGCGCAGATAATCGACAAGCCTGCCGCGACGGTAAACCTTACCAGGCCCGAGTTTATTTCGGTAAAACAGCTGCAACAGCAGATCGATCAGTTCGACGCCTTGAGAAGCCAAGGACTTTCGGGTCTTCCCACCGATCCTCTGGTCGTTCTCGATTCGATGATTCAGGACATCCTTCTCAAACAGGCCGCCGGTGCGAGCGACGTCCGTATTTCGGACGCCGAAGTCGATGCGTATATCGCGCAGGTCAAAAAAAGCATCGAGGCTCAGCAAGGCGGGCAGATCACCGACCGGCAGTTCAGAGAAATCGTGTTTCGGCAGACGGGGCTCGGGTGGGAGGACTACCGCGAATCGATCCGCGAACAGCGAAAGACGATCGTCTACGTGCGCAAGGAAAAGCAGGCTTTGTTCGATGCGATGGACCAACCGTCCGACGAGCAAATCGAAGCACAGTTCAGACGGAACGCGACCAATTTCGCCAATCCCGAGATCGTACGGATCAGCGAGATCTTTATCGACACCCGCAGCCTCTCGTCGTCGGAAAAACAAAAGGCCCGGGAGCGTGCCGAATCGATCCTTCGGGCCTATCGTAACGGCGAAGGCACTTTTTCGGAGCTCGTACTCAAATACTCCGACGACACCAAATCACGATACAACGACGGGGACAAAGGTTTCTTCGCCCGCAACGATCCGCGGATACAGGTCTACGGGGAGGACTTTTTCGAAAAGGTTTTCTCGCTCGAGGTCGGCGAGGTCAGCAACGTACTCGCGTCCAACGTCGGTTACCACATCGTCAAGGTGACCGATCATCGCGATCCGAAGTTGCTCGGCATCGACGATCCGATCTATCCCTGGGAGAAGACGACCGTTCGCGAGTTCATCAGAAACGCGATCGTCGAGCAGCTCGAACAGCAGGTGTTTCAGCGGGCATTGAAGGAACTGGTGGATGAGCTCAAAGAGAAAGCGGAAATCAGGATTTACGAAGAGAATATTCCCGGCTGATGGGAGCGCGCAGGAATGGTCGGATACTGGCCATGCAGGCTTTGTACGCGTGGGAGGTGAGCGGGTCGGAAGTGGACGAACTCTGCGCTTTCGGCTGGCTGGACGAGGCGCAGGCGCGGAAGTACGATGAGTCGACGAGGGATTTCGCTCGATTTCTCGTGGCGGGAATTCTTGAGAACATCGAAACGGTCGACGAATCGATACGGAAGCACCTCGAACACTGGGATTTCAAACGGATTTCGCGGGTGGACCTCGCCGTTCTTCGCTTGGGAGTGTACTCGTTGCTCTTTCAACCCGATATACCGGCCTCGGTTTCAATCGACGAAGCGATAGAAATCGCAAAAGAGTACTCGGGCGACGAATCGTACCGCTTCATAAACGGAGTGCTCGACGGCGTCCGGAAGCACGGGAGATGAATCCGCGGCGCGTGATGGTCTCGGCGGCATTCCTCGCGGTGCTCGGGTGCGGGTCCCGGGAGACGGCGCCGTTTTCCGATTTGCTGGCCGAAATAGACGATTATCTGGTCCTCGGCGCCGTGACGCGCGCGCAGGAATCGATCGAGCAGGCCTACGACAAGGCGGCGACGGCGGCCGACTGGATGCGGCTCGCCCGACGATCGTTTTCCGCTTCCACGGCCGCGGGGGATTACGGCCCGTTGGTCAAGACCGCGAAGTTTGCATTCGAAGAATTCCCGGGGCGGACCGATTTCTCGGCGATTCTCGCGTGGGCGTACGCCCGTTCGGGCGACTCGCGAAGGGCGTATCGGGTGTCCCGCGAATACCTGGACGGGACCGAGTGGCAGAGTCTCGCCGACGAGCTTTTTCTCTCTTCGGCGACGGGCGCCGGCGGGGGGGAAGACGCGGGACTCGAGGCCTTCGGCGCGCGCGCGTCCGCTTCTTCGGGCGGGCTTTCCGGCATTTCTCGCTATCGGCCGGACCTCGGACGCGATGAGGCGGTGTTTCTGTCGGAGGCCGCCGTACGCCTTGCCGAGCCTCGGCTGTTTCTTGACGCGGCGCTCATCTACGCCGGAATCGGCGAGATCGAAGCCGCCGCCGGTCTTGCCGTACGCTTCGAACGGACCTCTCCGCTTCCCGCCGCCTATCTTCTCTACGACTCGGGACGGACCGACGAGGCCGTCTCCTTGTTGAAGCGACTTATCGACGCGGGCGACTCGGTGAGTTTTAACGACATGCTCGTCTATGCCGACATTCTCCACGCCGACGGCGAGGCTTCCGCCGCGCTTGCGGTGTGTCGTGACCTGATCGCCTCCGGACGAACCGAGACGTGGCTTCCCTACGCAAACGCCGCCGCTCTTCTGCGCGTGTCCGGGTCCGTCGACTCAGCGATCGAGATCGTCTCCTCGGGACTCGCTCTCTTTCCTTCGAATCGCGAGCTGCTGGTGGAACTCGCGCGGTTGCAGATCGCGTCCGGACGGACCGACTCGGCGCTCGCTACGGTCAACTCCCTTCGAGCCGCGCATCCGACGGCGTCGGACGCCGCTTATCTCGAGTTCGAGATCCGGGGAGGGCAGGCCGCCCGGAGGCGATTGATTACGACGCTGAAGGAAGTTTTTTTTGCCGGACCGGAAAATGCGATGCTCGCGCGAAACCTCGCGTCTCTTCTGGCCGGCGAGCGCAACTACGCGGATCTGGAGGCGGTGCTCGACGCCTATGAACGCGCGGCCGGAGTCGCCGCGTGGTCGGCGTTCTATCGCGGCCTCGGCGCGGTCGGAAGAAACGATCCGAAGGCCGCTCTCGACCACTTCATGGCGGCCGCGGAGCTGTCCGACGACCGGCGCCATCTGTTCAACGTCGGCGTCGTACTTTCGGCGCTCTCCGAACAGCGTGAAGCCCGGAAGTACTTGCGCGGAGCGGCGGCGCTCGCCGACGATCCGCGGGAGCGGGCGCGAATCATCTTCGAGATCGCTCGAACGCTCGTGCGTGAGGGAGACGCTTCGGCGGCGATCCGGGAGGCGAAATACGCGCTAGATATCGATCCGGAGCTCTCCGAGGCGCGGGTGCTTCTTTACGAGCTTGAAGCCGGTGGGAATTGACTATACGCTTTCGCTACCCAACGATGATACGGCTGAAGAATCCACAGGAAATTGAGAAGATAAGGACATCCGGACGCATCCTCGCGAGGACTTTTGAGCATCTGGCGCCGCTGATCAAGGTGGGCTCCACGACAAGGGATATCGACGGCGCCGCCTACCGGTTTATTACCTCATGCGGCGCGAAACCGGCGTTTCTCGGATATCTCGACTATCCGGCCAGCGTGTGCGCCTCGGTCAACGAGGTGGTCATCCACGGGATTCCGGACGATCGTCCGCTGGAAGACGGTGACATTCTGAGCCTCGATCTCGGTGTCGTATACGACGGCTTCTACAGCGATTCCGCGCGCACCTATCCCGTCGGGACCGTCTCGGAGTCGGCGCAAAAACTGCTCGCCGTCACGCTCGAATGTCTGGAACGTGCGATCGACCAGGTCAAACCCGGGAATCGAATTCACGATATTTCTCGCGCGGTCTTCCATCACGCCGACTCGCACGGCTACGGGGTCGTCCATCAGTTTTGCGGTCACGGCGTCGGTTTCTCTTTGCACGAGGACCCGCAGGTTCCCAACTATCTCGGCTCGGGCCCGAATCCGCGGCTCAAACCGGGAATGGTTCTCGCAATCGAGCCGATGATC
>JAJRYZ010000229.1 GCA_024275515.1 Spirochaetota bacterium
CGACGGGACGACGGGTCAGAGTTCTTTCAGCGGAACGGGCGTGGGGCTCTTCTCTTCGCCCTGCAGTCTCGCCAGGTCGCGAAGCAGTTCCTTTTCTCTGCCCGATAGTTTCGTCGGGGTTTTCACGACGACTTTTACGTACAAGTCCCCACGGTGGTTGCTGTTGTGAAGATACGGCACGCCTTCGTTTCTGATTCGCAGGATCTTACCCGTCTGGGTACCGGCGGGAATCTTCACCTTGATCTTCCCGCCGTCGAGGCTCGTGACGAATATCTCCGCGCCGAGCGCCGCCTGTGTGATCGAGATCGGGACGACGCAGTAGAGATCGTTTCCGTCGCGCTCGAAGTGGTCGTGCGGCGTTACGCGAATATCGACATAGAGGTCGCCCGGAGAGCCGCCGTTCGGACCGGCGTCCCCCTGCCCGGGAATATTTATCCGCTTACCGGTCTCGATGCCGGCGGGGATGGTAACTTTGATCCGCTGCCGCCTGCGCAAGAGTCCGCTCCCGTGACATTCGCCGCACGGACGCTCGATAACATACCCTTCCCCCCCGCAGGTGGAGCAGGGCGAGGCGATCGAAAAGAACCCGGAGCTACGCCTTACCTGCCCGCTGCCGCCGCAGGTCGGGCAGATCTTTCTGCCGCTCCCTTCGACCGCACCGGTACCTTTGCACGCGGAACATGTGGCGTTTCTCTGATACGCAATCTCAGCCTGCGTACCGAATACGGCGTCCTTGAAATCTACTTCGAGTTGGTACCGAAGGTCGGCGCCGCGCATTCGCGATTCGCGGGAGGAACGTCGCCGCCCTCCCCCGAAAAACGAATCGAAGATACTTGAAAAATCTCCAAAGATATCTTCGAAGTCCCGAAACACGGTTGAATAGTCGTGGGCGCCGGAGGACATCCCCTCGACGCCGGCAAATCCGAATTGATCGTAGGCCATGCGCTTCTGATCATTACTCAGTACCTCGTAGGCGTCGGTCGCCTCCTTAAAGGCTTCCTCCGCTTCGGCATTCCCCGGATTTCTGTCGGGATGATAGGCGATTGCCAGCTTCCGGTATGCCTTTTTAATCTCTTCTTTTGAAGCATCTTTCGACACACCGAGGACTTCGTAATAGTCGCGCTTTGCCACTTGTTATGTCACTTCGAGTCGTCGTCGTCCACTACCTCGTAGTCGACATCTTCAACGTTTTCTTCAGCGTCTCCGCCGGCGCTCCCCCGGCCGTCGCCCGAGGAATCACCCGACGGCTCGGCGTGCGCCTGATCGGCCTGCGCGCCGGCGTTCTTGTATACCTCTTCGGCGAGAGCGTATGAAGCTTGCTTGAGCGCCTCGTTTTTCGCCTTTATCTGCTCCGCGTCGTCGGCTTCGAGCGCTTTTTTCAATTCGTCGATTGCCGTGTTGATCTTGCTTCGATCATCGTCGGAGATTTTGTCCCCGTAGTCTTTGAGTGACTTTTCGGTCGTGTAGATCAGCGAATCGGCCTCGTTTCGCGCCTCGATCCGCTCGCGCGCCTTTCTGTCCTCGTCGGCGTGCTCCTCGGCCTCGTTGACCATCCGTTTGATCTCCTCTTCGGAGAGTCCGGATGAGGATTCGATCCTGATCTTCTGCTCTTTGCCCGTGGCGAGATCCTTTGCCGAGACGTGAACGATGCCGTTTGCGTCGATGTCGAAGGTGACCTCGATCTGCGGAACGCCACGCGGCGCCGGGGGAATACCGACCAGATCGAAACGTCCGAGCGTCCGGTTCTGATTGGCCATTTCGCGCTCACCCTGCAAAACGTGTATCGAGACCGCCGTTTGATTATCCGCAGCCGTAGAGAAGATCTGGCTTTTTCTCGTCGGTATGGTCGTGTTGCGCTCGATAAGCTTCGTCATGACGCCGCCGAGCGTCTCGATGCCGAGCGACAGCGGCGTCACATCGAGCAGGAGAACGTCCTTGACGTCGCCGCCGAGAATTCCCGCCTGAATCGCCGCACCCATCGCGACCACTTCGTCCGGATTGACGCCTCGATGAGGCTCTCGGCCGAACAGCTCGTTTACAAGCTCCTGGACCTTGGGTATTCGGGTAGAACCGCCGACGAGGATCACTTCGTCAACTTCGGAAGCGCTGATGCCCGCGTCCTTGAGCGCCTGCTTGCACGGCCCCTTTGTTTTCTCGATCAAATCACCGACGAGCTGTTCGAACTTCGCCCTGGTCAGGTTGTACTGCAGGTGCTTCGGACCGGTCGCGTCGGCGGTAATGAACGGAAGATTGATATCGGTCGACTGCGTGCTGGACAGCTCGATCTTTGCTTTTTCGGCCGCCTCGCGAAGACGTTGGAGCGCCATCCTGTCCTGCGACAGATCGATCCCGTTGTCGTTCTTGAAGCTGGTAACAAGCCAATCGATGATCCGCTGGTCGAAGTTATCGCCGCCGAGATGCGTATCGCCGTTGGTCGACTTGACTTCGAACACCCCGTCGCCAAGCTCGAGTATCGAAATATCGAATGTTCCGCCGCCCAGATCGTACACCGCGATTCGCTCTTCCTTCTGCGCCTTCCCCAGTCCGTAGGCGAGCGCGGCCGCCGTCGGCTCGTTGACGATTCGCTTTACGTCGAGCCCGGCGATCTTACCCGCGTCCTTGGTGGCCTGACGTTGTGAATCGTTGAAATAGGCCGGAACCGTGATGACGGCCTCCGACACGGACTCGCCGAGGTAGTCCTCGGCGGTTTTTTTCATCTTCTGAAGAACGGCGGCGGAAATCTCCGGAGGCGAGTATTCCTTGCCCTGAACCGCAATGCGGCAATCGCCGTTTCCCGACTCCTTGACGTTGTACGGCACCATCTTGATCTCGGCGGGAACCTCCGAGTACCGCCGTCCCATGAACCGCTTGATCGAGTATACGGTGTTCTCCGGATTGGTAATAATCTGATTCTTCGCCGGCTGTCCAACGAGTCGTTCACCCTTCGATGTAAACCCTACAATCGACGGAGTCGTGCGTTGCCCCTCGGAGTTCTGAATGACGACCGGCTCGCCGCCTTCCATGACGGCAACAACGGAGTTGGTCGTCCCAAGATCGATTCCGATAATCCTTCCCATATGTCTGCTCCTCGTGCTCCTATTCGGTCTGTTCGTCCGTATCGCCGTTCCCGGAAGGGGTTTCGTCCTCGCTCGGCATGGCGACCTTTACCTTCGCGTGCCTCAGGACCCGATCGTGAAGCATGTATCCCTTCTGATAATCTTCGACGACCGTGTTGTCCGGATACCGTCCGCTCTGATCGACGGCAATCGCCTCGTGCTTCTCAGGATCGAACTCTTCGCCGGCGCTTTCGAACCGTTTTAGTCCCCAGTTGCTATCGAGCATACTGATGAACTGTTTTTCGATAAGCTCGATCCCTTTGTGGAACGAAGCGAAATCCTGCGATTCGTCGGATGATTTGATGGCGCGTTCGAAATTGTCGATGACCTCGACCAGGTCCAACAACAGCTTCGAGTTCGCGTATTTCGCCGTTTCCTCACGCTCACGAAACATGCGCTTGCGGAAATTCTCGAAATCCGCCTGTTTTCTCAGCAACTGGTCCTTCAAATCGGCGACTTCGGCCTCGAGCGCTTCGACGGCTTCCGTCGTTTCCACAGCACCCGTCGTCTCGGCGACATCCTGATCGTCCGACTCGATCACGACTTTTTCGTCTGATCCAGATTCACCTGATGCCGATACTTCGGATTCAGGCGCAACCTCCTGCGTCTGCTCCCTTTTGGATTTGGACATGGTAACCCCTGTGCGTGAATCTAGTTACGCGAAAGATACTAACTGCCGTCGACGCGCGTCAAGGATTACCCGGCTCGCGGACACGTGCGGCTAGCGCTTTGGCTGCAGTTCGAGTATCAGTTCGACCTCGCCACGGCTCAATTCGGTGGCCTTGACGATCTGATCGATTTTCCATCCCTGATGCGCCAGTCGCGTGACCATGTTTCGTTTGTCGAGCGACGGCGCCCCGTCGGTACGCTTCGCCTTGCGACCGGGTTCCTCTTTCATCAGCGAGCGCATCAGCTCCAACTGCTCCGCCGCCTGATTGTTGATCTCGGTCAACCGTGTCTCGGTGCCGGCCAGCCATTCCCGCGCGGTTTGCATCCGCTCTATCCGTTCTTCAATTTCGGTGAGTGTCGACTCAAGCCTCTCGAGCGCCTCGATCGCTTGATCGGCGCGCGGCTTATCCTGCGCGAGCGCGATCAGACGGGCTTCCAGCCGCGAGACCTGCTCGGGAAGCGGGACGAGCTCCTGCTCAATTGTCTGCACCGCTCTCTCGAGCTCCTGAAGCGCCTCGAAGTTCTTGTCCACCCCCGCGGTGGTGGAGTCGATAATCTGTTTGCGTTTCTCCAGCCGATCGAACCGCTGCGACGCCTCTTCCTCGAGAAGCTCGAGGTCGCGGATGGTCGCCTGAATCTCCTGCAGCGTGTCGTGGCTCGACGTCACCTGATCGAGTTTGGCGTCGACACTCTGCGAAAGACTCATCAGACGCTTGAAGTCATGCTCAAGAGCATCGATGCGCCGTTTCTCCGAAAAGAACTTCCCGAGCTTCGCGGATACTTCCTCCCCGAGCTTTTTGATTCGGGCGAACTCACGCTCGGCCGAGCGAAGCTCCCGGCTCTGCTCTTCGGTTCGCGAAAGATCGCCCTTGAGCGCCGCGATGCTCTCGGTAAGGTCGATCTTGAGCGTGTCGGCCCGTTCGAACAGCTTGGTTTGGTCGATAAAGGCTTTTTGTTTCTTTTCGATCTCCTGGATATTGACCGAAAGGATCTTATAGTTCTCTTCGATCGAACCGTAGAGTTTCTGCTGAGAGGCATCGATCTTGTCACGCATATCCTGCACCTGTGTCCGAAAATCGCGGATGCGGTCGTCGACTTCATTCTGCACCGCGCGCGACTTCTCGGAGAGTTCCTGCAGGAACTGACGAGCCCGATGCTCCATCTCCGTCATCGATTCGGTGGACCGCTCATCGAGCTCGGCGCGAAGCTCGGAGATGCGCTCGTGAACCGCTTGAAGTTCTTCACGAAGTTCCCGTCGTTCCGTCTCGCTCGCTGCGACCAGTTCGTCACGCTCCGTGCGGTACGTTTCCTTGAGACGTTCCACCGTGGCGTGAGTTTCGGTTCTGAGCGTCTCGACTTCGCCGGCGACGCTCGTCTCCGCTTCGCGCATCTGCTGCAGCACTTTGGCCTGCCAGACGGCCATCTCCGACCGTGCGCTTTCCAGACCGCTTGTCAGCTCGATTTTCCCCGACTCGAATGACTCGGACAGTTCTCGCAGCGCCGCTTTGAGGTCACGTTCCTGCGTCGCGACGCGCTCGCGAATGGCGGCGGCAAAACCGGACATTTCGTTTTCGAGCTCTTCGGCCGTCCGGGTCCGCAATGAACCGAGTTCCTCCTGGATCGTCACTTCGAATCGACCCATCGACTCTTCGGTCTCCGATATCCGCTCCTGAATCCTGCTCTCAAATCCCGCTACCTGCGTATCGAAACGGTCGTACCGGTGGGTCGTCTCCTCCTGCAATTCCGTGAGCTTGGCGCCGAGCTCGTCGCGGTAGGCACGTTCGAGCTCGTCGCGCTCCCTGTTGTGCTGAGTGGAAAGTTCGTCGAGTCGACCCGTTATCTCCCGCTGCCATTCTTCGATTCTCTCTTCGAGCCTGCCTCCACGCTCCTTCAGACCCGAAAAAAAGTCGTCTTCAAAAACCTGCAGTTTTTCAGACACATTCTCGTAAGCCCGTGTCTTCAGCTCGGTGAGCTCACGATCGATCGTTTCCATCGAAGCGCGTACGGCCGCAAGCTGCTCCTCCGCACGACGTTTCTCCTCGTCCCGTTCCTCCGACACTTCCGCAAGAACCTCTTCGAAGTCGCGACGTACGCGTCGGGCGACGGAATCCATATGCGTCCTGAGCTTCTCTTCGAGAGATTCGATTTCGCCGTAGACCCCTTCGATCCGCCGCACCCGGTAGTCGAGACCGTCCTCGTACTCGCCGACGGTCGCTTCGAGCGAACTGAACCTCGACAGCAATTGGTCTTTGAACCCGGCGATTCTCCGTTCGATTTCCACACGCGCGGCCGTCGCGACTTCCTCACCGCGCCGTACGGCCTGCTCAATGTTCTGCTGAAACTCACGCTCCTTATCCAGAATCGTCCGATCGAGCCCGGATACCGCGGCTGAGATCCGATCCTCAAGACTCTCTATCTCGGCGGTCGTAGCGCTCATATAATCCTCGAGACGCCGACGCTGCTCGTCTTGAGTCCCCGACGTTTCCGAAAGCGTCGCCGACAGTCGCTTCTCCATCTCTTCGGAAAACTCGCCGAAGCGCGTCCTCATCTCTTCGATCGCCTCGTTGGCGCCGGTGCGGAGTTCCGCGCGCCAGACCGTTATTTCCGATCGGGTTTCGCCGAACATCTTCACGAGTTCGTTGCGTGATGCCTCGAGTCGCTCTTTCGTTTCGGCGAGCGAGCCTGAAAGACTATCCTCCACCGCGCGCGCGCGGCTCTCGATATGCTCCTTGAGCCTGCCGAACACGTCGGCTTCGAGCGCGCGTCCGCGCTCCGCCGCATCTTGGAGCGATCGCTGATACTCCTCCTCTATCGAGTCCATCCGATCCTGGAAAGCTTCAAGCCTCTCGTTCAGCAGCTCCTGCGTCTCGGTTACTTCTTCCTTCAATCGTTGCCGTTCCTTGCCGACCGAGTCCAGAAGTTCGCGCGCCCCGACTTCGTGTTCATCCAGCAACGCTTCGATATCTTCGGCGAAACGACGCTTCATTGCCTCGCGGGACTCCTCGGCCTGATCGACGAAAGCTTGGAATCGAGTCCGCAGGCTTGCGACGGTATCCTCCTCCATCTCATCACGTCTCGATTCGAGCCGGGCGATATGCGCGGAAAAATCGCTCACCATCGCCTCGGACCGCGCCACTTGGTCGGTCATCGAATCGATTCGGGCCTCGACGCTCTTAAGCACCTCGGCGCTCACGGCGTTGAGTTGCTCGGCGTTTTTCCGGGAAAAATCCTGCCGAAGCGCCGGAAGACTTTTTTCGATGAGCGCCATCGTGTGCATCGATTCCTTGAGCTGCTTCCCTACGGCGTCGACGAATTCGGATTCGCGATGGAGTCGCTGAAGGTTGTCGTCCACCGCGCGCGTCATCTCAATCAGGTCCTTGAGCGCGGTATCGTAGTCGTTCAGCCTGCGCTCGATCTCATCGGCGCCTTCGGTCCGATTCCGGATCTCCTCCTGAATTCCGGTAATCCGCTTCAATGCTTCCCGCGCCGATTTCTGATGAACGTCCAGGTCGATAGCGAGGTTACGAAGCTCGACGGTCTTCGAGTCTACGATCTCCTCCAGATCTTGCGAAACCTTGTCGGAGTAGCGTCTGACTTTTTCCAACGAACGATTGTTTCGGTCGACCTGGCGATAGACGACAAGCATAGCGAAGACTACGAGCAGAATGACAATGTCACCGATCGTGAATATCATGTTCCCACTCCCAGTACGATCCTATGACCGAACGAATTCGGTAATCGCCGGTATGAGCTCGCGGTAATCGGCAAACGTGATATCCGCGACGCTCTCGCGGACCGGCTTGCGCGTGAAATGAGCGGTTTTCAGACCGGCATGCGCCGCACCGACGACATCGTATTCGTAACTGTTGCCAATATACACGATATGTTCGGGCTTTACATCAAGACCTTCGGCGAGCGCGACGAACGGCTCGGGACGCGGCTTCAGATACCCGACCTCGTGCGAAGAGAGCACACAGTCCCACCGTCGATCCAGACCCAGGTATGCGAGTTTCCGGCCGATCGGGAAATCACTGAGGATGCCGAGTTTGAATCCTGATTGATCGAGTTCCTCGATACACCGGCGCAGGTGCGGATACGGCTTCAGCCGGCGATATACGTTATCGAGATCGTCTTCTATCCACTCGTCGATTCGGCGTGCCGCCTCCGAAACCGAAATTCGCATCAGCTCGGCAAGCAACTCGCTCTGAAGCAATCGAAAATCGACGATCGGAAATATCGTTCGAAGTCGTCGGCGAACCCGCGCGAAGTTCCACAGAAATCTCGGCCGGCGAAAACCGTGCATGGCCGATCGAACGTACATCGACCGATTCGGATACAGCGTCCCGTCGATGTCGAACGCTACTGCCCGTACATGCACGACTACATTTTATGGAAAGGACTCGGCTTTTGCTACCCCCGCGAAGCGCCCCGAGTTGCCGCGAACGCGGCGTCGCCCCCGTCGAAAGCGAAGGCACAGGCGCCGGCGCCTGTGACGAACCCGCACGAACCGGGCCGACCGGTCTATTTCGCGGTGATAAGGTAGCGAAGTCGGACGTTGACGCTCCTGTCGGAGGCAACGGGTTGAAACTTCCATCGTCGTATCGCCTCTCGCACGGCCGCGTCGACCGACGCGTATCCCGACGAACGGGTAATCTCGACGCCGGTCACCAATCCCGTCGGCAGAATGAGAAAACTCACCGACACTTCCACCGAACGTTGACCCTCGCGCAGTGCTACCGCAGGCAGTTCCGGGTCCACTCTCTGAAGGATCTTCCGCTGTTTTTCGAGGTCGTCGAGATTCTCAGCGACGATCTCATTTCCTCCGGCGGGTGATCCCTCCGCCTCGGCGCCTCCGGGCGCCGCATCGGCGACTCCCGATTCGCTCCCGGCGACACGCGCGAGATCTTTGTCCAAACCCGACAGATCGCCGACAAGATTATCCTCCGACGGAGCTGCGGCAACGGCGGAAGAGCTCGCGGCGGACGTTGCGCCGGGAGAGGCTGCCGGCGTCTGTCCCGGTTGTCCCGGTTGTCCCGGTTGTCCCGGTTGCCCGGTCGTCCGCTCCACAACGCTCGGCTCCTCGCCACCGTAGATTACTTCGGATAAAGAAGAATCGTCGGTACGCGGAACCTCTTCGGGGACGCCCTGCACCACGCCGACGCTGTTCCACGGAGAACGTACCGGCTCCAACGTCGGACCGACCGCCGATTCGCCCGCCGCGCGACCGGTGGCGGTCCGCCCTGCCTCTTCGACGCCCGGAGTCTCGACCGTCGAGACGCCCTCGACGGTCGTGTCCGCAGCCGCGGCGGTGTCGGTTACCGCCTCGGTCGTTTCGGTCGCTTCGGCGACATCCGCGGTGGGAGGCGCGACCGCCGCGGCCGACACGTCCGCGTCGGCCGGCTCGGCGAGAACGCTCGTCTCGGCCGATTCGGCCGGTGCGGCGCTTCCCGCAGGCTCCGCGGTCGACGTCGGGGATGTCTCCGCCGTGACGGCGTCGATTGCAGCCGTCGCGCCGGTCGCCGAACTCGGCGGCGCCTCGGTCGCGTCGGGCTCGGCGGCTTCGGTGGGGAGGTCGGGCGCCGGCTCGGTGGGTAACCGCACCTCCGGTTCGGGCTGTGGTTCGGGCTGTGGCTGCGGTTCGGGCTGTGGCTGTGGCTGCGGTTCCGGCTGCGGCTGTGGTTGCGGCTGTGGTTCCGGTTGCGGCTGCGGCTGTGGTTCCGGTTGCGGCTGTGGTTCCGGTTGCGGCTGTGGTTCCGGCTGCGGCTGTGGTTCGAGCGTCGGTGATGCTTCCGACGGCTCACGGCCCGGAACCACCGCAGCGCTCGTCGTCGGCTCGAG
>JAJRYZ010000230.1 GCA_024275515.1 Spirochaetota bacterium
GCGATCGCGGCCGACCCGCAGGCGCCCGGTCGGTGGCTCGCCGGGTGCCGACCGGCGGGACTCTGGTGGACGACCGACGCCGGGAAGAGCTGGAGACAGACGGGTGAGTTCACGAGTGTCGGCGCCGTCCTCGCGCCGGAAAAGCGCATCGCCTCCGCCGCGCCGCGAACAACGAGGAGCGCTTGAGGTGGATCAAAGACGTTACGAAGAAGAAGTCGCCGAACGTGCGCGGACGGTGATGCGGGCGATCGTCGATTCGGGAAATATCACCGTTTGGAATGCTCACGCTTTTTTTGCGCTCGATGCGGTCGACGACGATGCGCTGGTCGACGCGGTGGAGCGACATTTCGGCGTGTCGGACTTCGCCTCCGACAGCGTAGCCGGCGGCCCTTTTCACGTTCTTCCCGCCGCGCTCCTTCTGCGCAGGTGGGAGGAGCGCCTCCCGAGCCGTGCGGTCGAGCGGATACGCGACTTCTTCATGCGCGGAGTCATCGATCGTGGGAATACGGAGAATCACTGGTTGATGCACTACACGGGCAACCTTCTCGCCGCCGAACGGTGGGCCGAGGCGCCGGTCATGTGGAACGGCCTGAGTCCGGCGGCGGTGCGGGCCGAGGCGCGCAGGTGGATCGTCGGAATGATCGATCGTTCGGTCATGATCGGGCACCACGAGTACGATTCCACCGGCTACATCGCCGAGCATGTGACTCCGTTGATCGGGCTCGCCGAGCTCGCCTCCGACGAGGCTCTGCGGGAAAAGGCGCGCAAAATGCTTGCACTTCACTTTACCGATATGGCGGTCGAGTATTTTCACGGCGCGTGGGCCGGCGGACATAGTCGCGAAGGGTATCGCGTCAACACCTGGATGCGGTCCGGAACCGTCCGGGGTATTCATTACGTCTATTTCGGAAACGAAGAGTTCGATCCGCCGGTACATACCCAGGGATTCGTCGTCCCCGGCCTCGCGACGTCGTATCGCCCGCCGGCGTTGATCATCTCGATGGCGTTCGACCGCGGAAAGCCGTTCGTCGTCAGGAAGACCAAAGCGCCGCGTACGATATATCGGCACGCCGAACGTCCGGCGGCCCCGGTGCGGAAGTACACCTATCAAAGTCGCTCGTTCGCGCTTGGTTCGACGCAGATCGGACTTCCGGGACCTCCGGCGGCGCCGATCGATCTTACCTCGTGGGACCTCACCTGGAACGGCCCCAAGCATCAGGCGAAAATCGTCTGCAACCATCCCTACCGCGACCCGCGCCGATTCAGCGCTTTTCTGCCGATGCTCCCGCAGACCGCCGAACGTGACATCGGAACCGGGAAACCCTATCTGCAACGGTCCGACCGCCTCTTCGGCGCTTCGCCGTATGAGCGGATCATGCAGCACGAAAATGTCGTCATCGTGCTCTATCGAATCGATCCGGCCGACCGCGATCCGTACGTCAATCTCTATCTGCCCAAGGCGTTGCGGTGGGTCGAACGCAACGGGTGGCTGTTTGCCGAGGTGCCGAGCCGTCTCTCACCAAACGCGGAGACCGAGACCGGCGCGTTCTACGTGGCGCTGTTCCCGATCGGCCGGTATCGCTGGACCGAGATACGCGAAGCGGCGGCGTCGAACATTATCGTCCGCGACGGCGACCTGATCGACGGATGGCTGTTGCGCATCGACGGTCCGAACGCGGGACTCGTTCTCGAAGCCGTGGAAGGGCCGGTCGACGAGGCCGACGACCGGATGAGAAGCTTCGATGAGTTCATCGCCAGGCGATCGGGTCTGCGACCCGGGACGGATTCGTGGCCCGACCGGGGCGTGGTAAGCTACACGACGTTCGGGGGAATCTCGATGAAGATGTGTTACGACGGGGAACATCTCGTCGACGGGATTGCGGTAGACTACGACAAGTGGCCTCTCATCGAAGCGCCGTGGGTGCGGGCGAAAGTCGGAACGGGAGTCGTCCGCTACGAGAAGGACGGCCGCGGGTTTGATCTCGATTTCGAGGTCGTCGGGCCGCTTATTCCCATGAGGGTTATCGGGTAGCAGGGAGCAACGGATGCGCATCGGCTGTCAGACGATTACGTTCGGGGACGATCAGCGAGACCGGTTCGAGTGGGTTTTTTCGAGTGTTCGCGAAGCCGGCTACGACGGTGTCGAAATCGGCTACCGGAGGATCGCCGGGTACGATTTCGGGCGGCTCAAAGAGCTTCTCGCGGCGAGCTCGCTTGAATTGTTCGCATCGCACATAGGCGGCAACCTCGACGACTCCTCGCAGGCCGCGGAGGAGCGGGCTCTCGTCGATACGATTCTCGACGATCTCGATAAGCTCGACGTTGGAACGCTCATGTATTCGGGTCTTTCATTCGAGTCCGCCGAACAGTTCGAGCGGGATCTCGCCGCCGTAGACAGATACGCGCGCATGGCGGCCGACCGCGGGATTCGTTTGTTGTATCATAACCACAATTGGGAGATCCTCGACGATGCACGAGTGCTTCGGGCCCTTCTCGATTGCACCGGCGAACATCTCGGTTTCTGTCCCGACGTGGGCTGGATCTTCAAAGGCGGGCTCCCCGTCTGCGACGTTCTCGGGATGCTTGAAGGAAGGATCGGCGCGGTCCATTTCAAAGACTTTGCCTCGAAAAGCGCCGGGGAGGCGCCTGAGGATCTCGATACGGTGGAGTTCGGGCGTGGCGCCGCGCCTCTTCGAGATGCGGCCGGCTGGGTAAGCGAACACGCGCCGGGCGTGTGGGTGGTGGCGGAGCAGGACGTAAGCAGCCTGCCCCCCGCGGAAGCGGTGAAGCGGAATGCGACGTATCTTGAATCGTTGTTCGGAAGGAGTGGCTGATGTTACAGGTTTGCATAATCGGGGCGGGGGACAGAGGTACGGCGCACGCCGGCGCGTGGGCCGCACGGGACGACGCGACGGTGGTCGCGGTCTGCGACGTCGATCCGGGACGCGCCGAGCAGCTTGCGTGCGCGCACGAGGCGCGGGCGTACACCGAGTGGACCGACGCACTCGACCATGCCGGCGTCGACGTCGTGTCGGTGTGCGTGCCGAGCCATCTGCACGCGCC
>JAJRYZ010000231.1 GCA_024275515.1 Spirochaetota bacterium
AGAGCGCCTTCGTGTACGGATGAAGCGGATTCTCGTAGAGGTCACGCGAATCGGCGACCTCTACGATTTTCCCGAGGTACATCACCGCCACACGCGTGGAGATGTGCTCGATTACCGCCAGGTCGTGGGCGATAAAAAGGTAAGTCAGGTTGAACTCGCCCTGCAGATCGCGCAACAGATTGAGAATCTGCGACTGGATCGACACATCGAGCGCGCTCACCGGCTCGTCGGCGAGAATCAGTTTCGGATTCAGCGCCAGCGCCCTCGCGACACCGATGCGTTGACGCTGACCGCCTGAAAACTCGTGAGGATACCGGTTGATAAAGTGCCGCGAGAGTCCGACTTTTTCCATAAGCTCTTCCACCCGCATCTGGATCTGCTTTCGCGTCAAATCGAGCAAACCCCGCCGCGAATAGACGACCATCGGTTCGCCCACGATCGCGCCGGCGGTCATTCGCGGGTCGAGCGACGCGTAGGGATCCTGGAAAATCATTTGAATGTCCATTCGCGCCTTGAGCATGTCGTGCGCAGTCGCGCCGCAGAGATCGAATCCTTCGAAGAACACCGACCCGCCGGTCGGCTTGTAGAGCTGAGCGATGGCCCGTGCGGTGGTCGATTTTCCGCACCCGGACTCTCCGACGAGACCGAGCGTCTCGCCCTTTTCGATAGAGAGGTCGATCCCGTCGACCGCGCGGATTGCGCCCACCTGCCTTTTGAACAGCAGACCTTCCAGAATCGGGAAATGCATCTTGAGATCTCTGACTTCGAGGAGCGGCTGTGTTTCGGCCATCTACTCTCCTCCGTTCTCGTACAGCCTGCATCTGACCATCCGTCTCCCCCTTCGACACACCGGTGGATAGGCGGCGCGGCACACATCCATCACTCGGTCGCAGCGCGGATAGAACGGACAGCACTCGGGAAGATCGATGACGTTGGGCGGTTGTCCTTCTATCGAGTAGAGCCGATCCCGGCCGGGTCGGTCGATCCGCGGCACCGACTTAATCAGACTGCGCGTGTAAGGGTGAAGAGGCGATTCGAACAGTTCGTCGACGCTCGCCTTCTCCACGACTCTGCCGGCGTACATGACGCAGATATTGTCGCACATCCCCGCCACCACTCCGAGGTCGTGGGTGATCATGATGACCGCGGTCCCCAGTTGGTCGGTAAGGTGTTGAATGATCTCGAGAATCTGCGCCTGGATCGTGACGTCGAGCGCCGAGGTCGGTTCGTCGGCTATCAGTATCTCCGCGTTGCAACTGAGAGCCATCGCGATCATCACCCGCTGTCTCATGCCTCCGGAAAACTGATGCGGGTAATCATCGACGCGTTTGGCGGGGTTCGGAATGCCGACCAGCTTGAGCATTTCAACCGCCTTCTCTTTGGCCGCCGCACGGTCGAGCCCTTGGTGGAGCCTGATCGTTTCCACCATCTGAGTGGAGATCCGCAAGAACGGGTTGAGCGAAGTCATCGGATCCTGAAAGATCATCGAAATTCTGCCGCCCCGAAGGTGTCGTATCTGTTCATCGGACATCGCGAAAATGTCCTCGCCCCGGAAAAACGCCTTCCCACCCATGATTCTGCCGGGCGGCGAAGGGATCAGTTTCATGATCGAAAGGTTCGTGACCGACTTTCCGCACCCCGATTCTCCGACGATGCCGAGGGTCTCCCCTCTGCGAAGATCGAACGAGACTCCGTCGACCGCCTTTACGATGCCGTCGTCGGTGTTGAAGTAGGTCCGCAGGTCACGGACATCGAGTATCACCTCGTCGTGCATGCGCGAATCCTCACAATCGGTTCTTGCTCTGCGGATCGAGAGCGTCGCGCAGGCCGTCTCCGAGGAAGTTCATCGAAAAGAGAAACAACACCATCGCGAGCGCCGGAAAGAAGAGTCGCCACGGATAGAGGTTCATTCCGTCGACGCCGTCTCCCACCAGCGATCCCCACGAAGCGAACGGCGCCTGAACACCGAGGCCGAGAAACGAGAGGAACGCCTCGAGCATGATAAAGGTCGGAATTCGAAGCGTCGAGAACACGACGATAACGCCGAGAGTATTCGGCACCAGATGTCGAAAAACGATGCGCGACGTGCTCGCGCCGATCGACCTGGCCGCCTCGATGAACTCGGAGTTCTTCAATGAGATGATCTGCCCCCGGACTACACGAGCCACGGTAAGCCAGCTGACTATGGCGAGCGCGAGGAACAGATTAAGGATACTCCTCCCGAACATGGCCATGAATATGATGACGAGCATCATATAGGGCAGCCCGTACATGATGTCGACGATTCGCATGATGATGTAGTCGACCTTTCCGCCGAGGTAGCCGGCAAGCGCACCGAGGATGATTCCGATAAGCACCGAAGTGATCGTTCCGATCAGCCCGATGGCGATCGAAACTTGTCCGCCGTAGATGATCCGGGCGAGCAGATCTCTTCCCAGCGAATCGGTCCCCAGGATATATCGGCGATCGTGAATCTTGACTTCCTTTCCGTCGATAGTCATTGTTTCGGTCTCGATTCGCCTGCGAAGCTCGGCCAACTGCTCACGTTCCGATTCGGTGAGTTCTCTGTTCTCCTTCTCCGCATAGGCGACCAGAAGGTACTCCTGCCGTTCGTACATCAACTCGCCGGCGGTCTTGGTTATCGACGGCGGGAGATACTGGTGGTCGATAATCTGATCCTTGTACGAAGGAATCGGCAGAATCGGCGCCGAGAGCGACACGACCGCGTAGAGGGCCACCATGACCAGACCGAACATGGCCATCTTGTTCTTCGAAAGCCGGCGCCAGGCGTCCTTCCACAGGCTGACGCCCTTGATGCTTCCGCCGAAATCGGCGGACGGCGACCCGCCGACGGCAACGGTGTTTTGTAGTGCCATAGATCCCCTCTACGCGTAGCTGATACGTGGATCGAGCAAGCCGTATAGAATGTCGACCACGAAATTCATGGCGATGAGAATAGCCGAGTATACGATAACGGTGCCCATAAGCAGGGTGTAGTCGCGGTTGAACGCGGCCTGCACAAAAAACTGCCCCAGTCCGGGCACGCGGAAAATGCGCTCCACCACGACCGATCCGGTAACGATTCCCGCGAATGCGGGACCGAGGTAGCTTACCACCGGCAACAGTCCTCCTTTGAGCACGTGTTTGAACATGATGACCGATTCCCGCATTCCCTTTGCCCGCGTGGTCCTGACGTAATCGCTGCGAAGGATCTCGAGGATGCTTGCCCGCGACAGTCGCGCGATATAGGCGAAATACGGAAAGGTGAGAGTCACCACGGGCATTATCAACGTCTTCCAGCCGTAGCGACTCGACAACCACCCGGAGGTGGGAAGCCAGTGCAGCTTCATCGCGAAGATGTACATGAGTACCGGACCGATGACGAACAGCGGAACGGTAATACCGACCACCGCGGCCGACATGACCACATAGTCCACCCAGGAGTTCCGTTTCATCGCGGAGAGCATGCCGACACCGAGGCCCAGCGCGACCGCGATTCCGAGAGCGAGGCTCCCGAGGAGAAGCGAGTTCGGAAGGCTGTTGAAAATAAAGTAGTTGACGTCGTGGTCGGGATAGCGGTACGACGGGCCGAGATCTCCCCTCGCGATGTCGAGAAGATAGCGCCCGTACTGCTTGAGAAGCGATTCGTCGAGATGGTACTTACGTTCGATGTTCCGCATGACTTCGGCCGGCAATCTCCGTTCGGTGTCGAAAGGCCCACCCGGCGCGACACGTATGATAAAAAAGCTCAAAGTAACAATGATGAACAGCGTCGGAACCAGTCCGATCGCGCGACGGACGATGAACTTCGTCATGACGGAAAATTATAGAAGGGAACATCGACGCCGACAAGCGCCGCGTCGATTCCGGGAGTCGCGTTTCGCCGAGTTTACCCTCCCGAACACTCTCGGCTATAATGCGGTATACAACATGCGCAACAAAACACCGAGAATCGTCTTCGCCTCCATCGCGGCCGGTGGATCTCATATGAGTACCGCCTACGCCATGAAAGAAGCGATGGAACGCGACTATCCCGGGCGGTATGAGATCGAAGTGCTCGATATCATGAGAGCGTTCGGCTTCGGCGCGTACGACTCCAGGCACAAGACGCTCTGGCGCCACGCCCTCGCGAATCCGTGGTCGATCGTGCTTGTCCAGCACATGATCGATTCGGCGCCGAGGATCACCAACGCGGCGCTCAAGATCATGCTTTACGATTTCGCGAAGGAGGCGGCGGCGAGATTCAAGGCGTCGCCACCCGCCCTCGTAGTCGCCAACCATGGGTGGACGGTGGTCGCGCTCACCATGGCGCAGCAACGTTTCGGTCTCGACGTCCCGGTAGTGAGTTTCGAGACTTCAACGCTTAACGCCAACGCGCTGTGGGCCGAACCGCAGGCGGAGCGCTTCATCGTCGGTTCACACGTCTCCAAGCGGCGCCTCGCGCGTCTCGGCGTTCCGGCCGGACGAATCGACGTCGTCGGTTATCCGGTACGTCAGTCGTTTCTCGACGCGCCGTCGAAACGGACGGCGCGTCGCCGACTCGAAATCGACGACCGATTCACCTGTCTGATCTCGCTGGGAGGAGAAGGCGTCGGGGGAGCGCTCGACCCGGTTTTCGAAGCGTTGCGCGCGCTCGACCCCAGGGTGCAGATCGTGCTCGTCGCGGGACGAAACCACGAGCTCTACCGTGAGGCAAACGACATGGTCGACCGGTTCGACAGTCTCTTCGTCACCGGGTTCGTGAACAACATGGCGGACTACGTCGCCGCGAGCGATCTGGTAATCGGGAAAACGGGTCCCGCGGCGGTGTATGAGATTCTCTCGGTCGGCCGGCCGATGCTGGTCCCGCGCAAATCGGGGCTCGTGGAGAACAAGATGCTCGGCGTACTCGAGCGAAACGGTATCGGCTGGTATACTCCGCACGTCGAACAGATCGTCGAACGAATCGAGATGTTTCTCGACCGGCCGGCGGCGCTCGATGAGATTTCGGAGGTAACCGCCGGGTTCGACTTCCCGGGCATGTCGGCGCGGATCGCCAGATACCTCGACGCGTATGCCGGCAAACGGAGCGCGCCGGCGGACGCCTGCAACAACGGGCTCAGGTTTCTCCACGCCGCCGCGAGACGTCCGGCGCAACCGGTCGTCGTATAATAACGGAAGGAGTATTCATGCACGTCCTGTTGACCGGAGGCTGCGGCTTCATCGGCTCGAACTTGGTCAGACATCTGGAAAAGAACGGTCCGGATGATCTCCGGATCACCGTTTTCGACAACCTCTCAACCGGCCGTCGCGACGATCTCGACGGCACGCGCGCGATACTTGTCACGGGAGACATTACCGACCGCGTCGCGCTCGGGAACGCGCTCGCCGGCGTCGATCGGGTCGTTCACCTCGCCGCGCATACCCGCGTGGTCGAATCGGTCGCGGACCCGAGAAAAAACATGATCGACAACGTCGTCGGCACGTTCAACCTGCTCGAGGCGGCGCGGGGAGCGGACGTCGAATCGGTGGTCGTCGCCTCAACCGGCGGCGCCATCATGGGCGACGTCGAACCGCCGGTTCACGAAGAGATGGTGCCGAAGCCGGTATCGCCCTACGGTGCGAGCAAGCTCTGCTGCGAGGCCTACTGCTCGGCATTCGCCGGCGCCTACGGACTCGCGGCAACGGCGCTCCGGTTTGCCAACGTGTACGGACCGTACTCCTACCGCAAAGGGTCGGCGATCGCGAAGTTTTTTCGGCAGATCCGCGACGGCGAGCCGCTTACGGTCTTCGGCGACGGAACGCAGACGCGAGACTTCGTCTATGTCGAGGATCTGTGCGAGGGGATTCGGGCGGCTCTCACGGCCGACGGCGAAGGGTATGAATACTACCATCTCGGCTCGGGGTACGAGACGTCGGTCAACGATCTTATTTCGATGATTCGAAACGTGACCGGCGTCTCCTTCGAAGTGCGCTACGAACCGGCACGCCCGGGAGAGATCTATCGCAACTATACATCAATCGACAAAGCGCGCTCGCGCCTCGGGTTCTCGCCTAAAACACCGCTCGAGACGGGGCTTGAGCGCACGTGGAAGTGGTTCACCGAGCAATCGGAATAAACTTATGTCACGCGAGGAGGATCGCATGCTTTCCACCTACGAAGTCTGGTTTGTAACCGGAAGCCAGGGACTTTACGGAGAAGAGACGCTCCGACAAGTCTCCGACGACGCAAAAAAAATCGCCGCGTATTTGAACGATGCGCCGGAAATCCCGGTGCGGGTCGTGTTTACTCCCGTGCTCACCACACCGGAGGCGATTCTCGCTCTGGCGGATAAAGCGAACGCGCATTCGGCGTGCATCGGCTTGATCACCTGGATGCACACTTTTTCGCCGGCGAAGATGTGGATCGCGGGGCTCAAGGCGTTGCGCAAACCGGTGCTTCATTTCCACACGCAGTTCAACCGCGAGATCCCGTGGAACACGATCGACATGGATTTCATGAACCTGAATCAGTCCGCGCACGGCGGGCGCGAGTTCGGACATATCATGAGCAAGCTCCGAAAACAACGAAAAGTCGTCGCCGGCCATCGGCGGGATCCGAAGACGGTCCGGTCGATCGCGACATGGCTCCGGGCGGCCGCCGGATGGCACGACGCGCAAGGCGCAAAGGTTGCTCGCTTCGGAGACAACATGAGAGAAGTCGCGGTAACCGAAGGCGACAAGGTCCAGGCGCAGATACAACTCGGCTATTCGGTGTACGGCTACGGAATAGGCGATCTCGTCGAACACGTCGACGCCGTCGACGAAAAAGAGGCGGCGCGTCTGGTCGAAGAGTACGAAGAGATGTACGACGTCGACGCGCCGCTTCGCGCCGGGGGCGAGAAGCGGTCGTCGCTTCTCGAAGCGGCGAGAATCGAGCTGGGTATGCGCTCGTTTCTCGAAGAGGGCTCGTTCAAGGCGTTCACCACCTGTTTCGAGACGCTCGCCGGGCTCGCCCAGTTGCCGGGCATCGCGGTGCAACGACTCATGGCGTCGGGCTACGGATTCGGCGCGGAAGGGGATTGGAAAACCGCGGCGCTCGTGAGAGCGATGAAGGTGATGAGCGAAGGAGTCGACGGCGGCGCCTCGTTCATGGAGGACTACACCTACCATCTTGCGGAGGGTCGGAATATCGTTCTTGGGGCGCACATGCTTGAAGTGTGCGAATCGGTGGCCGACCGGAGTCGCATCGCCGTCGAGGTTCATCCGCTGTCGATCGGCGGGAAACCCGACCCGGTGCGCCTGGTGTTCAACGCGGCGAGCGGGCCGGCGGTAAACGCGACGATCGTCGATCTCGGCAACCGGTTTCGGATGATCACGAATGAAGTCGATGTGATCGAGCCGGAGGCCGATCTGCCGAAGCTCCCGGTCGCCCGTGCGTTCTGGGTACCGAAGCCCGATCTCGTCACCTCCGCCACGGCATGGATCCTCTCCGGCGGAGCTCATCACTTCGGTTTCAGTCGGGCGCTCGGCGCCGAACACATGGAGGACTTTGCCGACATCGCGGGTATCGAATGTGTGATCATCGATGAGGAGACCTCGATTCGCAAACTCAAACAAGATCTTCGTTCCAACGAGGTCTACTATCACCTGTCGAAAGCGCTGTAGCGAACGGGAGACGCCGAATGGTCCACGACCGAATGGATTTCCACAACTGCGCCGAGCTTCTCACGGTCGCGAGGCATGACGGACTGCTCCTCCAGCGAGTGCCCGAGGAGGTGCGATCCGCGCTCAATCCGAACGCGCAAGAACGGGTCCGCAACCCCGACTGCGTCGAAATTCGCTTTGTCACCTCCGGCGATCGAATCGCGATAACACTCTCGGCCGTCGGCGGACCGGTGCGAATGCTCCCGATGTGGGGCGATTTCCCGGCGGCGGATCCGATCTCGATAGGTCCGGAACCGACCACCTTCGAACTCGCGTATCCGGAGCGGCTTTCACAGCTCCCGAAAACCGCGCGCGGTTCGAGCCGGTTCGACCCCTCGGTGTGGCGGCTTCAGTTTACCGGGCGGGGCGGCAACCTCTACTACCACACGATCGATGGAGACGGTCTCGCCCCGCCTCCGGCCGAGTTCGGCCCGTCCCGAACGCTTCTTGCCTACGGCACATCGATTACTCACGGCGCCGCGGCAACGCTCGCGCACCTGTCGTACGCCTATCAGACCGCGCGCCTGCTCGGCGCCGATCTGATCAACCTCGGGGTGGGCGGCGCGTGCCACGCCGAAGCCGCTTTCGCGGACCACATCGCCGACCGGGGCGACTGGCACGTCGGCGTACTCGCGCTTTCGGTCAATATGATCGGCGCGGGGTTCGGTCTCGACGAGTTTCGCGACAGAACCGGCTACATGATCGAACGCGTTGCCGGCGCCGATCGCGCGCGGCGCATATTCTGCGTAACGATCTACCCCCATTTTCGCGATCTGATCCCCGGCGCGCGGATGGAGCCCGACCGGGCGACCACCGATGAGTTCAGAGCAATACTCGAAGAAAACGCGGCCGCCCGCGGCGGCCCCAACACCGTGCTCCTGAAAGGGCCCGAGATTCTCGCCGATCCGGCGGGATTGACCGCGGACCTCGTCCATCCGTCCGACTACGGGATGACGATGATGGCGCGCAATCTTGCCGATGCGATCGGTTCTCCGACCGCATAGCGCGAAAAGCAACGCCGGCGCCCGAGTCGGCGGGCCGACCCGGATTCGCCCAGGTCGAGCGACGGCTACACGCGCCGCGTCGTCCCGCAACGGAAACCCCGCCGCATCGCATCACAGGCCGACATGATTATGGTGAACAACCGCACGAATGTGTACAATCGTCACCGGAGGTGCGAATGGAACCGACATATCCGGGAGTGCGATGGGACCGCGATGCGCCGGCCGCGCCGGGGTTCGACTCCAAGCGTCTCGCGTCGGCCGGCGAATGGATCGACCGTCTTCTCGGCGATATGGGCTACCGTGTGCTCGTCGTCCGGCGAGGAGTGATCGCGGCGGAATGGATTCGCGGAATCGATCCCGACGCGAAGCTCATGGCCTACAGCGCCGGGAAACCGGTGTTCGGCAACATTCCGGGCATTGCCGTTGCGAGTTGATCAGACTCATCATCGATGCAATCGAGGAATAGCGATGAGTACGACGATGAGGCGTGCAGTGATCAGCATAGAACTGCCTGAAATCAAGATCTGGGCAAATCAACTTCGCGACACGATTGTAGGCAGGCGAATCGCGTCGGTCTCGGCTCAGTTCACCGACCGGATGCGCGCCGCCGGGCGTGTCAACAACCGTCTCGACGATTTCCGGGGACTCGAAGGCGCACAGATAACCGGAATCCGGTCGAGGGGATTCACGATGATCGTCGACTGTTACGCGAGCGCGGTGTGTCATCTCGTTACCGCGCCTGAGGCGGGCGGCTCAATCGTCTACTCGCCCTCCGGCCCGAAGCCGAAAACCGCCACGAAGACGGCGAATGTCGTTACGCTCGGTTTTAAGGAGGGCTCGACCGTGCGGATTGAGCTCGCCGGGAGAGGGATCCTTCAGTTCATTCCCGACGAGCCGTCGATGAAAACCTGCCTCATTTACACCCGCGATTTCCAGCGAGGCATCTCGCCGCTCGAGCCGCTGTTCACCGCACGAAACTTCATTTCCGCCCTATCGCGGCGGAACACGCAAATCAAGTCGATGCTTGTCGGGGCGCATTCGCCCGTCGTAGGAATCGGAAACGATACGTTCCAGGACGCCGCATTCCGGGCCCGAATTCATCCCGCGCGCAAAGTGCGCGATCTTTCCGAAAACGAGATGCGTAGTCTCTTCGAATCGATCTGCACGGTCATCGACTCGAGAATCGCGGAAGGCGGAAAAACCGGATTCTCCGACATCCACGGCGTGCCGGGAAAGTACGAGGCGGCGATGGGGAGCGCACGGGTCGAGTCGGGATGCCCCTCATGCGGCGGCGTGGTGCAAAGGGTCAGAATCGCCGGCCACCTGACCTGTCTGTGTCCCGTCTGTCAGAACGTCCGGCCATGATCGCACACGGAGCCGAATGGCGGCTGAACCGTGTCGAGCCGTTCTACTTCTCGATGGTCATCGACACATCTTTCGGCAACGCCATTCCTGCGGCCACCTCGACGGCTTTCAGGAAACCGGAGTAGAGCGGACATGTCACGTGTGGGAGATGTTTGGCGAGCGCCTGATAGACGGCGGTCTCCGCCGGCTTCCTGAACAGTTCCTCGTACGCGTCGACGTTCGTAAGCTCGTCTTTCGCCTTTATCACGTGCGGACACTCCGACTCGTACGAAATCGCGACGATCGAACCGTCGTCCGACGTAGTCGTGATAGTCGTCGTGAATCCGCATATCCCGGCGTCCACCGTAACCTTGGCCATGAGCACCTCGCTGTAATATAGTGGTTTCCCTATAATATGTGTCGACGCGATCGTGTCCAGGTCCATGCGGTCGGTCCGGGCCGCGATTCGCAACATGATGTCCCGGAAACCTATGTGAGAGAACCGTTGTTCGCGCACTGTCGACGGCGCAGGCAACGATGCTTTCGTCGACACCGACTCCACACGCGCACGGAATCCGCCCGGTTCGCGCGATCCGGATCGGACCGGCGCGTAGCATCCGGCCCCATCTGCCCGGAGCAATCTCCCGTTCCCCGACATCGCGGGAATTGCCGCACCGCTTTGACATTTCTTATCAGTACGGTAATCTTGCATGATGAGTGGACGTGATGCATGCGTTCACCCGATTTCTTCACTGCGAGAGGAGGAACTCATGAGCGAGAAAGACCAAGTAGGATTCGAGAATCTCTTGAACGAAATCCGTACATTTCCACCGAAACCGGAGTTCACGAAAGACGCGGTCGTCAAGGACCGTTCGATTTACGAGAGAGCGGCTTCCGATCCGGTCGCCTACTGGGAGACCGAAGCGCGCGAACTGGACTGGTTTGAGCCGTGGACGAGAACGCTCGAATGGGATCCGCCTCACGTCAAATGGTTTGACGGGGGCAAGATAAACGTCGCCTACAACTGTCTCGACCGGCATCTTGCGGGACCTCGCCGAAACAAAGCGGCGATTATCTGGGAAGCCGAAAACGGGCGGAGGAGGACCTACACCTACGGACAGCTCGATCGGGAGGTTCGTCAATTCGGCAACTGCCTGAAGGGCCTCGGCGTGGGAAAGGGCGACCGTGTTGCGATATATATGCCGATGCTCCCGGAAGCGGCAATCGCCATGCTCGCCTGCGCGCGAATCGGAGCGATCCATAGCGTCGTGTTCGGCGGGTTCTCGCCGGACTCCCTCGCCGACCGAATCAACGACGCCCGGTGCAGGGTGCTGATTACCGCGGACGGCGGATGGCGGCGCGGACAGGTCATCGCGCTCAAACACAACGCCGATCGCGCGTTGGAGAAGTGCCCGTCGATTGAGCACGTCGTTATCGTCAATAACATCCCGGGCGAGCACCAACTGCTGCACTTCATGGAAGGAAGAGATCATTGGTACCACCGCCTGATGGATCACCAGAGCGCCGATTGTCCGGCCGAGCCCATGGATGCGGAAGACCCGCTCTATATTCTCTACACGTCAGGCACGACGGGACAACCGAAAGGCATCGTGCACACCACCGGCGGCTACGCGGTGGGCGCCTATTCGACGACGAAGTACGTATTCGATCTCAAGGAAAGCGACATCTTCTGGTGTACCGCCGATGTTGGGTGGGTAACCGGGCACAGCTACATCGTCTACGGTCCGCTCATGAACGGAGCGACGGTGTTGATGTACGAAGGCGCGCCGAACTATCCGGACAAGGATCGGTTCTGGGAAATGGTCGAAAACCATCACGTAACGGTTTTCTACACCGCGCCGACGGCGATCCGGGCGTTTATGAAGTGGGGGGACGAATACCCGGCGAAGCACGATCTTTCGAGCCTCAGGCTTCTCGGGAGCGTCGGCGAACCGATCAATCCGGAAGCCTGGATGTGGTACCACGAGCATATCGGCGCCAAACGTTGCCCGATAGTCGACACCTGGTGGCAAACTGAGACCGGATCGATCATGATCAGCGCGCTCCCGGGGGTGTCGACGCTAAAACCGGGATTCGCCGGAGAACCACTCCCGGGAGTACTCGCGACCATTCTCGATGAGGCCGGAAACGAGATAAAAACGGGGAGCGGACTACTCGCGATCACGCATCCGTGGCCGTCGATGCTCAGAACCATTTGGGGCGACGATCAGCGCTACGTCGACATCTACTTTTCCAAGTGGGACAAAAAGACCTACTTCCCGGGTGACGGGGCGAAACGCGACGAGAACGGAAATATCATGATTCTCGGACGAGTCGACGATGTGCTCAACGTTTCGGGACACAGGATCGGGACGATGGAGGTCGAATCCGCGCTGGTCGATCACCCGGCGGTCGCCGAAGCGGCGGTTGTCGGCCGGAAGCACGACCTGAAAGGTCAGGCGATCGTCGCGTTCGTCACTCTCAAAGCGAATCAGAGGATGTCGTCCGCGTTGCTCGACGAGCTGAAAGCGCACGTGGTCGAGAAGATCGGAGCTCTCGCGCGTCCGGAAGAGATTCTCTTCTCCGGCGACCTGCCAAAAACGCGAAGCGGGAAGATCATGCGCCGATTGCTCAGGGACATCGCCGAAGGTCGCGCGCTCGGCGACGTGACCACGCTTGCCGACCCGAATGTCGTTGAAGCTCTCAGGGAAGACTACGAGGAGCGCTACGGAGGCTGACCGTTTGAGCGGGGCGGACGCGCACGTCCGTCCCGCACGACGGCCTCACGCGCGCGTCGCGCGGTCCTCACGACCCGGCTTTTCCGTTATACTGCATCGCGAAATGAAGACACGCATCACCGTTCATATGGTCGGCTCGGCGCATATCGATCCCGTGTGGCAGTGGAGTTGGCGGGAGGGGGCGGTCGAAGCGCTCTCGACCTGCCGCAGCGCCGTCGCCCTGCTCGACAAACACCCCGACTTCGTTTTTTGTCGCAGCGATGTGTGGGTGCACGAGATCGTGGAACGATACGATCCGCCCCTCTTTGAGCGTATTCGCGCTTATGTCGCCGAAGGGAGGTGGCACGTCGTCGGCGGCTGGTACGTTCAACCCGACTGCAACCATCCGACCGCCTGGTCCTATCGAAAGCAGATCGAGGTCGGAAGACGCTATTTCCGCGAACGCTTCGGGATACGCGTCGACGTCGGCTTCAACGTCGACAGTTTCGGCCATACCGCATCGCTTCCGGCCATTCTGGCCGAAGCAGGGTACGACTGCTACGTTATGATGAGGCCGATGGAGCACGAAAAACACCTTCCGTCGAGTCTGTTTCGGTGGCAGGATCGAACGGGCGAATCCGAGGTCGTCACGTGGCGAATTCCTCGCAGCTACAACGCCTCGACGCCGTCCGAGCTTGAAGCCAATATCGCCGCGGCGCTCCAAGTTGCTTTGCCGGAGATTCCTCACGTCATGTGCTTCTACGGCGTCGGCGATCACGGCGGCGGCCCGACCGATGAGCTCATCTCATGGATCGAGCGACACGCGGAGGCGAATGACGCGTATCGTCTTAAGTTTTCCACGCCACGCCGGTTTTTCGACGCGGTGGCTTCCACGCGCGAGCACATTCCGATCGTTCGCGGCGAGCTGCAAATGCACGCCATCGGGTGTTATGCGGTGGTCGCGGACGTAAAGCGCCTGGCGCGTCGCGCGGAATACGCGTTGCTTCGCGCCGAACGCGCGGCGCCGGCATCGCGCGCCCGACTCGACGACGGTCTGCGATCCGTTCTTTTCAATCAGTTTCACGACACGCTCGGCGGGTCGAGCATCGCCGAAGCGTACGAAGACGCGCGACACCAACTCGGTGGAGCGGTCGCCGCGGCCGACGAAGTATCCGCCGGCGCGTGTTTCGAAACCCTCGTCTCTCTTTCGTCCGACCGGCTCCAGCGCGTCGTCGTGTTCAATCACGCCGGATCGGTCTATGACGGCGCGATCGTGCACGAACCGTGGATTCATCCTCACGGATCCCGCGAACCGTTCGCGGGAACGCTCCTCGATGAAGCCGGAGACGAAGTCGGTTACCAGATCGTACGGCAATCGGCGATCATCGGAGCTCCGCGCGCGCTCTTGTGGGAATGCGAAATCGCACCGGGCGGTGTGCGAACATTCAGACTCGACGGCTCGCGCGCCCCGGGTGCGATCGCGACCGACCTCGGCGTGGATGCGAAAGCGGCGCACAATTCGCGTTGCAGGATAGAAACCGGCGAAGGAACTTCGCTTATGGTGGTTTCCGATCCGGCGGAGGCGGAGGCGGAAGAAGGAACCGGCTTTGCCGGAGAACTCTGCTCTCTCGTCGTCGTCGAAGACAAAAGCGATACCTGGTCGCACGGGATCGACCGTTTCGCCGGGCCGGTACTCGGCAGGTTTGTCGTCACACGAAGCTCGATCGAGGAGTCGGGTCCGATTCGGGCGACGATTTGCACGGAGGCCGAATACGGATCGAGTCGATTGACCGCGAGAGCTCACGTTTATCGCGACCGGCCGTTCGTCGATCTGTCGCTCGAGCTCATCTGGGCGGAGCGTTTGTGTGTCGCAAAGCTCGTCGTTCCTACGCGTTCGCCGGCAGCCGCGCGAACGGACGGAATCGCCGACGGATTCCTGGAACGTGAGCAGGACGGCGCCGAACGCCCTTTTTTCGATTGGACCGTCGACGAATCGGGATTCGGCCTCGTGTCGCCGGACTGTTTCGGGTTCGACGGTACGGGCGAACGGTTCAGGTTCACGTTGGTTCGGTCGCCGGTCTACGCGTGGCACGATCCGACTCCGCTCGACGCGAACGGCTGCTACCGATTCACCGATCAGGGAGTTCACCTGTTTCGATTCAGGTTCCT
>JAJRYZ010000012.1 GCA_024275515.1 Spirochaetota bacterium
CCTGATTCGACACTTCGCAATCTTGACATACTCTCTGGGATATGGTAAGCTCCCCGTATGAAAATTCCTCGAAGCATATTCATAGCGACGATCGCCGTTCTCGCGCTCGCATCGGCGCTTCTCGTCGGCTGTTCCGGTCGGGTAAAAAAAGTCGAGAGCGAATCCATATTCGACACCGCGCGCAGTAAACGACCTTCGGCAGCGAAGGTGCGCGGTCTCGACGCCAAGGCGGCGTTGTCGGTCGCCAACGAGTGGGGACCCGGCGAAAAAGGCGTCACATCGTTCGTCGATCAGAGAAAAGTCGGTTTTACTTTTTCGGGCGGAGACGCGGTCGAGATTCCGTTGCCCGAATCGCAGATGGTAATCGCGATCGCCCCGTACATCAACAGAACCCACACGTGCGAGATCCATTACATGTCCGGTTGTCAGGGAGAACTCGTCGACGTCCCGGTCAAAGTACACGGCGCCACCGCCGACGGGACCGTTGTGGTCGACGGCACGTTCACGACCATGGATAACGGATTCATCGAACTGTGGCTTCCACGCGGGCTGACGATAAACCTTACTCTCGAAGCGAAGGGGAAAAGTGTCGCAGGCGTCATCGAAACAAACGAGGACAGCAACACCTGTATCACCACGCTTCGTTTGATGTAGCGGAAAGACGGGCAGAGGCGGCTCGTCCCGTTGACGGGTCGGCGCCCGCGCGGTTATGGTTGATCCGTCTGTTCGCGTGTGAAACAGGAGGCCCTCATCGCCGCCGACCCGATCGTTACCAAGCTCATCGACAACGATATCGCCTACTATACTCTGCGCTGGTCGCGAATCACGAAAGCAGACAAGTTCACCATTATCAATTCGGTTCCCGCTCAGGCCGGCATATTCGAACTCTACTACATGGACGACCACAAAAAGCTCAATCTGATAAGGGTCTCGCGGGTTTGGTACGGAGGGTTGCGAAGTCGCCTGCGCAGGCTTACCGATCCGGAACTCGAAGAGGACGCGGAAAGGCGCGCGTTGCTCGAACGGTACGATTGCTATTATCGTTATTCGGTAATCGGATCGCGCGACGACATGCAGGACATTCTCTTCTTCTTTGCCGGCCGGTACATGCCGGGAGACACGACCGTTCCCCATTCGGGCAGGTACGCGGAGATCTATCTGAGGGAAGAATCACCCGATAAAATCGTGACGATAGACTGAATGCCGCGTTGCGCGGTTCGGGCGACCGCGACGCTCCCGGTTGCCGCCGTAACATCCGACGTCACCGGCGAAACGCCGAACGACTCCCCTGCGGGGTGAGCCGCAGGGGGAATCGTCCGTCGGGCGGCCAATGTCACGTTCGGGCGCTGATCGGTCAATAAGTCTGAACGCTCAGACCGTATTCTCCGCCGAAGACGCTGTCGCCTTCGACCTGTCGCACTTCGATATAGTATACGCCGCGCTGCAGGACGCGTTCGATCCGGGCGTTGTAGTTGCCGCCGGAGTCGTCGTCCTCGGCGACGACGTTGCCGAGCCGATCGTATAGCGTGATATAGGTATCGATATCGCCGGTCGTTCGAATCTCCACCGTCCGCGTCGTTTGCACGGTAAAGGTCACCCAGTCGAGTTCATCGGCGGGGGTGAAGTTTCTAATCTGCCGGTCGCCGTCCACCTCGATATCGCCGGCTTCCGCCTTTGTATTGTCCGGCTCCCACTGATCCGGCGATGCCTGTATCAGACGAACGCTCAGCTCATAGTCGCCCTGATCGGAAGCGTCGTAGTGGCGGACCTTGACGTAATACCGGCCGCTCTCTTCGAGAAAAACGTCGATCCGACCGTTCGACCCTTCTCCTCCGTCGTCGTTCTCCAAAAGCAACGCACCGCTCTCGTTATAGAATTCAAGATGTGTATCGAGCGCTCCGGTCGTCTCGATGCTGACGACCGTTTCCGGTCCCGGTGGGCGCGTAAGATCGAAGTAGAACCAGTCTTCGTCGCTTCCAGGCATCAGCATAGTGGCGATCGGGTCGCCGTTTACTTCGATCTTGACCGCGTCTTCCATGCTGTCGTTAGGCTCGAGCGGGTCGCCTTCGAACGGCTCAAGCGTGGAATAGAGCGAATAGGCGCCCGTGACGCTCGGATCGTAGCCGGAAACCCGCACCCACAACACCTGGCCGGGCTCGACGAGGACTGTCACCCGCGCATTGGCGTCTTCGGCATCGTCGTTCTCCGCGAGGAAAGCGTCCGGAGTGTCGGGACCGTACACTTCGATATAGGTGTCGGTGTCGCCGGTCGTTCCGACGGTAAAAAGACCCTGCCCGTCAAGACCGACGACTTCGTACAAGTACCAATCCTCATCCCCTTCCGGTGAAAGATCACGATCTTCCACGGTTTCACCGGTCGAAAGCACGTAGGGATTATCGATCGAATCCGGCTCAAGCCTGTCGCCGAAGGAGGCGACCGCGCCGATCGATACCGCGAGGAGCGACTCGACCCAAGGACTCATCCCGAATCCGCTCTCCATTCCGCGAAGCACCTCGCGCGTCTCCGCGTCGAGGAATTGGAGTACGACTATCACCGCGTCCTCGACCGCGAACACACTCCCGGTGAGAACAAACTCGATCGGCACGGGCGGCGTCGCCTCCGAATCGTAGAACGCCGCGTCGAAAACGGTAATGTCGGGCGCATCGACGTTCGCCAGCCGGGTCGCGATGCTTACGGCGAGCAGTTCCCCAAGCGAAGTTCGCGTTCCATTTGTCGAGAACGGCTCTACGATCATTGTACCGTATTCACCCGACGCCGCGGAAAAAGACGCGATGGCGAAATCGACCGACTGGTCTACAAACGCGCTTACATCCGTCGGCAACCCCGTCTCCGGTCCGTCGGCGGCGAGCAAGGTCGAGAGTAGTATTAACGTGACGAAAAGAACCTTTCTTTTCACACTCATTTTCTCCTCCTCAAGTCGACAAGATACCACATCGGCCGGCGACGAAAAAGCCGTACGGCGCTACGAGTGAAGATCGTTCCGGGCGACGCGCTCGTCCACGCCGGCGCCGCCCGCTTCGAAGCCCGAACCGCTTTTCGCGAGACGCTCCTTTCGGGTTATACTTCGCACATGAGTATCAGCCTATTCGACCTGACCGGAAAGACGGCCCTCGTCACCGGCGCGAGCAGGGGTCTCGGCCAATACATGGCGCGCGCGCTCGCCGCGGCCGGGGCGGACCTTCTCATCACCAGCCGCACTCTCCGCTCCCTCGGCGAGTTCCAAAACGAAATCCAAGCGACCGGTCGACGAGTCGTTCCTGCGGAACTCGACGTTCGCGACGAGAAGAGCATACGAGCGCTCCTCGACGTCGCGCTCGACGCGTACGGCCACATCGACATCCTCGTGAACAACGCCGGGTGCAATATTCGCAAACCAGCGATCGAGTTCGGCTGGGATGAATGGGATACCGTCGTCGACACGAACCTCAAAGGGATGTTTTTCGTTTCGATCGCCTTCGCACCGCAGATGATCGAACGCGGATACGGACGGATCATCAATATCGGTTCGGTGACGTCGGTTTTCGGGATGGCAGGAATCGCGCCGTACTGCGCAAGTCGGGGAGGCGTGAAACAGTTGACGATGAGTCTCGCGGATGAATGGAGCCGACACGGCGTGACGGTCAACTGTCTCGCCCCGGGGTGGTTCAAGACCGAACAGAACAAAGTGCTCTATGAGAACGTCGAGTGGCTCGCCTATATCACCGATCGCATACCGGCGCGACGCCCCGGACGGCCGAGAGACCTCGACGGCGCGGTGGTTTTTCTTGCTTCGGACGCGAGCGAATACGTGACCGGACAGACGCTCCTCGTCGACGGCGGGATTTCCACCGGATCGACCAAGGCGACGGTATCCGACGACGCGGATGGATAAAAAGAAGCGCAACCATCACGCTTCGCGTCGAATCATAGCGGCCTATCTGAATCTCAGCGGAACATAGCGCGGAAGACGTCGATCCTCGAAGCGAAGATCGAACCGGGCGAAGCGCTGCAAACCGGCTTCGAGCTCGATGCGCGGCCAACGCCGGCCGATGAGGGGACGGGCATAGGCGACGAACTCGTCGGTCACATCGATACCCGACGGCGATATCCATTCCGCGGGAAGCCGCCGCTCCGAACCGGCGACGCGCTCCAGCGGAACCGACTCGTACCGCGGTCTGTACTCCTCTCCCGGCCGACGAAGGATCGTCGCCATCAATCCCGATTGCCGCGTCATCGCGATTTCCACGGCCTTTCGTCCCACCTCGTACGCCTCGTCCATGTCGACGACCGAAGCGAAGATCGACGTCGACCGTTGAAGAACCCCCGGCACCTGCCCGGTCACCCGGCCTCGCGCGCCGACGCCGACGTCGTTGAGGTGATTCACGACGACCTGCGCCACGGTCGTTCGACTGGCGCCGTACTCGATGTGACCGAATCCGTCGCGTTCCTCCCCCAGACGCCCGACGTCGAACCCTTCGCTCACGACCACGATGCACCGACCCGAACGGCCCACTTCCTTTCGAACATGCTCGGTGAGCGATTCGAGGGTCTGGTCGGATTCCGATAGATATATCTGAAGCGGCATTCTCCGTTCCGGATCGGCGAGTCTCGCGGCGGCGGGTATGAAACCGGCTTTTCGACCCATCGCCTGAAGTACCGACACGGGTTCGGAGACCGACATGCCGCGGTTCTCTTCATTCACCAACTGCGTAACGTAGGCCCAGTACCGCGCGGCGCTACC